>CALQBJ020000069.1 GCA_943328785.2 Bifidobacterium breve
GATGTCCATCTTGCGGCTCATCAACGCGATTTCGTTGACCAGCCCGATGTTCACGGCCCGGAAGGTGTTCTCCAGCAGCTTCACCATCTCGGCGACGCGCGTCGAACTGACCGGCACCACGCTCGAGACGACACGGCCGTAGAGCGCCGCCGCCACCTCGGTACTGGCCGCGCCATGGCCACCGACCACCTTTGGGATCTGCTTCGTCGTGTACTGCGCGTTGCCCGGATCGACCCGTTCTGGCGAGAAGGCGAGCAGGAAGTCTTCGCCCGCCTTCAGTCCCCCGGCTTCGAGCATCGGCTGCACCACTTCGTCGGTGGTGCCCGGATACGTGGTCGATTCGAGAATGACCAACTGCCCGCGTTTCAGCACCTTCGCCGCGGCCTCGACGGCCTTGACGACGTAGGAGAGGTCGGGGTCCTTGGTCTTGCGCAGCGGCGTCGGGACGCAGATGTCGACCACGTCCATGTCGCCGAGCTTCGACATGTCGCTCGTCGCGCGCAGGCGGCCGGCGTGAACGACCGCGGCCAGTTCGGCGGCCGGCACGTCCGGGATGTAGCTCGTCCCGGCGTTGATCGCCGCGTTCTTCGACTCGTCGACGTCGAACCCCGTGACGTCGAAGCCCGCCTTGGCGAACTCGACCGCCAGCGGCAGGCCGACGTAGCCGAGACCGATGATGCCGATCCGCGCCTCGGTCGTGCGAATGCGCTCGAGCAGCGTGGCGGCTGGTGTCACTTCGGCCCCGCCTGCGGCGTGCCTCCGCTCAAACGCGCCATATCCGCGTCAACCATCATCTCAATCAGGCCGCGGAAGTCGACCTTCGGCTCCCAGCCGAGTTCCGTCTTCGCCCTCGAGCAGTCACCGAGCAGGTGATCGACCTCGGCCGGCCGCAGGAACGCGGGGTCGAGCTGCACGTGCTTCTGCCAGTCGAGGCCGACGCGCTCGAAGGCAATCTGCACGAGTTCCTTCACCGAGTGGCTGATCCCCGTCGAGATGACGTAGTCGTCCGGCCGGTCCTGCTGCAGCATGAGCCACATTGCGTGGACGTAGTCGCCCGAGAAGCCCCAGTCGCGCTGGGCGTCGAGGTTGCCGAGCCCCAGCGTTTGCTTCATGCCGAGCTTGATGCGCGCCACGCCGTCGGTCACCTTGCGGGTGACGAACTCGAGGCCCCGCCGCGGCGATTCGTGGTTGAAGAGGATGCCCGACACCGCAAACAGGTTGTAGCTCTCGCGGTAGTTCACGGTGATGTAGTGACCGTAGACCTTCGAGACACCGTAGGGGCTGCGCGGGTAGAACGGCGTCAGCTCGGTCTGCGGCACCTCGCGCACCTTGCCGTACATCTCGCTCGACGACGCCTGGTAGAAGCGGATGTTCGGGTCGACGCGGCGAACGGCGTCGAGCATGCGCGTCACGCCCTGCGCATTGAACTCGCCGGTCAGCATCGGCTGATCCCACGAGGCCGGTACGAACGACATCGCCGCGAGGTTGTAGATCTCCTGGGGCCGGACTTCGTCGATGACCTTCAGCAGCGACAACTGATCGAGCAGGTCGCCCGGACGCACGGTAATGCGGTCCAGAATGTGATCGATGCGCCAGCTGTTCGGAGCGCTGAGCCGCCGGGCGATCCCGTAAACTTCGTACCCTTTTTCGAGCAGCAGTTCGGCGAGGTACGAACCGTCCTGCCCCGTGATGCCCGTGATAAGTGCGCGCTTGGCCATTCAAAACTCCGGTCGGATTCACCCAGACAAAAACCCCCGAAGTGTACCACGGTGTACGATGCGAACCAGCGGGGCTGGGCACATGGAGCGCATCGATGTGGCGGTCATCGGAGCGGGGAAACTGATTGCTCGGCTGATTGCTGACGCCTGATCGCCGAACAATCAGTAGTCGCAGGTCGCAGGTCGCAGGTCGTCGACTAGCGACTAGCGACTCAGGTATCGCCTGAGCGCGTCTTGCCACGTCGGCATCACGTAGCCGAGCGCGGGGTTCAGCTTGGCATTCGACAGGGCACAGTACTGCGGACGTGCAGCGGGCAGCGTCACGTCGGCGACGGCCACCACCTGGAAGCGCGGCTCGACGCCGAGCAGACGTGCCGCCTCCATCCCCACCTCGTGCCACGTGGCGAACCCGCTGTTCACGCAGTGATACACGCCTGGCGCCGAGCGCCGCTCGAGCAGGCCAAGCGTGGCCGCGGCGCAATCGACGATGTAGGTCGGTGAGACCGTGCGGTCGCCAAACACCTTCACCACCGTGCCGGCGCGCAGGCCGTTGACGATGGAGGTCAGGCTCCCCTTGTCGGACCCGCCAGGTCCGACGCCGAACAGGCTCTCGACGCGCAGTACGTACGACACTGGCGCATCGGCCGCGAACCACTCCCCGAGCAGCTTCGACGTAGCGTAGGTACTGCGCGGGTTAGGCGGCAGCTCCTCGGTCATCGGCGTTGACGCGGTGCCGTCGAACACGAAGTCCGAGCTGAACTGCACGAGCGTGGCACCGCTCTCGCGGGCCGCCCGCGCCAGAGACCGCACGGCAAAGGCATTCGCCTTCAGCGCCTCGACCGGGTGCGCTTCCGCGGCGTCCACCGCGTTGTAACCCGAACAGTTGATGATGACGTCTGGCTTAGCACCACGCATCGCCGCCGCTACTGCCCCATCGTCCGTGACGTCGAACGAAGCACGATCGAACGCGACGACCTCGTGCCGCTTGCCGCATTCGTGCGCCATCGCCGCACCCAGTTGTCCCCGTGCGCCCACCACCGCAATCCGCATCAGGCCGCCTCCCGCCCCTCGCTGAACGCCCGCATCTTCTCGTCGTCGAAGACACCTTCCCACCGCGCGACGACAGCCGTGGCGATGCAGTTGCCCATGACGTTCACGCCCGTGCGCCCCATGTCGAGCACCTGGTCGATGCCGAGCAGGATGGCCGCCCCTTCGAGCGGCAGTCCGAACTGCGTCAGCATGCCGGTCAGCACCACCAGCGCGCCCCTGGGCACGCCGGCCACCCCCTTCGAGGCCAGCATGAGGGTGAGCATCATCATCAACTGCTGGCCCATGGTCAGTTGCACGCCGGCCAACTGCGCCACGAACACACTCGCCAGCGACAGGTAGAGCGTCGTGCCGTCGAGGTTGAAGCTGTAGCCGGTCGGCAGGACGAACGCGACGATGTTGCGCGGCACACCAAAACGCTCCATCACCTCGAGCGCGTCGGGCAGCGCCGCTTCGGAACTGGCGGTGGAGAACGCCAGCAGGAACGGCTCGCGGATGGCGCGCGCGAAGGCGAGGAACGGCACGCGGATCAGCACCGACACACCGAACACGACGATCAGCACGAAGAGGGCGAGCCCGGCGTACATCAGCACCACAAGCTTGCCGAGCGTCAGCAGCACGGCAATGCCTTTGCCGCCCACCGTGGCGCCGATGGCGGCGAACACGCCGACCGGCGCAAACCACATGACGTAGTGCGTGACGCGGAACATCGCCTGCGCCACCGACTCCATCACGTCGAACACCGCCTTGCCCTTCGCGCCAATGGCGGCGACGGCGACGCCGAAGAAGGTGGCGAACACGACCACCTGCAGGATGTCGCCGCGGGCCATGGCGTCGATGACCGAGGTCGGGAACAGGTGCAGGAGCATGTCCCACACGTGCTGCTGCGCCTGCGGCATCGCGGCCACCGCCGTCGTGTCGGCCCCGAGCGGCACCGAGAGCCCCACCCCCGGCTGGAAGACGTTCACGAGCACCAGCCCGATGACCAGGGCGACGGTGGTCGCCACCTCGAAGTAGATGATCGCCTTCAGGCCGATGCGGCCGAGCGACTTCAGGTCACCGCTTCCGGCGATACCGACGACGATCGTCGAGAACAGCAGCGGGGCGACGATCATCTTGATCATCCGCAGGAAGATGTCGGCCAGCGGACGGATGGAGACGGCGAACGTCGGAAAGAAGTAGCCGACGGCGATGCCAAGCAGCAGGCCGATGAAGATGCGCGTGGGCCCGCTGAGACGACCGGCCGAGTCGATGGCGGGCGCCTCCGGCCGGCTCACCTGCCGGCCCCTGCCGGCGACGCCTGCCCGTCCGCGGCCAGAAACTCGGCGATGGCGCCCACCACCGTGCGCTGCTGGTCGAACGACAGCTCCGCGTAGATCGGGAGGGCGATCGTCTGAGTGGCGGCACGCTCGGCGTGCGGGAACGCGCCGCGCGCGTATCCCAGGCTGGCGAAACAGGGCTGCAGGTGGAACGGCACCGGGTAGTAGATCTCGTTGCCGATGCCTCGCGCGTCGAGGAACGCCTTCAGTTCGTCGCGCCGCGGCACGCGCACGACGTACTGGTTGTAGATGTGATAGCTCCCCTGCGGTTCCACCGGCAGCACCACGCGCTCGAGCAACCCGGCGTCGCGGAACAGGGTGGCGTAGCGGCGGGCATTCAGCCGGCGCGCCTCCGTCCAGGCCGCAAGGTGCGGTGCCTTCACGCGCAGAATGGCGGCCTGCAGCGCGTCGCAGCGGAAGTTCCCGCCGATGAGGTGATGGATGTACTTCGGCTCCATACCGTGCATGCGCAGGAGCTGCGCCTTGTTCGCGAGTGCCGCGTCATTGGTGGTGACCAGGCCCGCGTCGCCAAACGCGCCGAGGTTCTTGCTTGGGAAGAACGAGAAGCAGCCGAACGCGCCCATGCCGCCGGCCGGACTGCCCTTGTAGGTGGAGCCGATGGCCTGCGCCGCATCCTCGATGATCGGCACGCCCGCCCGGTTGGCGATGGCCACGATCGCGTCCATGTCGGCGCAGAGCCCGTACAGGTGGACCGGCAGCACGGCCTTCGTCCGCGGCGTGATGGCGGCCGCCATCGCCTCAGGGTCGATGTTGTAGGTGACCGGGTCGATGTCGACGAGTACCGGCGTCGCACCGACGCGGCTGATGGCGCCGGCCGTGGCGAAGAACGAATAGGTAGTGGTCACCACCTCGTCGCCGGGACCGATGTCGAGCGCCATGAGCGCCAGCAGCAGCGCGTCGGTGCCGGAGGAGACGGCCACGGCGTGCTTCACGCCGATGCGGGTCGCCAGTTCGCTCTCGAGCGACGTGACCTCGGGCCCCATGATGAAGCGCTGGCTGTCGCAGACGCGCTCGATGGTGGCGAGGATCTGTGCTCGGAGCGGCGCGTACTGGGCCGAGAGATCGAGCAGCGGGACGGGCGTCGTGGCACGCATTGGTTTCTATTGTGTCCGCGATCGGGCCCGGTTGGAACCCCGGCGGGGCGACGCCGGCCGAAGACGCCCAGACGCCCTCAGTCCCGGTGCCCTGTCTTCACGGCGGCGCGCGTCTCGCGGTCCGCTTCCCGCCGCTTGACCGTCTCGCGCTTGTCGTAGTCTTTCTTGCCCTTCGCCAGCCCGACCTCCACCTTGACGCGCCCGCTCTTGTAGTACATGCGCGTCGGGACGATGGTCATCCCTTTCTCGGTGGTCTTGCCAATCAGCTTGCGGATCTCGTCTCGGTGCATCAGCAGCTTGCGCTGGCGCAGCGGCTCGTGGTCGGCATAGCCACGGTGCGAGTAGGCGCTGATGTGGACGTTGTAGAGCCACACCTCGCCGCGCTCGATGCGGGCAAAGCTGTCGCGCAGGTTCACACGCCCTTCACGAATCGACTTCACCTCGGTCCCGAGCAGGACCATGCCGGCTTCCCAGGTGTCGAGGATGTGGTAGTCGTGAAACGCCTTGCGGTTTTCGGCGATGTTGGTCTGCGCGAGTTCGCGCGCGGTCTTCTCAGCCATGGCGGGTTGTCTCCGGCCGCAAGGGCACGAAGACCACAACCTTCATTCTAGGTTGGATTGCTGGTCCGACTGAAGCCGGACACTACGACTGACGGGCCAGCTTCGCCGCCAGCAGCACGGCGGCCACCATGCTGCCGTGGTCGGCAATGCCCTTCCCGGCGATGTCGAACGCCGTGCCGTGGTCCACGGACGTGCGGATGATCGGCAGGCCGATCGTCACATTCACCGCCTGTCCGAATGCCAGCAGTTTCACCGGGATGAGCCCCTGGTCGTGGTAGCACGCGATGACGACGTCGACGGCGCCGCGCGTCGCGCGCACGAAGATGGTGTCGCCGGGAAACGGACCGGTCACGTCGATCCCCTCCGCCCGACACTCCTCGATGGCCGGCCCGATGGCCTCGATTTCTTCGCGGCCGAACAACCCGTGTTCGCCCGCGTGCGGATTGAGGCCGGCGACGCCGATGCGCGGCTGGGCAATGCCGAAGCGGGGCAGTTCACGCGCCACGAGCCGGATCGTCTCGGCCATCACCTCGCGCGTCAGCGCCGTCGGCACGTCGGCAAGCGCGATGTGCACGGTGGCCAGCACGACCCGCAGCACGTCGGAGTGAAACATCATCGCCACGCGCGGCGCGCCGGTGAGGTGTGCCAGCAGGTCGGTGTGCCCGGCCCAGTGCAGACCGGCCAGCTTGAACGCTTCCTTGTTCACCGGGGCGGTGGTAATCGCGTCCACCTCCCCGCTCTGCGCGTCCTTCACCGCGCGCAGCAGGACGTCGTACGAGGCCAGTCCGGCTTCGGCCGACAGCACCCCGGGCTCGAACCGCCTGGCACCAGACGGTATGTAGATGATCGGCTCGCATACCTCGAGGACACGCGGATCGATCAGCGCCTTGGCGCAGATTTCAGGGCCGATGCCGGACGGGTCGCCGACGGTCAGCGCAATACGCGGCTTCATCAATGGCACCCGCACGTGCCGGTCGAGCAGCCGCCGGTGCCGCACCCTGACGGGTTATTGCAGCCACCCTCGCTGCCGCAGCCGCCGTGCATCTGCCCAGCGGCGTTCGGTAGTTCGTAGCGCAGACAGCACTTGAGTCGGCCACAGAGTCCGGAGAGCTTCGAGGGGTTGAGGCTGAGATCCTGCTGTTTGGCCATCTTGATCGAGACCGGTTCGAACGACATGAGGAACGTGGTGCAGCAGAGCGGACGTCCGCACGTGCCGTAGCCACCGAGCGCCTTCGCTTCATCGCGCACGCCGATCTGGCGCATCTCGATGCGCGTGCGGAACTCGGCAGCCAGCTCACGCACGAGCTCGCGGAAGTCGACGCGCGTGTCCGCGGTGAAATAGAAGAGCAGCCTGGAGCCGTCGAACGCCTGCTCCACCCGCGTGAGCTTCATCGCCAGTCCGTGCGCACGAATCTTCAGGCGTGCAAGCCGGTACGCCTCCGCCTCGCGCTGCTGGTCGCGCCGGCGCGCGGCAAGGTCCGCGTGCGACGCGAGCCGGACCAGACGGTGCGAAGGGTCGACGGCTCCAGCCCGGCGCGCAGCCACCTGCGGAATGGTGGACGCGACGGTGCCGACCGCAGGGCCGTGCTCCGTGGCCACAATCACCTGCGCTCCGGGACGCGGCTGCGAGCCCGCCGCGTCGTTGATGGCGTAGCGCTGCACGCGCCCTGCCGGGGAGAGCGTCACCGACACGAAGCGCAGCGGTTGCGGCGTCACGTCAGGCATGGCTAGAGCTGGAGAACGAGCCAGTCGGCCACGAGCTTGGCATTGGCGTAGCGATCAATGGCGGCCAGCGCGCGATCGACCGCCGTGAAGGCCTGCCGCCCGCGTGCGCCGCCGAAGGGCGTCAGCCGGTCGAGCGCAGGCAGGAGGTCGTGGTTCGCCAGCGTCGCGGCATCGCCGCCGCTGGCCATCAACTCGACGTCGCGCAGGAGCGACGACATCGCCCGGAGGTAGATACCGAGTTGATCGCGCTCGCTGATCGACGACGACGTCTTGGCCACCAGTTCCTTTGCGCTCTCCAGCCGCCGGCGCCCATCGTCGGACGCCGCCGCCTGCACGAGCACCCGCACCGCGACGTCGCGCACGTCCTGATCGTCATCGTCGGTGTCGGCCACGGCCAGTGCGGCGCCGATGCTGCCGTCGGCCAGCAGCGCCGCGCGGCGGGCCTGCCGTTCGTCGAGCCCACGCGCCTGCAGCACGCCCACCACGTCGTCGGTCGAGAGCGCACGGAAGCGCAGCAGCGGACAGCGCGAGCGGACTGTCGGGAGCAGGGTGTCTGGCAGTGACGTGACGAGGATGAACACCGACGACGCCGGCGGTTCCTCGAGCATCTTGAGGAGCGAGTTCTGTGCGGCGTTATCGAGGCCGTCCGCCGACTCGATGATCGTCACGCGGCGGCGGCCTTCGAACGGTTTGTAGCCCGCACGCTGGATGGCTTCGCGCACGAACTCGATCTTGATGTTCCCCTTGTCGTTCGGCTCGATGATGAGCACGTCGGGATGGACACCCCTGGCGATGCGCGTGCACGCGGGACAGGTGCCGCAAGCGTCGATGTCAGACGACTCGTCGGTGCCCGAGGTGACCGGGTGGAGGCAGTTCAGTGCCTGCGCGGTGGCAATGGCCGCCATGCGCTTGCCGACGCCGGACGGCCCCGCGAAGATGAGGCTCGGCGGCAGCGACTGTCGCGCGACGGATCGCGAGAGCAATCCAATGAGCTTGCGGTGTCCTGTGATGGTGCGGAACGGCATGCGGGAGCAACCGCCCGCATCGTATCACCGGTCCTGGCCTTTCTTCTTTCCGCGGTCGTACCTGCGGTGGCCGGTTCGTCCGCGAGCAGCACCGCGCGGACGAACTGCGGATGAGACGTGCGAGGACACCACGCGTTAGCGAGACGGGTGTGACTGGACGCGGCGCTGAGGTGTCTTGGGGGATGCCACTCGACTCGAGAAGGAGAGTGAGTGGCGGGGTCGACGGGACTCGAACCCGCGGCCTCCGGCGTGACAGGCCGGCGTTCTAACCAACTGAACTACGACCCCAAGGCGTTCAACTGAATTGCAAAATTCAGCGTGAACAGAAGACTGAGTCTAGCAACAACTCAGCATCGCCGGCCAGCAAAATATTCAGTCTGCGGCCGCAATCTGCACGCTGAAATCGACAATTCCAGAAATACAACGTGTGGTGGGCGGTACAGGACTCGAACCTGTGACAGCCGGCGTGTAAAGCCGGAGCTCTACCAACTGAGCTAACCGCCCGGCATGATCCTTACGGCGTTCCGGTTCCTTGCCAGAGCGCCCCATTATAGGCAGCCTTCAGGGCCAGCACCAGAACTGCGAGCACCAGACCGAGCATCGCGCGGTACTCGTGATTGGCCCTCGCCTGTGCCACCGAGAAGCGGCGCGTGGCGGCGGCCGCGTCGCGCGAGCCGGCTTCGCCGCGGCGATAGCGATCGTACTGGTCGCCAAACTTCTGCCGCAGGAACGCTTCCTCGCTCCTGATCGCGGCGGTGATCGTCGACCCCAGGTAGAGCACGATCAGCACCACCACCCACACACTGCCCGAGGCCAGCGCCAGGCCGACCCCCATCACGGAGGAGCCGACATAGAGCGGATGCGCGAAGTGCTGGTAGGGGCCCGACTGCGTCACTTCGCGCGACTTGTTCAGGTGACCGGCCGCCCAGATGCGCAGCGCTTCGCCCACGAGGGCGATGGCGCCGCCGACGACGAGCGTCGCGCCCGTGGGCCTGGCGAGCACGACGACCAGCACCGCGAACAGGAAGCCGAGCGGCACGCGGAGACGCGCCAGCGTACGGGTGACATCAGCCACGGGTTCGCTCCGCGGCATCCAACCGGCGTTCAACGGCATCCAGCACTTCGGCAACGTCGATATCGAGGAGGCACATGCGTTCGCGCTTGCATTGTCGCAGATGGTGGCACTGACAGATCGACGTGCGCGACACCGACACATCGTCCGTGCCAAGGGGACCGTTGCGTTCAGGACGCGTCGGCCCGTAGATGCCGACGAGCGGCGTGCCCATGGCCGACGCGATGTGCGTCGGCCCGGTGTCGCCGGACACCATCACGGCGGCAGCGGCGGCCAGAGCGGCGATGTCGGCAATGGTGGTCTGCGGGGCGAGGAGCGCGGCGCCGTCGGCCTTCGCCACGACCTCCTCGGCCAGCGCCCGCTCCCCCGGCCCCCACAGCACGAGCGAGCGCAGTCCTCGGCGCGCGCGCAGTTGCGAGGCGAGTCCGGCGAGACGCGGTGCGGGCCAGCGCTTGTTCGGCCACGCGGCGCCGGTGTTGAGCAGCGCGAACGACTCGCCGGCGGCCGCCACCGCCTCCGCTACCGATGCGGAGCGCGGCGCGACAAGGCCGAACACCGGTTCCCCCGGGGCGATGCCGAGCATCGTCAGCATCCCGAGATTGATGGTGACGACGTGCCGCGTGTCGGTGGGGTCGAGCGCACCCGGTCCGCCCGGGTCGTAGCGCTCGGAATAGAACAGGCTGGCCGCCGACTCCCGCGCGTGCCGGCGTGCAAAGCCGATGACGCGCCGCGCGCCAGACAGCCGCGCGATCACAGCCGACTTCAGCAACCCCTGGAGGTCGATCGCCACGTCGTACTGCGTCCGCCGCAGCAGCGCGATGGCCGCAGGCAGCGACAGTCCGTCCACGGCGCCGCGGTGTTGATCGACGACGATGCGGTGGTCGAGGACAGGGACGAGGTCGAGGATCTCGCGATGCTTCGCGCTGACGATCCAGTCGATGCGTGCGTCCGGATACGCACGGCGCAACGCCACGGCCACCGGAATGGCATGGACGATGTCGCCGAGCGCGCCGAGGCGAACGATCAGGATCTGCACAGGTGATGACTGGTGGGTGTCGGCTGCCCGGCGCGCGTCACAGACGCGTGCCGGCGATCTTCGCGATGAGCGCGCGGGTGTCGTGGTTCTTCGGATCGCCGACGATCGCGGTGCGGCCGCCGTAGGAGCGCACCACGCCGCGCTCGGGCACGGTGTCGACGGTGTAGTCGGTCCCCTTGCAGTGCACATCCGGCTTCAGCAGCAACAGCAACCGCTCGACAGTGGGGTCGCTGAACAGCACCACGTAGCTGACGCCGCGCAGCGCCGCCACGAGTTCCGCCCGATCCTGTTCCGGCTGAACCGGCCGGTCCGGCCCCTTCAACCCGCGCACCGACGCGTCGGTGTTCACGGCGACGATCAGGCGATCGGCCTCGGCCGCTGCCCCCTGCAGGTAGCGCACATGTCCGACGTGCAGGAGATCGAAACAGCCGTTCGCGAACGCGAGCGACCGCCCCGTGGCCCGGTCACCGGCCACCGCCTCCGCCAGTTCTGCTTCCGTCAGGACCAGACCCATGGCGCGCCCTACGCTCCCGCCTCGACGGCCGTCGCCAGTTCCGCGGATGACACCGTCGCGGTCCCGCGCTTCATCACCACGAGGCCACCCGCGTAGTTCGCCAGGCGGGCCGCTTCTTCGAACGAACCACCGGCCGCGAGCGCGCTGGCGAGGGTGGCAATCACGGTATCGCCGGCTCCGGTGACATCGGCCACTTCATCCGAGCCGTGAATGGGAATGTGCACCGTCGGCTGCTTCGGCTGGAACAGCGCCATGCCGCGCCCGCCGCGCGTGATGAGCACGGCCTGCATGCCGGTGCGGCGCAGCAGCGTGCGGCCGGCCGTCTCGAGCACATCGAGGTCGTCGTTGATCTCGACGTCGAGCGCCTGCTCCACTTCCGACTCGTTCGGCGTGCAGGCGGTCAGCCCCTTGAAGTCGAGCAGGCGGTAGCGGCTGTCCACCACGATCGGGACGCTGCGGCGCGGGGTGCGTGCCTCGAGGGCGCGGCGAATCGCCAGCGCCAGGTCTGGAGTGACAAGTCCGGAGCCGTAGTCCGACAGCAGCACGGCGTCGCACTCGGCGAGCGCCGGCGCGAGCTGCTCGGCGAAGGCGTGGCTCACGTCCTCAGATAGCGGCCAGCCAGTTTCGCGATCGATACGGACCACCTGCTGCTTGGCCGAGTGGATGCCGCCAGCAAGAATGCGGGTCTTCACCGGAGTACGGTAGTGCTTGGCCCGCACCACCTGGCGCGTGTCGACCCCCTTGCCGAACGACGCGAGCAGGCGCTTGCCCTGGTCGTCGGCACCGACGAGTCCGGCGAGCAGCGCGCGAGCCCCGAGCGCCGCCACGTTGTTCGCGGCATTGCCGGCGCCGCCCGGCACCACCTCGGTCGCGTCGTACTTCAGGATGAGCACCGGCGCCTCGCGCGAGACGCGCGACACCTCGCCGTAGATGAACTCATCGGCGATCAGGTCACCGACGACGAGCACGCGCCGCGAGGGAAAGGCGTCGATGATCGCGGAGAGCCGCGCCGCGCGTTCTGCGTTGGCCATAACGTCGAAGTCCGTCGTCGGTCTAGCGGTGATTGGCGAGAATCCAGCTCGCCGCCGCGACCAGGTTGTCCACCACTGCATCCGCCTGCATGCCGGCCGGCGGCTTCAGTTCCTCACCGGCGCCGTAGCCGGTGCGCACCAGCACGCCTCGCGCGTTGACGGTGCGCGCCAGGCCGATGTCCACCCAGCGGTCGCCGACCGTGAACGACCGCGCCGGGTCGATCCCGAATTCGCGAACGGCCTTGTCCACGAGCGCCCGCCCCGGCTTGCGACAGTCGCAGCGGATCGCATACTCGGGCACCCGGCCGTCGAGGTGATGCGGGCAATAGTAATACGCGTCGATGTGCGCCCCGCCGCGCGCGAGCAGATCGGCGATATGCCGATGGCACCGGTCGACCATGGCCTCGTCGAAGAAGCCACGCGCCACCCCCGACTGGTTCGTCACCATCACGATCTTGATACCGGCCCGGTTCAGGGCACGCAGCGCATCGACGGCAAACGGGTAGAGCACCACCCGCTCAGGACGATCGAGGTAGCCGACCTCTTCGATCAGAGTACCGTCACGATCCAGGAATACCGCAGCGCTCACAGGCCAGCCCTCACTTCATGCAGCACCGCATCCGGCGTCACGCCCGTCATGCAGCGCTGCGTGAGCGGACACTCACGCAGCATGCACGGGCGGCACCAGACGTTGGTATGGACGACAGACAGGCGCCCGGTGCCGAGCGGGCGTGTCTCGTGTTCGTTGGTCGGGCCGAACACCGCCGTCACGTCGACGCCGAGCGCCGCCGCGAAGTGCATGGCGCCCGAGTCGTTCGTGACCAGTCCGCGGCAGTGCACCAGCACCGCGGCAAGGTTGGAGAGATCGGTGCGACCGATGAGATCGATGGGGCGCAGCGAGGTGTGCGCCAGTGCGAGCACATCAGCGCCGGCCTTCGCGTCGGCAGGAGCGCCGATGAGCACGGCGCGCACCCCGTCGCTGGCGAGGGCGTCGATCGTCGACGCCACGTGCGCCGCCGGCCAGCGCTTGGCGCCTCCGAATGCGGCGCCAGGTGCCACGGCCACCAGCGGTGTGTGGCCGTCCCACTGCTGCTCCACCAACCGCTCCTGGCCGATCACGCGCAGGTCGGCAGGCACACCGAGCGACGGCACGAGCGGACCAGGCGCGAAGCCGAGCGCCGACGTGAGGTGCTGGTAATAGCCAGCCTGGTGCACCCGGGTGGGCGGCGCCACCGCACGGGTGAGCAGCACCGACCGGAACTCGTTGCGGTATCCCCAGCGTTCGGGGACGCCGGAACGCCGCGCCAGCCACGCGGTGTTGAAGGAGTTCGTCAGCAGCAGGATCGTGTCGTAGCCGCCGGCGCGGATGCTGGCGAGGCTCTCGGACGCTGTCCCGAACACCACCGCCTGGCCGATGCCTGGCACCAGCGGCAGGAGCGGCGCAATGGATGGGCGCGCGGCGATGTCGATGACCGCATCGGGCAGGCTGCGCCGGACGTCGGCCACCGCCGGCAGCGCCATGACCGCATCGCCCAGCCAATTCGGCGCGAAAATCAGGAGACGCCGGCTCATGCCTGACTCCGGCCCGCCTGATGGGGTACGATTCGGGCGTCAATGAGCACACCGCGCCCATCCCCGATTCCCTCGGATCCCGTCCTCTCCGTCGTCATGCCCGTGTACAACGAGCGTACCACGGTCGAGGAGATCATCCGGCGTGTGCTGGCCGTGCCGATACGCATCGAGCTCATTGTCGTCGACGATGGGTCGAAAGATGGATCGGGAGACATCCTGGAGCGGCTCACGGGTGAGCTGGGCTTCACGCTGATTCGCAAGGACAACGGCGGCAAGGGCTCCGCCCTCCGGCGCGGCTTCGCGGCGGTGACCGGCGATATGGTGATCATCCAGGATGCCGACCTCGAATATGCGCCCGAGGAATATCCCGACCTCATCGATCTGATCGTCAAGGGGCAGGCCGACGTCGTGTACGGGTCGCGCTTCCTCGGCCGGCACCGCGTGTTCATGTTCACCCACTACCTCGGCAACATGGTGGTGACGCTGGCCACGAACATCCTCTACAACACGATGCTGAACGACATGGAGACCTGCTACAAGGTGATGCGAACGGACGTGCTCCGCTCGTTCACGCTCGACTCCAACGGCTTCGGCATCGAGCCGGAAATCACGGCCAAGATCTTCAAGCGCGGCTACCGCGTCTACGAAATCCCGATCACCTACGCTGGCCGTGGCTACGATGAGGGCAAGAAGATCACCTGGCGCGCCGGGTTCGAGGCGCTCTGGGTGCTGCTGAAGTACCGCTTCACCGAATAGGTCCGCCGGGACACCCGTGAAGATCGCCCTACTGCAGATCAATCCGACCGTCGGCGACATCGCCGGCAACGCGGCGCTGATTGCCGCCGCCGCGAAGCAGGCGCGGGCGGAGGGTGCCGACCTGGCCGTGACGCCCGAGCTTGCCCTCGTCGGCTACCTGCCCCGCGACCTCCTGCTGTCGGAGACCTTCGTGGCCCGGGGCTGGGCGCAGCTCGATGCGCTGGCCCGCGAACTCGCCGACGATCCGCCGGTGCTGGTGGGGCTGCCTGAACCCAATCCGTCCGACGAGGGTCGCCCGCTCTACAACAGCGCTGCGCTGCTGCGGGGCGGACGCGTGGAGCAGCGCTTCCGCAAGGCGCTGCTGCCTACCTATGACGTCTTCGACGAGGACCGCTACTTCGAGCCGTTCCAGGGCGCGCAGTTGCTCGACGTGGCCGGCACCCGACTCGGCATCAGCATCTGCGAAGACATCTGGAACGACCGCGACTTCTGGAAGCGCCGCCGCTACCACCACGATCCGGTCGAGGAACTGGTCCGCGCGGGCGCGACGGCGATCGTCAATCTCTCGGCATCGCCCTTCAGCGTCGGCAAGCACACGCGACGTGAAGAGATGCTGAGCAGCGTGGCGCGCAAGTACGGCGTGCCGCTCGTCTACGTGAACCAGTACGGCGGCAATGACGACCTCGTGTTCGACGGCCGCAGCTGCGGCTTCAACGCCGCGGGCGCAGCCATTGCCCGCGGACGCTCGTTCGACGCCGACGTCGTGCTGTGCGACCTCGCGTCCACCGGCACCGTGGGCGCCGCCACCGATCTCGTCGCCGAGTCCGAGGTGTGGCGGGCGCTGGTGCTGGGCACGCGCGACTATGCCCGTAAGTGCGGCTTCTCGCGCGTCGTGCTCGGCCTGTCGGGCGGTATCGACTCGGCGCTCACGGCCGCCATCGCCGCCGAAGCGCTCGGGCCCGCGCAGGTACTCGGCGTGCTGATGCCGTCGCCGTTCTCGAGCCAGGGGAGCATCGACGACTCGCTGGCACTCGCGGCGAACCTCGGCATCGAAACGCTGACGCTGCCGATCGAACCGGCGATGATCGCGATGGCGCAGACGCTGGCGGCCCCGTTCGCAGGAACGGCGCGCGACGTGACCGAGGAGAACATTCAGGCGCGCATCCGCGGCAACCTGCTGATGGCGCTCTCCAACAAGCGCGGCGCGCTGCTGCTGACGACGGGGAACAAGTCGGAGCTGGCGGTGGGCTACTGCACGCTCTACGGCGACATGTCGGGCGGGCTCGGCGTCATCGCCGACGTGCCGAAGACGATGGTCTACCGCGTGTCGCGCTGGCTGAACGACCACGCGCAGCGGGCGATCATCCCGTCTGCGGTGCTGACCAAGGCGCCGTCGGCCGAACTGCGGCCGAATCAGGTCGACCAGGACTCACTGCCGCCCTACGACATCCTCGACGACATCCTGCAGCGGCACGTCGAACGCCACGAACCGGCCGCCGCCATCGTCGCGGCCGGCTTCGATGCCGCCACCGTGCACCGCGTGCTGCGCCTCGTGCGCGGCGCCGAGTTCAAGCGCAAGCAGGCGGCGCCAGGGCTGAAAGTGACGGACCGCGCGTTCGGCACAGGGTGGCGCATGCCGATCGCCGCGCGCTACGACATCTGACCGGGGCGAGATGCGCCTCGGTGGTGCGTCGCCGCGACACTTCAGGTTCGCCGGTCGGGCCGACCTGAACGTCGGCAGCTCGGTACAGCCACACGTTCTACGTTCTGGCGTCCTCTTCGTCGGCACCCTCAGCTTTGCCCGCCGGAAACATCGAGCGTTCGGGTTCTGGCGCTGCGGCCTGTTGGCCGGCCGGCTCGCGCCACCGCCGATGCATCCACAGCCACAGGTCTGGGTGCTTGCGGACGTACATCTCGAGCACGTCGGTGCAGCGCTGCGTCAGCTCGTGGATCGGATCCTCGGTGCCCTCTGGCGGCGGCTCGATGGCGTGCTCGTAGATCATCTTGTAGCGCCCGCGGCCGAGTGGCAGCGCGAACAGCGGCACGATGCGCGCGCCGGTCCGCATGGCGAGCGCCGCGACGATCGGCGTGGTTGCGGCGGGCCGGTTGAAGAAGTCGACGTGAATGGCGTCCTTGCTCGAGATGTGCTGGTCGATGAGGATACCAACCCCCTGCCCGTCCTGCAGCACCCGCATCGCGCGGCGAATCGTCCCCTGGCGGTAGATGACGCTGTTGCCGGTGCGCGTACGCATCTGCTCGAGCAGCCGGTGCAGGTCGGGGTTGTCGAGCGCTCGGGCCATCACCGCCATCGGCTGCAGCCGCAGCCCGTGCACCAGCGCCTGCAACTCCCAGTAGCCGAAGTGTCCGGTGACGAACAGCACCCCCTTGCCCTGCGCGTAGGCCGACCGCACCCGTTCCTCGCCCTCGAACTCGACCCGCGCCAGCATCTGGTCGGTGGTGAGCGTACTGAACTTCAGCAGCTCGAACAGCAAC
>CALQBJ020000070.1 GCA_943328785.2 Bifidobacterium breve
GCCTCCATGCGCGCCGGCGCCTGCGAGAGCCAGCGCCGATTCGTCATCGCCACCACCGCGCAGAAGTTGCACGCGAACGGACAGCCGAACGACGACGCGTGCGCCACCGTGCGCGCGCCAAGGTAGGTGGGATGGAGGTACTGCTCCATGTCCACCCGCTCGTAGGGCAACTCGGGCAGATCATCGAGCGCCGTCATCGGCCCCGACGCCGTGCTGGCCAGCGTCCCGTCCTCGCGCCGCCACGACAGGCCGCTGACTGTCTCGATCGGTCGTTCGCCCTTGAGGGCGGCGAGCAACTCCAGCAGCGGCCGCTCTCCTTGCGAGCGCACGACGAAGTCGACGTAGCCCGACGACAGCACCGCCTGCGTGTGCTGCGTCGGGAAGTAGCCGCCCCAGACGATGCGCACGTGCGGTAGCAAGAGGCGAATGGCCTTTGTGACGGGCACGGCCTGCCTCACCTGTGGTCCCGGCATCACGGTGACCGCCAGCAGCGCGACCGGGTCGCTGGCATCGCGCGTGGCGAAGGCAGCCTCGATGGCTCGTGCGGGGTCTGGTTCGGTGTTGCCGTCGACCAACTGCCACCGCTCGGCCCCGTCGACCACCGCGGCCAGCGCCAGCAGCGACAGCGGCAACGGCTGTTTCCCCGGCGTCGTCGACAACGGGTTATAGAAGACGATCATCGCGCCACCCACACGCCGAACATCGCCGGTTGCCGGCCGAGCCGCAGGCCGGACCAGGCGCGGCGCAGGCGCCACAGCCAGGGTCCCGACGAGCGCGTGAACGTCGCCGCCATGCCGAAGGTTCCCGCCGCCTGTCCGAGTTCCGCGAGCGTGAGAAACCCGCGGCCACAGGAGATCGGCGACGACAGCCCGAAACGCGTACGCAGTCCAGCCAGTTGTTCCTCCACCATCCGCTCGCCGTCGTGCGCCTGCACGAAGATCGGCGAGTCCATCACCACCAGCGCGCCACCGTTCGCGAGCAGGCGCCGGCTCTCGGTCAAGACCGCACCCGGCTCGTCGGCGTAGTGCAGCGACGCGTTGAAGACGACGACATCGAACTGTCCAGATTCGAACGGCACCCGTTCGAACCCGGCTTGCACCCTGCAAAATGCCACGCGACTCGCCGCGGCCGCCCCCAGTCCATCCTCCCCGTCGTCGTTCAGGTCGACCGCCACCACCGCATGTCCACGCGCGGTCAGCCGCTGGCTGAGCCAGCCGTTTCCTGCTCCCAGATCGAGCACGCGCGCCGACCGGCGCGCGGTCGAGAACGCCCGCAGCAGGGTATCGAGGCTCTGCTGCCGGATGCGCCACTCGTCAACGTTGGCGGCCGTGGGCGACACGGACGGCAACGCCTGGTATTCCGCAGCCGAGCGCACCACGTGGCCGTCGGCGCGCCGCACCGTCCGGTACTGCGCCAGGAACGGCCGCACGCGATCGAGCCGCGCCTCCGAGGCGCAGCGCAGGATGCCGTCGCGCTCCATCACCAGCGTGCCGCACTGCTCGCAACGCAGCGGTGCCGAGGCGAGCGGCAACGCCGTGCCGCATGCGGCGCAGGCCAGCCTCGGCAGCCACATCACGTCAGGTCCGCTGCAGGACGACCAGAAAGTGGTCTCCCATCGCGCGTAGCAGCGGCCATGCGCCCACGGTGTCGTCGACCGCCAGCAGGCGCGACACCAGCGACGGATGCCGCGCGGCGAACGCCTCCAGATAGGGCGGCGGCGCCACCACGCCAAGCCCCTCGAGCGCCCGCACCGCAAACCCCGCGCGTTCGAACACCCGCGTAAACTCGCCCGGTGACACGTAGTGCATCCAGACGGTGCCGCCGTCGAGCGGCACAGCGACCGGTCCGCGCCGCAACCGCGTGAAGGCGCGCGCCCACTGCCCCCGCGCCACGTAGAGCGCGATCTCCCACGGACAGACGCGGCCGATGACGGACGCCACAAGCTGGCCGCCCGGGCGCAGCACGTCGTGGAGTTGCTCGGCGGCACTGGCCATGTCGGCGACGCAGTTCAGCGGGCCGAAGTTCGAGAACGCGGCGTCGAACGACGCCTGAGGGAATTTCGCCAGCTGCTCGATCGACCGGCACAGGACCACCGGCCGATGCGGCCCGTCGAGACGGGCCGCGCGCGCCCGCGCCTCGTGCACCATCGCCGACGACGCGTCGATCCCGGTGACGCAATAGCCCGCGGCCACCATGGCCGCATGGTCGGTGCCAGGTCCGCATCCGAGGTCGATCAGGTCGGCGCCGGCCGGCACGCAGCGCTGGAGCATGGACAGCGACCGCTGACGCATGTGCCGGAGAATCGGGTTCTCGCTGTTCGTGCGGTGGTAGTCGCCGGCCACGCCGTCGAAGGCACGCGCCGTCTCGAGGCCCCACGCCTGGTCAGGCGGCATCATCGCCACGGGGCACTCCGCCAGCCTGTCTTCATCGAACAGACGCACCGTTCGCACACCGGACTCTCCGACATCTCGAGTGCGGCCCGGAACGCGCGCAGGTTACCGTCCACGACCGCTCGCAGCGAGTCATGGCGAATCGTGCCGACGGCGTCATGGAAGAAGCAGGGTCGCACGGCGCCATCGGCCTCGATCACCACCGACATGTACGGTGCGTTGCACTGGTTGGACGGGAACGGCGCGAGACCGGCCAGCGCCGCGTAGTACTGCGGCAGGCGACGCAGCTTCGCCGGGCTCTCGACCACGAACCCGCCGGCGAAGTCGTCCTCGCGCTCGACGATCGTCCGCTCGACCACGTCGGCGAACTCGACAATTTCCTCGCGTGTGAGCGCCAGCGGCCCAGCCGCAGCCGCACCGGTCCGCCCGAACGCAGTCGAGCCGACGTCGGCGGCCAGGAACGAGATGCTGTCGAGCGCCATGGCGCGGGCGTGCTCGATGATGCGCGGCAGGTCGCGGAAGTTGAGACGATGCAGCGTGGACCGCGCACTGACCGGCAGCCGCGGCGCCAGCGCCCGCAGTCGTGCCACGCCGCGTTCGAGCGCATGGAGCGCCGCGACGCCTCGGATCTGGCGGTAGCCGTCTTCATCGTGCGAGTCGAGCGACACGATGACGCGGCTGAAGTGCTCGGCCACCTTCGCCGCCATGCGGTCGAGCAGCACGCCGCTGGTGTGCAGGTGGAGCTGCAGCCCTTCGCGGCGGAACAACGCGGCGATCGCGAAGACCTCGGGGCGCAGCAGCGGCTCGCCGCCCGAGAAGAGCACGATGCGCGTTCGCAGCTCCGGCAGTTCGGCAGCAAGCCGTCCGATCTCGGGCAGCGTGAGGTCGCCGTCGCCGCTCGCCCGCCACCACTCGCACGACACGCAGCGGCTGTTGCACCGGCTGGTCGGGAAGAACACGACGACCGGCAGGGCGAACGTCCGGTTCGTCCACTCGTTGAGGCTGACGAAGGCCGCAGGATTCAACACGTCAGTGTCCTTGCTCGCTCGGCAGCGCCGCCGACTGGCGGGTCAGCAGCGGCACCAGCACCGGCGCGTCACCCTCGGGCCGCTCCCGTGCCTGCCGTCGCAGACGCACCGACAGCCACGGCAGTCTCAGCAGCGGCACGACTGCCGCCGTGAGCGTCGCGACCGCCTGCTTCGACAGGTGGTGCGGCGACGACAGGATGTCGCGCATCATTCCGACGGCCCGCTGCAGCCGGAAGCGAGCGTGCACGTAGGCGTGCAGCGTGCGGTAGAACGCCGGCGTGTAGGTGGCGCGATACATCATCGCGAGGTCGGCCGAGTCGACCCAGTTCTGCGTGGTGCCGCGCTGCGACTGCACCCGCGCGTGGAAGGGCGTGCCAGGCAGCGGGTACGACACCGAGATGCCGATGTCGTCCGGCCGGCAGCGGCGCACCATGTCGAGCGTCTGCTCGATCTCGTCGAACGTCTCGCCCGGGTAGCCGAACTGCAGGAAGAAACAGACCTCGATGCCGGCCGCCCGCAGCCAGCGGGCCGCCTGCTCGATCTGTTCGACGCGCGTCCCCTTCTCCATCGCATCGAGCACGCGCTGCGAGCCGGACTCGGCGCCAATCCAGACGGTGCGGCACCCGGCGGCCCGCAGCGCCGCGGTGGATGACTCGGTGATACCGTCGGCCCGCATCAGGCACTTGAACGGGACGACCGCCTCGTGCGCCTCGAGCGCCTGCGCGAACGCCTCCACCCAGCCGGGCTTCAGGCCGAAGATGTCGTCGGTCACCCACAGGTGGTCCGGCGCGTAGGTGCGCGCCAGCCACGCCACCTCGTCGGCCACACGCTCGGCGGACCGCGCCGTGTAGCGCTGGCCGTAGATCGGCTTCGCGCACCAGTTGCAGTGGAACGGGCAGCCACGCGTCGTGGCGATGTTCATCGAGAAGGCGCCGTGCCGCCGCAGCCAGACCGCGCGGTAGCGCTCGACGTCGACGAGGTCCCAGGCCGGCCACGGGACGGCGTCGAGGTCGCGCATGATCGGCCTGGCCGGTGTGCGCAGCACTCGCCCGTCGTCGCGCACCACCACGCCCTCGATCCGGGCCAGCGGCGTCCGGTCGCGCCGCAGCGCGTCGATGACGCGCACCAGCGTCACCTCTCCCTCCCCGGCGATGACCACGCAGGCGCCACCGTCGAGATAGAGCGCTGGATGATCGGTGGCGTCCGACCCCGCGACGACAACCGGAATGCCCCGCTGCGCCGCGGCGCCAATCATCGTCAGCGCCGCCTCACGCATGCGCGAGAGGCACATCTTGCTCAGGTAGTTGAAGCTGTCCTCGAAGAGCACCGCCACCGCGGGCTGCTCGCGATCGAGTGCGGCCTCCCACTCGCGTTCCGACTCGGCGAGCATGGCGTCGAAGAGCGCGACGCGATAGCCGCCCTCGCGCACGCACGCGGCCGCATAGAGCGCGCCGAGTGGCGCGTAGGGGCGCTGCGCCGCCCACAGGGCGGGGTCGAACCGCAGGAAGTACGCCTGGCCGATGAGGACGTCGGTGGCCATGGTCAGGCTTGCAGTGCGGCTTGGGCCGCGGGCCGGTCCGCGACCGGGTGCGCCACAGCGGCGCGGTAGACGTTCAGGGTTTCGGCCGCGGCCCGCTCCCACGAGAAAGTGCGCGCGCGCGCCAGGCCCCGCCTCGATAATTCCTCGCGTTGCTCGCGGCTCGACGTCAGCCCGACGATGGCAGCACTGAGCGCCTCGACTTCCAGCGGGTCGACGCGCACGGCGGCATCGCCCGCCACTTCATTGAGCGCGGCCACCGAGCCGGTGACCACTGGCGTACCGCAGGCCATCGCTTCGATCACCGGTAATCCGAACCCTTCGTAGACCGACGGGAAGACGAACAGCTCCGCCAGGTTGTAGATGGCCGGCAGGTCCGCGAACGGCACGTAGCCGGTGAAGCGCACCGCGTCGCGCACGCGCAGGCGGTCGATCTGGTCATCGATGTCGTCCGACAGCCAGCCGTAGGGACCGGCACACACCAACTGGTGCGGCAGGTCGCCGGCGATGCGGCGCCGCGCAAAGGCCTCGATCAGCGTCGGCAGGTTCTTGCGCGGTTCGATGGTCCCGACGTACAGGATGAACCGTTCGGCCAGACCGTAGCGCTCGCGCACCCGGCGCAGTTCGAACGGATCGTGGATGACGCCGAACGACGGCGCGGCCGCCTCGTGCACGACATGCACGCGAGACGGCTCGAGGCCGTAGATCCGCACGATGTCCTGCTTCGCCGCCTCCGACACGGTGATGACCGCGTCAGCCCGCCGCGCCGCCAGGTTGACGAGCGGACGATTGAGCAGCACGCGGCGCCGTGGATGAAACGCCGGATACATGGTGAGGCTCATGTCGTGAATCGTCACCACCGTGGGGACCGGCGACGCCAGTGGCACCATCCCGTTGGTGAAGTGCACGACGTCGGCCTTGATGCGCCGCAGGATCCGCGGTGCGTGCGCGTGCATCCAGAGCAGGCGCGGCAGAATGGACGGCACGACCAGCGTCGACACATGCGCCGGCAGCGGCTCCGTCGTCTCGACCGGCGTGTTCGAGATGACGGTGATGGTGTCACCGTCGGCCTGCGCGGCGGTATGCCGCAACAGGTGCTCGGTGTAGTAGCCCACGCCGGTGCGGCCCGGACGCAGCGTGGTTCCGTCAAACGCGATATGCATGACGCTCCGCCCCCTGTGGGCACGCCGACGCAAGTCCGAGCGCGACAGCCATGACGATGTAGGTGCCGGTGAACGACAGGAACGAGTCGGTGAGGCCGTGTACGCCAATCGCGACGCAGGCGGCGGCCACGCCGAGTTCGGCGCCGCCCGCCGCGCAGCAGCGCCGCACCGCCGCCGATACCTCGAGCGCGAGCCACGCCAGCGCGGCCGCCCCAGCCAGGCCCATGCCGGCCAGCAGTTCGATGTAGGTGTTGTTGCTGTGCACGCGCGGGTCGGCATTGACGATCGACGCGTAGCGCCCGTACAGCAGGCGGAAGTTGTCCGGTCCTACGCCCAGCAGCGGATGCTCGCGCCACATCCGTGCCGCCGCCGCCCACAGCACAAGCCGGCCAGGCCTGGCTGCAGCCACAGGCATGTGCGCCGGCCCCCGCCCCGGGTTGCGCAACGCGCCGCTGCCGTCGACCGCGACGGTCGCCGTGGTGAACGTCAGCACGGCGTCGGGCTCGGTGGAGAACCAGAGACGTTTCTCCTGCTCCAGGTCCCACACCAGGCGATAGCGGCCTGACGCCACCGGCGCATCGACCATCGCGATGATGTCCACCGTCTGCCCTGGGCGAACAGGCGCCGGGAACAGGGTCCGAAGTCCTTCCCACGCGAACACCACGTCGGACTGCATGTCGATCCAGTGGTAGGAAAGCTTGATCGGTGTGTCGTCCGACGAGTCCCACGTGGCGCGCCCCGTGTTGGTGAGGCGCAGCGGCACGCCGATCGGGCGACTGGTGTCGAAGGTCAGGCGTGATGGTGCGTCGACGCGCGCCGCGAACCACTGCCCCTGCGTCTCGCTGGTCATCCGCAGCAGTAGCGCTTCCGCCGAGCGCGACGACGCCAGCGACACCGCGGTGAGCAGCGCCACGCAGACGAGGCACCACAGGGTGCGGTCGGCGCCATGCCGCCGCCAGTGGAGAAGGGCAACCAGTGCCAGCGACGTACCAACGGTGATCAGCCCGGAGCGCGTGAAGGTGAGCACGATGGCTTCGACCGTGAGGGCCAGCAGCAGCACGACGCCAGCCTGCCGGCGCGCTCCCTGTGACGCGGACGTCACCAGCACCCCAAGGCCGCACGCGAACGTCACCTCGAGATACATCGAGGCGATGGTCGGATACTGGAACGGGCCGGACGCGCGGACCTGCGCGCCGACGCTGGCGAACCCTTCGCGAAAGAGTGACAGGAACGCGCCCACGCCTGGGACGGCGGCGTAGTCGGCAACCACGAGCGCGGCGACGACGACTCCCGAGGCGAACGCCGTGGCGATCAGGCGCTGCCGCCCCCGCCGCTCGGTCGCGGCCACCGCGGTCACC
The DNA here is from genome assembly GCA_943328785.2 of Bifidobacterium breve. Classification (GTDB taxonomy): domain Bacteria; phylum Acidobacteriota; class Vicinamibacteria; order Vicinamibacterales; family CAVVIG01; genus CAVVIG01. Next base: position 7,477 of record CALQBJ020000070.1, read on the forward strand.
AGGCACACCGCCGCCGCCAGGCCGAGCCTGGCGGCCATGTGAAGCGCATTCGCCGGAAACGCCGGCGCGGCCAGCGCCGCAGCACCAGCCACCGCCACGAGCAGGGCCCACGGCGCGACCGCGCGCGCCGGGAGGACGGACCAGGTCCGCTCCCGTATGACCACGAACGCCACCGCGCCCAGCAGCGCGAGCAGCGCAGTCTCGACGGTCGTAATGCGCTGGCCTGGCAGCCGCACCAGGGGATGAAGTGCCTCGAACGGCGCGACGAGCAGCAGCATGGCGACCCCACACGCCGCCGTGCGTTCAAGGGGCACGGTCCGGCGTACGCGCAGGTGGCTGCGAGCAGCGGCGATCGCGAGGTTGCTACGCACGGGTGCGCCGGCAACAGACATGGATGTGCCGGCGTGAGTCCAAGAACCTTGCCACTGGATTTCGCGGCGTCAGCGGGAAGGGCACGTCGAGTGCATAGGGAGGCAGACAACGCCGATGTCGCGAAACGCTAGTAAATGCCCTGATCCGCACGAATTGCGCGCTGTTCGGCCGACTTCCCGCGCCTTGCCCGGTCCGGCGATGGCTGTTCGCGGCGTCGCGGCGATTACGACTGGCGAAAGCATGTTTCGCGATGGGAAACCGGGCGCGGCGCACATGCTCTACCGCGCAGCCACCGACCTCCTCGCCAAGAGCGCGATGTTCCTCGTCACCGTCGCCGCGGCCCGGCGCCTATCGCGAGCCGACTTCGCGCTGTTCGCGCTGGCCTCGACACTCGGTTGGCTCGCCTCGGTCGCCGCCGACTTCGGACTGCAACTGCATCTGGTACGCGCCGTCGCGCAGACGCCACACGCGGCTCGTGCACTGCTCGCGCGGTGGTGGCCCGTCCGCGCCGGCACCGGTGCCGTGGCCCTCGCCGTCGCCATCGCCATCGCCGCGCTGCCACTCACGGGCGCCACGACGATGTGGCCCAGCCTGTTCTTCCTCCTGGCCTACGCGGCGAACGGCGCCACCGAATTTCTCTACTACTACTTCCGCGGCCACGAACGCACCGACCTCGAGTCGACCCTCACCCTTGCACAGCGATGCGCCATGCTGCTGCTCGCCCTGGCCGCGCTGGCCGTGGCCCCAGGCACCTACTGGCTCTCCGTCGCGATGCTCGTCCCGGCCCTGGCTGGACTGGCTGCGGCGCTGCGACTCGCGCGCGGGCTGGGAGGCGATCGGCAGTCGACGGTGAGGCCGTTCGTTCCACGCGGCCCAGCCTTCGTGCGCGACGTCGCGCCGATCGGCGTCGGCATCCTGCTCTCGGCGCTCTACTTCCGCATCGACGTCTTCCTGCTGCAGCAGTCGAGCGGCGAGGCCGTGGTCGGTGTCTACAACGCGATGTTCCGGCTGGTGGAAGCCCTGCGTCTGTTCCCGGCCGCCGTGCTGGCGGTGGCGCTCCCGGCGCTGGCACGCGCCGGCGACCGCCGACCCCTGGTCGCGCTCGCGACTCCCATGACCGTCGCGGCGATCGCGGCGACCGCCGCTGGCTGGCGGCTGGCGCCGTGGCTGGTGCACGCTCTCTACGGTGCGGCGTTCGACGAAGGTGTGCCGACGCTGCGCCTGCTGCTGCTCTCGCTGCCGCTGATGGCGCTGAACTATGCCCTCACGCACCAGCTGATCGGCTGGCACGGGCATCGTGCGTATGCCGGCATCTGCGCGGCGGCACTGGCCGCAAACCTCGTCCTGAACTGGCGGTGGATCCCGCTCATCGGCATGCGCGGCGCGGCGTGGTCGACGCTGTGGACCGAAGTGGTGCTCACCCTCGGCTGTGTCGTCGCCTTGCGCCAGACCGATGTCAACGCGTCCACCTCCGAGGGTGGGATGCCCGGAGCCGCGCACGAGGCAGAGTCGTGATGCTGCCACTACGCGCCGACGAAGAGGTGCGCCCCGGCCTGTCGCCGGCCGAGGAGGCGATTGTCCGCAGCGTGCTCTATGCCGCCGTGTTCGACTATCCGCTGACGCTCAGCCAACTGCGCCAGACCCTCATCGGCTCGGCGCAGACGCCGAGCGAGATCGTGGCGGCGCTCCGCCACAGCGCGGCGCTGGCCACGCTGGTGCACATGCGCGACGGCTTCATCTTTCCGGCTGGGCGTTCGGACCTCATCGAGATTCGCCGCCGGCGCGAGCAGCGCAGCCGCGGCTTCCTCGCCGAGCACGGTCCGCTGCTGCGCCTAATCGCGGCGCTCCCCTACGTACGCCTGCTCGGCCTGTCCGGCAGCGTGGCGCACCTGAACATGGAGAACGGCGGCGACCTCGACATCTTCATCGTCACCAAGGGCGCGCGCGTCTGGAGCACGGCGGTCGCGGTCATCCTGCTCGCCAAGGCGCTCGGCCGCCGGCGAACGCTCTGCGCCAACTTCATCGTCGCCGACACCGCGCTGACCTTCGACCAGCCGGACCTGTTCAGCGCCAACCAGGTCATCAACCTGAAGCCGTTGATCGGCGACGACATGTATCGGCGGCTGCTCGAGGCCAACCCGTTCGTGCACGACTTCTACCCGAACTTCCATGCGCCGAACGCCGGGCACCTGCGCGTCAGGCAACCGGCGCTGCTGCGCGGCGTGAAGGCGGTGGTGGAAGCCGTCGGCTGGCTGCCGTCGGCGCTGGCGGAGGTGGTGTGCCGGACGGCGTATCGCGGCTACCTGCGGCGCCGGTCGGCCTCGTGGCGCTCGCCCGAGCAGGTGGTGCTCGGCGACACGGTGCTGAAGCTCCACACCAGCAGCCACCGCGCCAGAGTGCTGACACGCTTCAACCCCGCGGTCGGCGACCTCTGAATCCATTAACATCGCCCCTTATGTCGATGATCTCCCTCGCGCACGTCACCACGGCGTTCGAACTCCCCGGCTACCGCCTGACCCGCAACCACGGCGTGGTGCGCGGCATCGTCGTCCGCTCGCGCAGCATCATCGGCACGATCGGCGCCTCACTGCAGACGCTGGTCGGCGGCAATATTTCGCTCTACACAGAGTTGTGCGAAAAGGCGCGGGAGGATGCGTTCCGCATCATGCTGGCGCACGGCGCTGAGCTCGGGGCCAACGCGCTCGTCGGCGTGCGCTACGACGCGAACGAAATCGCGCCTGGCGTCACCGAAGTGCTGGCGTACGGGACAGCGGTGACGGTGGAACCGGTGGCGGTTGGAGGATAGAGGTTGGGGGTTGGAGGTACGCGGCTATGTCGGAACGATCAGGTTCCTCGCCTGTAGCAGCGTCACGATCCGGTCGGCGCTCTGCTCCACCGACTCGGCGTCGGTCCGGATGTCGAGATCAGGCGCGGTGGGGGCTTCGTACGGGTCGGTGATGCCGGTGAAGTGCGCGATCTCGCCGGCCAGCGCGCGCTTGTAGAGCCCCTTCACGTCGTGCGCGATCAGCCACGCCAGCGGCGGGTTCACGAACACTTCGAGGAACGCGATCCCTTCGGCCTCCGCCATCGTCCGCACTTCGTCACGGATGTTGGCGTACGGCGAGATCGCGGCGGTGATGACGAACACGCCGTGTCTCGCCAGCAGCGTCGCCACGACCCCGATGCGGCGGACGTTGGTATCGCGATCCTCGCGGCTGAACCCGAGCCCCTTCGACAGCTGCGTGCGTACCACGTCGCCGTCAAGGATCTCCACCGGACGGTGTGCCGACACACGCGCGCCGACCGCCGTGGCGAGTGTGCTCTTGCCCGCCCCCGACATGCCGGTGAACCAGAGTATCGCGCCGGTCATCTCAGGCGAGCAGCACTTCGAGCGCCTTGCGGACGGCGTCTACCGCCTCGGCATCGCTCGCTGCGCCGCGGGCCAGCCGTGCCAGGCGCTCGGCGGCTCCGGCCCGCGCGGCCGACACGCTCGTCGAGTCGCGCAGCACCTCGGCAATCATCCCGGCGCCGGCCGTGAAGTTGGTGGCGGGGTCGACGATGATGAAGCTGCCGGTGCCGCGGTTCTCGACATAGCAGTCGGCCATCACCGGGCGCGCCGTCGTGATGGTGACCGAGCCGATCTGGTTCAGCTCGAGCACGCGGTCGAGCTCGGCCGTCACCGTCCGCGTCGTGTGCTTCAGCACGTAGACCCGTTCGGGGTCGAGCGGACGTTCATCCATCCACACCACGTCGGCGCGGAAACGCTGCGCGACGTGCACGTCACCGACCGTGATCATGTCGCCGCGGCTGATGTCGATTTCATCCTCGAGCGTCAGGGTGATCGACTGCCCCGCTGTCGCCTGCTCCAACTCGCCGTCGAAGGTGACGATCTGCTTCACGCGCGACGAGCGGCCGCTCGGCCAGGTCGTCACCGTGTCGCCGCGCGTCACGCTGCCGGAGAGCACCTGCCCGGCGTAGCCGCGGAACTCGTGGGTGGGGCGCAGGACCAGTTGCACGGGAAAGCGGAACGCGGTCGACTGCGCATCGCGCTTCACTTCCACCGTCTCGAGGAACTCGAGCAGCGGCTGGCCGTCGAACCACGGTGTGCGGTCGCTGTGGGCGATGACGTTGTCGCCGTGCAGCGCGCTCAGCGGAATCGGGTGCAGCTTGGCGCCGGCCAGAATCTGATCGAATTCGTCGACGATGCGGTCGAAGACCGCGCGGTCGAAGTCGACCAGGTCCATCTTGTTCACAGCGAGGACGTAGTCCTTGATGCCGAGGAGCCGCGCAATCTGCGCGTGGCGCCGCGACTGTGGACGCACGCCGTGCCGCGCATCGACGAGGAGGATCGCCACGTCCGCAGTCGACGCGCCGGTCGCCATATTGCGCGTGTACTGCTCGTGGCCGGGCGTGTCGGCGAGGATGAACTTGCGCCGCGCCGTTGCGAAGTAGCGATAGGCCACGTCGATCGTGATCCCCTGCTCACGCTCGGCGCGCAGGCCGTCGGTGAACAGTGAGAAGTCGATCGGACCGGCCGACCGGTTCTTCGACGCGCGCGTGACCGAGTGGAGTTGGTCTTCGTAGACCGAGCGCGAGTCGTACAGCAGGCGGCCGATGAGCGTGCTCTTGCCGTCGTCGACGCTGCCGGCGGTGCAGATGCGGAGCAGTCCGGAGGACATTAGAAGTAACCCTCGCGCTTGCGGTCTTCCATCGCCGATTCGGACGCGCGGTCGTCGGCGCGCGTGGCGCCGCGTTCCGTGATGCGGCTCGTCGCGACCTCTTCAATGATCTTGCCGACCGTGTCGGCTTCCGACTCGACCGCCGCGGTACAGGTCATGTCTCCCACCGTGCGGTAGCGAACGATGGTGCGGAAGACCTCTTCGCCGGCCTGCGCCGGGGTGACCGGCGTCACCGCCATCACCATGCCGTCACGCCGGAAGACCTCGCGTTCGTGCGCGAAGTAGATAGTCGGCAGCTCGAGCTGCTCGCGGGCGATGTACTGCCACACGTCCACCTCGGTCCAGTTCGAGATCGGGAACACGCGGATGTGCTCACCCTTGCGGTGGCGGCCGTTGAAGAGCGACCACAGCTCCGGACGCTGGTTCTTCGGGTCCCACTGGCCGAACTCGTCGCGGAAGCTGAAGACGCGTTCCTTCGCGCGGGCCTTCTCTTCGTCGCGGCGGGCGCCGCCGAAGACGGCGTCGAACTTGTGCTGCTGGATCGCGTGCAGGAGCGGCACCGTCTGGATTTGGTTGCGCGAGGCACGTGGACCGGTCGGGTCGGTGACAAGCCCCTGCGCGATGGCGTCCTCCACCGACGCCACGACCAGGCGTGCGTTGAGCTCCGCGACCCGCCGGTCGCGATAGTCCATCACTTCCGGGAAGTTGTGGCCGGTGTCGACGTGCATCAACGGGAACGGGATCTTCGCCGGGAAGAACGCCTTCTCCGCGAGGCGCAGCATGATGATGGAGTCCTTGCCGCCGGAAAACAGCAGCACGGGACGCTCGAACTCCGCCACCACCTCGCGCATGATGTGGATGCTTTCCGCCTCGAGCGCGGCGAGATGGTCGTAACTGGGCGCAACCTCGGTGTGCTGCGCGCCGGGCGGGATGCGATTGTCGACTGCGGCCATGGGCATTCGATCGGTCCGAAAAAAAGCGAAAGCCCGGGAGGCGTCCCCGGGCTTCTGGTCTGTGGTTCCGTTGAAGTCTGGTTTCAGCGGATGTTCACCGTGAGGCGGCACGACCGTACAGCGCGGGGTCTGACGAACCCATACAACAACACGCGAAGCGACAGGCCATGGCCGTCAGCGACATCAACGCATAGATATGTACCAACTTACGTCGGCCAAGTCAATCGCCGCGACGTCCGCCGCCCTCCCGGTCAGTCCGGCTGGACGGCCAGCCTCGGCTCCGGCGGCGTCCCGGCCTGGTTCGCCAGTATCGAGAAGAAGCGGTAGAGCAACCAGGCATCGAGCACCATCACGATCAGCAGCAGGAGGTAGGCCTGGTTGCCGGGCACGAGCTTGAGGTCGTGGATCAGCTTCGACAGGCCGAACGCCACCACCCAGGCATCGAAGCTCATACAGATGCGGCGGAACGTCTCGGGGCGCATGCGCTGGATGATCTGCGCGCCAATCGGCACTCCGAGCGCGACGCTCGGGATAATCCACGGCACCAGCGCGAAGCTCGGGGCCGTGAACAGCCCGGCCCAGATGTAGGCAACCGCCGTCATCGACGACTCGGCGAGGCGCACCACGCCGAGTGCCGCGCGGAACTCCCGCTTCTCGAGCCCCTGGTTGTTCAGCGCGATCGCCAGCGGCGGTCCGGAGATCGTCGTCACCGAGTAGAGCACGCCGACGCCGGTGCCGAACAGCAGGCCCGCACTCCGCTCGGCCTTGATCGGCCGCCTGAAGCCTGCGGCCTGCAGCAGGATGAGCGGCAGCAGCACCAGGTAGGTGTAGAACTTCAGCCAGTCCGGGTTGACGCTGGAGAGCATCAACGTGCCGATCACGATGCCCGGGATCAAGCCGACGATGATCGGCAGCACCCGTCGCCACACCGCTCCGAGCGAGGCGCGGTTCACCCACAGCACGTAGGCGTTCAGCGGCACCTCGATGATGATCAACGCAGGGTTGAGCACCCGGTTCGACAGGAACAGCAGTGCCAGCGGCACCGTGATCGAGGAGAACCCGTAGCCGAGCGCGCCGTTGACGGTCGCGGCGCCAAGCGTGATGGCTGCGAGCCACAGCATCTGTTCGTTCATGTCGAATCTGCCTCAGCACTATAACCCGTCAGCGCGCCGCTCCGACTAGCGGCCCTTGAGCGAAAGACGCAGCGTCACCCCGACGGTCCGCTGGTCGCCGGGCTGTCCGACGTAGAGACCCGAGTTGCCTGGTGCGGCCGACAGCAGGTCGTAGTAGTCCGTGTTCAGCAGGTTGCGCGACCAGAGCGACAGCGTCCACCCTTCTGCAGCGCGGAACCCGAACCGGGCATTCAGCAGCGCGTAGCCGTCAACGACGAGGTAGGTTGACGCACTGGCGCTCGAGGAGAACGTCGAGCGGTAGCTGGTGTCGAACGCGGTGAAGAACTGACCGCCGCGGCCGAGCAGACGTCCCTGCTCTACCCATTCGCCGCCGAACGACACGGCCTGCTTCGAGATGCCGGGGAGCAGCGAGCCCGAGATGTCCTTCACCTGCGGACCGCCCGTTTCCTCGAGCGGCGGCGGTGCATCGGGGAACGACACGTACTTGCCGTCGGTGTAGGCCGCTGCGGCATACAAGGAGAGGCGCGTGCCGAGACTGGCGCTGGCGTCGAACTCGACGCCGCGCACCCGCACCTTCTCGGCATTCGCGAGGTAACCGCGCAGGACGCCGACGCCGGCGTTCACCACCTGCGCCTGGAAGTCCTTGATCTGCGTGTTGTAGAACGCGACGTTGGCCGTCACGCCGCGGAACGGTTCGGTCTTGATGCCGAGCTCCACGTGCTTCACGTCCTCGGGCTTCACCGTCGCCGCCGACAGCACCGGCCGGTCCTGCGCGTCGGCCGGGACGCCGTTGAGGTTCAGCCCCACCGACTTGAAGCTCGTGGCGTAGGTCGCGTAGGTGTTGATGCGCTTCGCCACCTTGAACGCGACGGTGCTCATGCCGGAGAGGTTCGTGTCATCGACGTTCGCGGTGTAGGCCTGCGGCGCCAGTACCGAACGCTGCAGCGTGATCAGCGCGGCGTTGGTCGTCTGCAGGCCGCCGTAGATCTGCTGGTCGAAGTCGACGTGCTTCTTGTCGTAGTTCAGGCGCAGGCCTGGCAACACGCGAAGGCGATGGGTGATCGACCATTCGAGCTGACCGAACGCGGCAGCGCTGGTGTTGTCGTAGTTCAGGGACTGGTCGAAGCCGTAGCCATCGAGCAAGCCGGGCGTCGCCGCGTTGGCGCTCGGCGCCAGCAGGAAGCGCCAGGCGGCCGAGCCCTGCTCCTGCTTGATCACGGGGTTCGAGTCGATGCCCTGCTTGAAGTAGAACAGGCCGGCCACGAAGTTCGCGTGCTTGGTGATATCACCGGCGTAGCGCAGTTCCTGCGTCCACTGGCTCTGCTTCGACGTGCCCGACGAGATCGTCGTTACCGGCAGGCCGATGAAGTCGCGGTCGTTCGACGGATTCCAGTCCCAGAAGCGCCAGGCGGTGGTCGACGTCAGTCGGCCGGGGCCGACCTTCCAGTCCAGGTTCAACGACGTGCCGCCCATATCCTGGTAGGAGCGCATCGCCGTATCGATGTCAGTGACGCGGTCGAAGGCGTTATAGCTCGGCGGCGTGTAGTTGAGGTCGGCAGCAATGGCCGCCCACTGACGGTTGGCCGCCCGCCGCGTCGGCACCACGCCCGCGACCGTCTGCGTCATCCCCTCGACGCGCTGCCGCGTGTGGTCGAACGCGAAGGCGGCTGCAAGGCGGTCGGACGGCGCGAAGAGGATTTGCCCGCGCACGCCCAGGTTGTTCATGTCGTTCACGTCGTCGCCGGTGCGGGTGTTGAGCACCGTGCCGTCGCGCTGCGTGCCGGCGAACGAGAGGCGCCCGGCGACACTCTTCAGCAGCGGACCGGTGATCGACGCCTTGGCCTGCACGAACCCGAGGTTGCCGTAGTTCAACTCGGCTTCCGACGATGGGGTGAAGCTGGGTTTACGGGTGGTGACGTTGATGGCGCCGGCGGTGGTGTTCTTGCCGAACAGCGTGCCCTGGGGACCGCGCAGCACCTCCACCTGCTCGACGTCGAGGAAGTCGAGGGTGGCGGCCGCGGGGCGCGCGAAGAAGACGCCGTCGATGTAGAGGCCGACGCCAGGCTCAATGCCGTCGTTGGTGAGACCGAACGGCGCGCCGAGGCCGCGGATGTTGATGGCCGAGTTGCGCGGGTTCGTCGAGTAGAACTGGACCGTCGGCAGCATTTCCTTCATGCGGTTCACGTTGAACGCGCCCGCATCGGCGACGAGGTCGCCGCGGATCACCGACACCGGAATGGGCACGTCC
>CALQBJ020000071.1 GCA_943328785.2 Bifidobacterium breve
CATGCCCGTTTCAGAACCACTTCCGCATTTCGTCGATGACCTCCTTGGGTCTCTCCACGAAACGCACCCGACACACGCGACGCTGGACGGCGTGCACACGCACGATGACCTGCTCGAGGACCTGAGCCGTCACGGCGTCGACCAGGAGGGCCGCGCGTTGGCCGGCTACCTGCGCCGCCTCGACGAGATCGATCGCGCGGGTCTGACGCCGGTCGAAGCGCTCGACCAGCGCATGCTCGGCGCGCACCTCCGCGGTCGCATGTTCGAGCTCGAAGCCGTACGGACCTGGGAACGCAACCCGCAGCTCTACGCCGACATCCTCGCCTCGAGCCTTGCCGGTCAGGCGCTCTTCAGCCACGCGCCGGCGCCTGAACGGGCCCGACGCGTGCTTTCGAAGCTGCGCCAGACCCCCCGACTGATCCAGGCGGCCCGCGACAACGTAAAGGAGCCACCCGGTATCTACGTGAAGGTTGGCATCGAGACCATGCGCGGCGCGCTGAAGTTCATCGACGACGACCTGCCGCGGGCCTTCTCCAGCGTCGACGACCTGCACCTACTCGGCGACCTGGCCGACGCGCAGCAGGAAGCGTCGCAGGCCGTCGGCGCCTACATCGAATACCTGGAGAAGGAAGTCGGACCGAAGGCTCGCGCCACGTTCCGTCTGGGTCGCGACAAGTTCGAGCAGAAGTTACGGCTCGAAGAAGGCATCAACATTCCGGTCGACCGCCTGCTGGCGATCGCCGAGCGTGAACTCGCCGCCACGCAGGAGGCCTTCCGTCAGCTCGCCGGCAAGGTGAACAGCAAGGAATCCCCGCTTGCTGTCTGGGCAAAGACGAAGGCCAACCATCCGGCTCCGGGCCAGCTGGTCAAGACCGGCCGCGAACAGCTCGAGGCGTTGAGGACCTTCATCGAGCGGAACGACCTGATCTCGGTCCCGCCCGGCGAACCGGTCGTCGTCGCGTCGACGCCCGAGTTCTACCGCTGGTCGTTCGCCAGCATGTGGACGCCAGGTCCGTTCGAGAGCAAGCCGACGCGCGCCTACTACTACCTCTCGGACGTCGACTCCTCGTGGCCGGCCGCGCGCCAGGAGGAACACCTCCGCGACTACAACCTCCCGACTCTCTGGTCGGTCTCGATCCATGAGGTGTACCCGGGGCACTTCCTCCACTACCAGCATCTGCGCAAGGTGACGTCGAAGGCACGCAAGTCGATCCTGTTCGCCTCGGCGTCGTTCGTCGAGGGCTGGGCGCACTACTGCGAGCAGATGATGATGGAGGCCGGCTTCGGCCGCGAGGACAACACGATCCGTCTCGGCCAGCTCGCCGAGTCGCTCATCCGCCTCGTCCGCTTCATCGTCGGCATCAAGCTCCACACCGAGGACATGTCGGTCGAGCAGGGCGTCCGGTTGTTCCGCGAGGAGGCCTACCTGGAAGAGGCGAGCGCGCGTCGCGAAGCCGAGCGCGGCACATTCGACCCGACGTACCTTGTCTACAGCGCCGGCAAGATGATGCTGCTGAAGTTGCGGCAGGACTACAAGGCGCAGCAGGGCAAGGCGTTTTCACTCCGCACGTTCCACGACACGCTGCTCTCGAACGGCACCGCGCCGTTCTGGCTGCACCGCGAGCTGATGCTCGGCAGCAATGCCGGCGATGTGCTGGAATAATTTTCGACACGAAGTTCGAGCTGACCTGAGGAATATGCCGCTCTACGAGTACGAATGTGACAGTTGCGGACACCGCTTCGAGGTGATCCAGAAGTTCTCGGATCCCCTCGTCGACACGTGCCCGAAGTGTGGGAAGACCGTCCACAAGCTGATCTCGTCGCCTGCGATCCAGTTCAAGGGAACGGGCTGGTATATCACCGACTACGCCAAGAAGGACTCGACCAGCGCCACCAAGGCCGGTAGCGCCAAGGAAGGCAGCACGAGCAGTTCCGAGAGCTCGGGTTCGTCGAGCGAGCCGGCTGTGTCCACGCCGGCGCCGGCCGCGCCGACGACGAAGTCGGAATAGCGCGAGTGATGGACGGTGGGCAGACCGCCCGCCGTCAGCGCGTGGGCGTCGGCAGTCCGAGCGACGCGAGATAGGCGGAGAACTTCTCCGCGATATCCGGCCGACGGAGTGCGAAGTAGACCACGGCCTTCAGGAAGCCGAGCTTGTTGCCGGTGTCGTGGCGGACACCCTTCACTTCACAGGCATAGATCGGCCGCGTCTTCAGGAGTTCGCGCAGGCCGTTGGTGAGTTGGATCTCGCCCGTGCGATCGCTCTTGGTTGCTGCCAGGGCTGGGAAGATGTCCGGGGTGAGGATGTACCGGCCGATGATGGCGAGGTCGGACGGCGCCTCACTGCGCGCCGGTTTCTCCACCAGGTCTTTCACCCGATAGACCCCTTCGCCGAGATCGACCGAGAGGTCGGGGGCGATGACGCCGTAGCTCGACACATCTTCCATCGGCACCCGCTCGACCGCGAGCACCGGGCCCTGCACCCGCTCGTACACATCGATCAACTGCTTCAGCGCCGGCGGTTCCGCGTCGATGACGTCGTCGGCCAGGATCACGGCAAACGGCTCGTCGCCGACGAGGTCGCGCGTGACCAGCACCGCGTGGCCCAGACCGAGCGGTTCGCCCTGCCGCACGTACGCGAAGTTGATCAGATTTGAAATCTTCCGGATCTCGTCGAGCAGGTCCTTCTTGCCGCGCGCTTCGAGGTAGCTCTCGAGTTCGACCGAGACGTCGAAGTGATCCTCAATGGCGTTCTTGCCGCGCCCGGTCACCAGAATGATGTTGCTGGCGCCCGATGCGACCGCCTCTTCGACGCCATACTGGATGATCGGCTTGTCGACGAGCGGCAGCATTTCCTTCGGCTGCGCCTTGGTGGCGGGGAGGAATCGGGTGCCCAGTCCGGCTGCGGGAAATACGGCTTTGCGGACCCTGCTCGTCACGCCGGGATCGTAGCAGAACTCACTCTCAGCCTTCTATACAATAGGTCCACGAGGTTGCATGCTCGATCCGACATTTCTCCGTGAACAACTGCAGGCTGTACGAACCGGTCTCCGCAACCGCGGAATGGACCCGGACAAGGCTCTGGACGAAATCGCGACGTTCGAAGGTGTGCGTCGCCGTCTCATCGGTGAGTTCGAAGGGCTCAAGCGCGAGCAGAACACCTCGGGCGACGAGATCGCGCGCGCCAAGCGGCAGGGCCAGGACACCGGCCCGATTCAGGAACGCAACCGCCAGCGCTCGCAGCAGATCAAGCAGCTCGGCATCCAGCTCGACTCGATCGAGCACCAGCGCGAGAGCGCGATGCTCGTCCTCCCCAACCTTCCGCATGAATCGGTGCCGGTGGGGAAGACAGCGGCCGACAACCCGGTCGTCCGCACCGTGGGCGAACCGCGCGCCTTCGACTTCGAGCCGCAGGCCCACTGGGATCTGGGGCCGGCGCTCGGCATCATCGACTTCGAGCGTGGCACGAAGATCGCCGGCGCCCGCTTCACCGTGCTCAGCGGTGGGGGTGCGCGTCTCGAGCGTGCGCTCATTAACTTCATGCTCGACCTGCACACCACCGAGCACGGCTACCGCGAGATGGAGCCGCCGTTTATGGTGAACGCGGCGTCGCTGGTCGGGACCGGCAACCTGCCGAAGTTCGAGGCGGATCTCTTCAAGATTGCGGGCGACTGGGATCTCTATCTCATCCCGACCGCCGAAGTGCCGCTCACGAATCTGCACCGCGGCGAAATCATCGATGGCCGAGAGCTGCCGATCAAGTACACGGCGTACTCGCCCTGCTTCCGCAGCGAAGCCGGCTCCTACGGGCAGGACGTCCGCGGGCTCATCCGGCAGCACCAGTTCGACAAGGTGGAATTGGTGAAGTTCACCACGCCTGACCAGTCGCACGCCGAACTCGAGTTGCTCGTGTCGAACGCGGAGGAAGTACTGAAGCGGCTGGAACTGCCGTTCCGCACCATCCTGCTGTGCACGGGCGACATGGGCTTTGCCTCCGCGAAGACCTACGACATCGAGGTGTGGCTGCCAAGCCAGAAGGCGTACCGCGAAATCTCGTCCTGCAGCAACACCGAGTCGTTCCAGGCCCGTCGCGCCAACATCAAGTACCGCGCGAACGGCACCGGCAAGGCTGAATACGTGCACACGCTGAACGGCTCCGCTCTCGCCGTCGGCCGTACGCTCATCGCGATTCTCGAGAACTACCAGCAGGCGGACGGATCGGTGATCGTCCCGGCCGCACTCCGGCCCTACATGGGCGGTCTCGAGAGGGTTACCAAAGGCTGATTGCCAATTGCTGATTGGGAACGTCGAATTTTCAATCAGCAATCAGCGATTCCCTACGTCCATCGCCGAACGGTCGAGGCCTTCCTGACGTCGGTGCGGCGCAGCGGGGCGCTGCACGGTGTCCGCACACAGGACGCCTTCGTTCGTGGCGTGGTGTAGCCGCGAACCTTCAGATTCGCCTGGACCGGGCCGACCTGAAGGTCGGCCGCCACGCACGGCCAAGGACGCCCTAGCGGCCGCCGGTGACGTCGACGATGGCGCCGTTGACGTAGGAGGCCTCGCTGGACAGCAGCCACACGATGGTGGCCGCCACCTCGCCCGCATCGCCGCCGCGCTTCATCGGAATCGACTCGGCGAGCCGCTGCACACGCCCGGGCTCACCGCCAATCGCGTGGATATCGGTGTGAATCAGGCCGGGTCGGACGGCGTTCACGCGAATCCCCTCGCCACCTACTTCACGCGCCAGGCCGATGGTCAGCGTGTCGATGGCGGCCTTCGCCGCGGCGTAGTCGACGTACTCGCCGGCCGAGCCGAGCCGGGACGCCGCCGACGACAGGTTCACGATGGCGCCGCCTCGTCCGCCGTGCGCGGTCGACATGCGCCGCACCGCTTCGCGGCAGCACAGGAATGAGCCGGTGACGTTCGTTGCGAAGACGCGCGACAGGCGTCCGCCGTCCATCTGCTCCACGCGCATCTGCGACTCGAGCATCCCGGCGTTATTCACCAGCGCATCGAGCCGGCCGAACCTGGTGTCGATCCGCTCGAAGAGGCGCGTCACATCGGCGTCGAGCGACACGTCGGCCTGCACCGCGAACGCCTCGCCGCCAGCGGCCATGATTTCCTGCACCACGCCCTCGGCCGCGTCGCGATTCCCCAGGTAGTTGACGCAGACGCCGTAGCCGCGCGCCGCAGACAGCCTGGCCGTGGCCGCGCCGATGCCGCGGCTGCCGCCAGTGATGAGCACCACCTTGTCCATGCGTTCCAGCGTAGCCGGACCGGACAGGGCACCGCCGGCGAAAATTCCGACAGCGTTGTCGGCAGCTGTCGAAGGTTCCGGTGCGCGGCCGTTGACCCGCGATAAGTGCGGGGCCGTACTGCCGGTCTTCCCAGCGACGTCAGTCCGCTACGCGGGGTAGTGGCGGGTGCGCAGGAGCACCACCTGCACGTCGGCGTAAGCGTGTTTCCCGCAGAAGTTTGAAGTTAAAGGTTCGACGTTACAATCAGCAGCACGGAGAGGTGGCCGAGCGGTTTAAGGCGGCGGTCTTGAAAACCGTTGAAGCCGGAAGGCTTCCAGGGGTTCGAATCCCTTCCTCTCCGCCATTTGGTATTAGTAAGTGGCTGCTTGTAAACGACTTGCTTATTTGCTAGCAGCTTAGCTCACTCATTTGCGCCAACATCATTTCAGGGCTGCAGCGGGTGCCATCGCGCCGTGCGCTACCTGGGCGGCAGGGGCCTGCGGCAATTCATACCATCTCCGAGACACCCGGGACGCTTCAACCGTCTTCCCTTCGCGGCAGCGGTGCCGCTCCAGATATTGGGCGGCTACTCTTTCCCCGCGTCGTGCGTCGCCTTTAGCCAATTCGTGATCACGTGGACCGCCGGCGCTGGACGATAGCCGACATTAGAGGCCTCTCGACGGTGGGGTCCGCCGCGGAGGTGCACCGACGCGCGGCGTCCGGAGCGGCGTTCGGACACGCCCGGCCCCCAGCCACAGCGCGGTCAGGGACAGTGCGAGGACGGCAAGCGAACAGCGTGTGCAGTTCATGTGGGTTCCTGTGCGTGCGGGTTGGCACAGGGCATCGGGTGTCCCTGGCGCGAAGGAGATTCGCACCGCGCCAGCGGCGTACCACATACCAAGAACTCAGTAGGGTGAAGGGGTCATGGTGAAGCCGGCAGCACTATGTACCGCAGAACGTGCGGTAGGCCTGGTCGCCGGCCCCAGGCAGGCTGAACATCGGCAGGTCGCGCGCGTGGTCGTACGGCTTCGCCAGCACGTCGAGCAGTTTCTCCATCACAGACAGGTCGCCCAGGCTCGTCGCGGCCAGCAGGGCTGCCTCCACGTTGTGATTGCGCGGGATGAACCGGGGATTGTGCTGCTGCATCACCGCACCTGTTTCGGCCAGCGTCTGCGGCTGACGCCCGCGACGCGCGAGCCACCGGTCGTACCAGGCCTGCACACCGGGACCCCCCTCGACGCCGTCGTCGACATCGCTGGGGACGCGCCCAGCCGTGAGCTCACAGAAAGTGTTCGTAAAGTCGGCCGACCGGCGATGCATCCAGACGAACAGGTCGTTGGCCAGCGCCCTATCGCCGGGCTCCACCGTCAGGAGGCCCAACTTCGCCCGCATCCCGTTGAGCCAGTACCCCTCGAACAGGTCTGGAAACCGCTCGAGCGCCGCCGTGGCCCGTGCCGTCGCGCGAGCGACGTCCGGATCAAAGAGCGGCAACATGGCTTCCGCCAGCCGGGTCAGATTCCAGTGCGCGATCGGCGGCTGGTTGCCATAGGCGTATCGACCGCCCGCGTCGATGGAGCTGAAGACCGTGGCGGGGTCGTAGGCATCCATGAACGCACATGGACCGTAGTCGATGGTCTCGCCGGAGAGCGCCATGTTGTCCGTGTTCATGACGCCGTGGATGAAGCCCACCAGTTGCCAGCGCGCAAGCAGGGACGCCTGCCGATCGAGGATCGCGTTGAACAGATCGAGGTACGGCTCGGGCGAACCGGCCAGCTCCGGGTAGTGCCGCTGGAGCGTGTAGTCGGCCAGGGCGCGAGTGGCGCTCTCTCCGCCGTGCGCCGCGGCCCACTCCATCGTGCCGACACGGATATGGCTCGCGGCCACGCGCGTGAGCACCGCGCCAGGCAGCATGGTCTCGCGTTGCACGGGCTCCCCTGTGGCCACCACCGCCAGGCTGCGCGTGGTCGGGATGCCGAGCGCGTGCAGCGCCTCGCTGATGATGTATTCCCGCAGCATCGGTCCGAGCGCGGCACGCCCGTCCCCCCGCCGGGAGAACCGCGTGCGTCCGGAGCCCTTCAGTTGAATGTCGAGCCGATCGCCAGCAGGCGTGACCTGCTCACCGAGGAGAATGGCGCGGCCATCGCCGAGGGCCGTGAAGTGGCCAAACTGATGCCCGGCATACGCCTGCGCGATGGGCCGGCTGCCCTCGGGGAGGACATTGCCGCCGAAGATGGCAGCGCCCTCCTGCGCCAGCCGTTCCGGCTCGAGGCCCAGCGCGATCGCCAGAGGCCGATTGAAGGCGACCAGGCGCGGCTCACGCACCGTAGCCGGCATGGCCGCCGAGTAGAACAGTTCCGGCAGTCCCGCGTAGGTGTGCTCAAAGTGCCAGCCGGCCATGCCAGCCATTATACCGGGCCCCTTTCTGGCGCCGGGCGACCACGCCTCGTCCGAACGGCCGCCCGCGGGCGCTGCGAAGCCGGCACCTGTTCACGACGCGGCCAGACCTTCGCGATACGACGGGTGGCTCAATCGCAAGCCCAGTTCCCGGATGGCCCGGTCGTTTCGCGCACGTTTGTCGAGACAGGGCCCGCCCTCACACCGAGGCGGGGCCACTCCCATTCGTGTCACGAGCAGTGCCAGACAGGCCCTGCGGGTCGCAGGATGACCGTCGGATATGACGAACGTCCGACTCGTCACTGGTCGTACGGTCGCCGCGGCCACGACGGCACGCGCCGCGTCGTCGACATGAATCAGATTCACGAACGCACTCGTGGAACCGGCTATCCACCAGCCCGCGGCGACATCGGCTGAGTGCGGCACCCGTCCAGGTCCATAGAGTCCTGCCAGCCTCAGGACGACCGCGTCGCGCCCGCTCGGGTGGGCGAAGAGCAGTCGCTCCCCGGCCACGCACGCCCTTCCCCCTTCGCGGACGGGCTCGCACTCAGACTCCTCATCCACCCACTCGCCGCCGTCCTGCGCGTAGACCCCGGTCGAGCTCACGTAGATCACCTGGACCGGCAACCCGCGCAGCGCATCCAACACCGCACGCAGCCCTTCGACGTGAATATCGAACATCGTCGCGCGTGACCGGGGGGGCCGCCCGACCGCGAACACGACGGTGTCCACGGCAGGCAAGGCGCTGAGCACACCCCGAGTCACATCCATGGTCAGAGGCTGCAGTCCCTCCGGGGACAGCGCCGTGGCGTTGTCCCCGGAGGGTGGTGGCATACACATCGTCGCCTGCCCCGCGCCAGAGTCGCGCGACCCGTCCGCCGAGATATCCGCAACCCACCACCAGCCTGCGCACGCCGCCCTCTCCGCCAACCTTCCTTCTCCCCCCATGCGGCCGGCGGCGTGTGTGCGTGCTTGACGGCGCCAGCGTTCCGGTCAATCGGCATATACTCATCCATTCAGCGTGCAGATCGCCTGCGGCCGTGCCGCAGGGCCAGTTTCCATCGCAACCGGAAGGGGAAACGCGCGTGATGCGTAGGTATCTCGTGGTCTGTGTCGGCTCGGCGCTGGGCGTTTCGCTGGCGTTGACCGATGCATGGGCTCAGGTGCGGCCAGGCACGGCGCAGCCCGGACAGGTGGAGCGGCAGTTCGAGCGGCCGCCGGAGCCGAGCGCCAGGACCGGCCCCATCACCATCCCGAGCACAGGACAGCAGGCACCGGCGAACGCGGAGGGCATCCGCTTTGTCCTCACGAAGCTCACCGTCGAGGGCTCCACGGTCTACCGCCCGGAAACGCTTGAAAAGCTGTACGCCGCCTCGGTCAACCGCGAGGTCACCCTGGCCGACGTCTACCGCATCGTCGACACGCTGACGGCGCGCTACCGCAACGACGGTTACATCCTGTCCCAGGTCATCGTGCCCGCGCAGTCGGTGGAGGGCGGCGAGGTTCGCCTCCAGGCGATCGAGGGCTATATCGACAGCGTGCGGGTTGAGGGTGGCACCGCGGCGCTGCGCAGTCGCGCCGAGACGTACGGCAACCGGATCAAGGGTCGCCGGCCGCTCACGGCGGGCGTGCTCGAACGGAACGTCCTGCTGATGAACGACCTGCCCGGTGTGCAGGCGCGGGCCGTTCTGGCGCCAGGCCGCGCGCCGGGGGCCGCGCAGCTCGTGCTGCAGTTGACCCAACAGCGCGCCGGCGCCGGCCTCAGTTCGGACACCCGCGGCAGCAAGGCCCAGGGACGCCAGCGCCTGTTCGGCGACCTCGACCTGAACAACCTGCTGGGCGGCGCCGGACGCACCGAAGTGCGCGAGGTCACCACCGGGACGCCGGAGTTGTCGTTCACCGCGCTCTCGCACGACCAGTTCCTCGGCACGCGCGGCGGCAAGGTCACCGTGTCCGGCAGCTACGTCTATTCGAAGCCGCAGGAGCTCGCGTTCATCCCGCTGGAGCTGACGACCACGTCGCAGACGTTCACGCTCGGCTTCAACTACCCGCTGGTGCGCAGCCGTGCGCGCAACCTCTACCTGCGCGCGGCGGTCGCGTCGTTCGACAGCCGCAGCACCATCTTCGGCATCGAGGACACCACCGACCGTCTGCGCACGGCGCGGGTCGGCCTCACCTATGACGCCGGCGACGGCATCGGCGGCATGAACATCGCCGACGTCGAGTACAGCCACGGCCTGAAGGGGCTCGGCGCCTCCGACAGCGGCGACCCGTATCTCTCGCGGGCCGGCGGTCGTTCCGATTTCAGCAAGGCGACGTTGTACGCCGCGCGCATCCAGTCGCTGCCGGCCAACTGGTCGGTGGTGGTGGCGGCGAATGCGCAGTACGCGTTCACCGACCTGCTGGCGCCGGAGCTGTTCAGCGTCGGTGGTGAACAGTTCGGCCGCGGCTACGACGCGTCGGAACTGCTGAACGACCACGGCGCCGCCCTGAAGCTCGACCTGCGTTACCGCCACACCTGGAGCGGCAGCCGCCCGGTCACACTGATGCCGTATGTGTTCGGCGATGCCGGGCGGGTCTGGCAGCGCACGACGTTTGCCGGTGGCGAGTCGCGCCAGACGCTGTCGTCCGCCGGCGGCGGTATTCGCCTGAACATCGGCGCGCAGCTCTCCGGGTTTGTCGAAGTGGCCGCGCCGCTCGACCGCATCGTTGGCCAGGAAAACAGCCGCGACCCCAGGGTGTTCGCCGGCCTGTCTCTCTACTAAGCAAGGGGGATCACTGTGAAGAAGACGCAACCTGCCACGATCTGTCATCACTTCCGCCGGCCCCCGCAGCGCGTGCGTGCGGCGCTGGCCGTGATGCTCTCGATCGCCACAGGCGGTGCCGGTCTGCAGGCACAGGGACCCGTCGGCGGCACCGTGCGGGCCGGCGACGCGCAGATCAGCGGCGAGGGCACAACCTCGACGCAGATCCGCCAGTTCACCGAGCGCGCCGTCATCGACTGGCGCCAGTTCGGCGTCGGCGCCGACGGCCGGGTGGTCTTCATCCAGCCGTCATCGCAGTCGGCCACGTTGAACCGCGTCACCGGCGCGCAGGTGTCGGTCATCCTCGGCAAGCTCGACGCGAACGGCCAGGTGCTGCTGATCAACCCGAACGGCATCGTCTTCGGCGGCGGCGCGCAGGTGAACGTCGGCGGCCTCATCGCCAGTACCGCCAACATCGGCGACGCCAACTTCATGGCCGGCCGCCTCGTGTTCGACCAGCCGGGCAGGCTCGGCGCGGGCATCCTCAACGCCGGCGCCATTACCGCCAGGGACGGCGGCCTCGTGGCACTCGTCGCGCCGCATGTCCGCAACGACGGCCTGCTGGCCGCGCGGCTCGGCAAGGTGGTGCTCGGCTCGGCGGACACCTTCACCGTCGACCTGTACGGCGACGCCCTGATCAACCTCGCGCTCAACGAAGGGAACGCCGGACAACTGGTCGGCCTCGACGGCCGCCCGGTCACCAGCCTGCTCACGAACACCGGACACATCGAGACCGCCGGCGGGCAGACGGTGCTGATGACGGCGCGCGGTGCGAAGGCGGTGCTCGACAACCTGATTAACATGTCTGGCACCATCAAGGCCGATCAGGCGGTGGAGCAGAACGGCCGGATCCTGCTGCTCGGCGTGGGCGGCAACGTCGATGTCAGCGGCACGCTCGGCGCCTCAGGCGGCACCGTGCAGGTGCTGGGCGACCGCGTGCACCTCGCAGGCACCGCGGCGCTCGACGCCAGTGGCGCCTCGGGCGGCGGCACGGTGCAGGTGGGAGGAGCATTCCAGGGCCGCGGCGACACGTACCGCTCGACCGAGACGATCGTCGATGCGGGTGCCACGTTGAAGGCCAACGCGATCGGCGCGGGCAACGGCGGCGACGTCGTGGTCTGGTCGGATGGCAACACGACCTTCGGCGGCGCGGTCGAAGCCAAAGGCGGCGCGGCGACTGGCGACGGCGGCCGGTTGGAAGTGTCGGGCAAGGGCACGCTCGAGTTCCTGGGTCAGGCTGACGCATCGGCAGCGAACGGCACGTCCGGCTCGCTGCTGCTCGACCCCGCCTACATGACGATCGGCGCGGCCGAAGCCAGCACCATCACGCGCGTGCTGCGCACCGGCACCACGGCGATCCTGCAGGCTGATGTCGACATCGACGTGAACTCGGCGATCTTCGGCGGCGACCGTGACCAGGGCGGCGGGCTGAACATGACGGCCGGGAACAACATCCACGTCAACGACTTCATCGTCACCAACAACGGCGCGATCAATATGACCGCGACCGGCGGCACCGTGACCGTGGCGGACGGCAAGGTCGTGTTCGCCGGCAACGCGCCGATCACCGTGAACGCCAACGGCAACCTCAGCACCGGCCCGATGCTGACGAGCGGCTCGCTCTCCATTCGCTCGGTGGCCGGCTCGGTGGCCGTCAACGCATTCATCGACGATCACACCGGTCCGGTGAGCATCAAGGCGGCGGGCAATGTCGACCTGAACCAGGCGATTGTCAACCTCGCCGGCGGCAGCGCCCTCACCATCGATGCGGGTCAGGACGTGAACGTCAACGCGCAGGTGGACGGCCGCGGCGGCGTGGCGGGCGGCACGGTCACGATGACGGCGGCGCGCGACGTGAACGTGAGCCAGGCGGTGGTCACCAACAACGGGGCGGTGTCGCTGACAGCGACGAGCGGCGCGCTGACCGTGGCGTCGGGCACGCCGCTGGTGTCCGGCACCGGCGCCATGGCGCTGACGGCACGCGGCGATATCGCGACCGGACCGATCAACGCGGGCACACTCGCCATCACCTCGTCGGCCGGCACCGCCAACATCAACGGCGTGATCGACTCGACGACCGGTGAGACGCGCATCAATGCCGGCGTCGACGTGAACCTCAACCAGGCCGTGCTGAACGGGCAGTCAGGCGGCGCTCTGGCGGTGAATGCCGGGCGCGACGTGAACGTGAATGCGGTGGTCGATGGCCGTGGCGGCGTCGCCGGCGGCGCGGTGGCGCTGACCGCGACGCGCAACGTCACCGTTCGCGACTACGTCGTCACGAACAACGGCGCCATCGGCCTGACCGCCAGCAACGGCGCGCTCACCGTGTCGCCAGACAAGGGCACCTTCGCCGGCAACGGCGCCATCGCCATGCGCGCCAGCGGCGACCTGACGACCGGCGCCGTGAGCGGCGGGTCGCTGAGTGCCACCTCCACCGGTGGTACGGTGCGCATCAACGGGGTCATCGACGGCAGCACGGGCCGCGTCGACCTGTCGGCGGCCGGTGACGTCAACGTCAACCAGGCGGTGCTGAACACCCGCACCGGGAACGCGTTCAACGCCACCGCTGGTCGAGACGTGAACCTGAACGCCATCGTCGATGGCCGCGGCGGTGCCACCGGGGGGGCCGTCTCGCTGAAGGCCTCGCGCGACGTCGCCCTGAACAACTCGGTGGTCACCAACAACGGCACGATCGGCGTGACCGCCACCAACGGCGCGGCGACGATGGCCGCGGGCACCGCGCTGGTGTCCGGCAACCAGGCCATTACCATCGACGCCAGCGGCGACGTCACGACGCGCGGCATCAGCGGCGGCTCGCTGAGCGCGACCTCGCGCAACGGCTCGGTCATCGTCGACGGCATCATCGACGGCAGCACCGGCCGCGTCGACCTGGCCGCCGGTCGCGACGTGGCAATCAACGCCGCGGTGTTGAACACGCGCACCGGTGCCTCGTTCAATGCCAACGCCGGCCAGAACGTGAACGTCAACGCCCAGATCGACGGCACGGGCGGCGCGTCTGGCGGCGCGGTGAACCTCACCGCCAACCAGAACGTGAACGTTAACGCTGTGGTCGCCACGCACGACGCGGCGATCCGGCTCACGGCCACCAACGGCACGGCGGCGTTCGCCAGCGGCACTGGCCTGTACTCGGGCAGCGGTACCATCGCCGTCGATGCGCTCGGCAATGTCTCCACGGCGACGCTGAGCGGCGGCGCGATGACCGTCACGTCGCACGGCGGCGATGTCACGGTGGGGGGCCAGATGGCCGGCAGCGGAGGTGCCATGGCCATCAACGCCGCAGGCGCGGTCAACATCAACAACGCCGTCACCAATTCTGGCGTCACCTCACCGGTCACCGTGAGCGCCGGCACCAACATCAACGTGAACGCCGCCGTCGGCCGCACTGCGGCCGGTACGCCCAGCAGCAGCGTCACGATGACTGCCGGACAAAGCGTGAACCTCAATCAGAGCGTCGTGGCCGAGAACGCCGCTGTCAGCGTCACCGCCACCAGCGGCACTGTGATCAGCGCGGCGGGCGAGGGGCTCTTCGCCGGCACCGGCAACATCAGTGTCACCGCCGGACAGACGCTGTCGACCGGTGCCACGGTGACGACCGGCACGCTAACGCTGACCTCCACCGCCGGCGACGTCGACGTCGACAGCGAGATTGCCGGCAGCACCGGCGCCGTCACGATCAACGCCGCGAACAACGTCAACGTGAACCAGGGGATTGCCAACTCCCGGACCGACGCGCCCCTCAGCATCACCGCCGGCAACGACATCAACGTGAATGCGACGCTCGACGGCCGCGATGCGGATCCGCCAACCCACGCCAGCAGCCGCACCACGCTCGTTGCCAGCAACGACATCAACCTGAACGACGACGTCATCACCGTCGATGCCGCGCTGTCGGCCACCGCCACCAACGGTGCGGTGAACTGGGCGTCGGGCAAGGGGCTCTTCGCTGGCACCGGCACCATCTCGGTGACGTCGGGCGAGACGCTGAGCAACGGCATCACCACCACCACCGGCGCCCTGAACCTGACGTCGACAAACGGGGACGTCAACGTGAACACCGCCATCGACGACACGACGGGCGCCGTAGCCATTAACGCTGGCGCCACGGTGAATATCAACCAGTCGATTACAAACCTCAAGAGCGGCAACAACCTCACGGTGACCGCGGGCACGGACATCAACGTCCAGGCAAAGGTGGATGGCCGCAGCGGTGCCGCCTCCGGCGGTGCGGTGACCATGACGGCGGGTAACGACATAGGCGTCACCCAGGCGATTGCCACCGACAACGGCGCCGTGAGCCTGACAGCCACGAACGGATCGATCACCGTTCCCACCGGTGCGGAGTCCCTCAACAACCCGATGCAGTGGATCATCTCGGCTGGCAATGCGGCCGTGAACCTGACGAGCGGCGACAACTTCACGCTCGCATCGCCGGTGAAGACGACGGGTGCGCTCACCATCAAGTCCACCACCGGCGACGTCACCATCTGGGCGCCTATTACTGACGACACTGGCGAGGTCAAGGTCACCGCCGGCGACGCGCTGGTCGTCAACCACCAGATCAAGAGCGACAGCCATCCGATTACGCTGACCGCCGGGGCCGGCGGCATCACGATCAACTCGATCATCGACTACGACAGCACGGACACATCAGCCGTCAACAGCAAGGCCGCCAACCTCACGCTGAACTCGGTCGGCAACGTGTCCATCCTCGACAGCCGCGGCATCTCCTCGAGCGAAACGGTCACGATCGACACCCGCGGCAAGATCGTGACCGGAACCATCGGCAACTCCGCGACCACGCCGGCGACCGTACGTCCCAAGGTGGTCGTCCTCAACGCCGACGCCGGGATCGACCAGTTCTCGACCGGTCAGGTCGGCGAGGTGGCAGCCACCTCCTCAGGCGGCACGATTAACTTGACCGTTGCCCAGCCGAACAAGCTGCGCATCACCACCGGAACGCCAGGGACGCTCGATTGCCCGACCTGCGACATCAACCTCAGTAGTTCGGCCATCGGGAACGAACTCGGTCCCGACGTGGTGCTGAACGCAGGCGGCAGCGTGACCCTGCAGCCCGTGCGCTCGACCGGCGACCTGACCCTGACGGCGCGCAGCGGCGACATCAACTTCAATCAGACGCTCATCAAAGGCCAGATGACAGGCACCGCCGGCCGCGACATCACACTGAGCGAACTGCTCTGGATGGGAGGCTCTCCATCGCAGCAGACGATTGGGGGACCGCTGTCGCTTACCGCCGGCCGCGACATCGTCACCACGGCCAGCACGCCGATTCACATCTCGAACGGTCAGACGCTGACGATGGTGGCGAACCGGAACCTGACGCTGTTCATCCTCGAAACGCTCGGGGCCGTCAGCCTCACGTCCACGACAGGCAACATCACGCTGAACCGGGACATCGGCGGACACATCAACAACACAGACCCGTTGGTGAACTGCCCCGGCCCCGCTTGTTCCGGCAAACCCGACTTCAATCCCGACGACAAGGGCGTGGCCTCATTGACCATTACCGCGTCCTCCGCAACGGCCGCCATCAACATGCAAGGCGCCCGGGCGGAAGGGAACGTCACGATCACGACGCCGGGCACCCTGACGGCGGCGAAGCAGATCACCTCGGTGAGCGGGACGCGGACGCTCAACGTGCCGTTGGCGAATCAGTCGCTCTCGAACGTGGCCATCGGGACGGTTAACCAGGTCATCTATCCAGCGATCAGTGCGCCGGCCGTCCCGCCGGGTCCGAGGCAACCGCTTCCGGGCGCCCCGGGCGTGGCATCAGCCAGCGGCCCCGGGCTCCCGGCCTTTGCGGAAATCCCGGTGGCGTTTGCCGACCAGTCGGTGGGCGCCATCACACAGCCTGGTGGGGCGAACGGCGGAGTCGGCCTGGCGGGCGTCGTGGCCAGCTTTGCCGGCCCCGGGTCCACGAGCGGCAGCGGCGCACGTCCGGCCGCCCCGAAAGGCTCCGGCACCTCGCAGACCAGCGGCTCGTCCGACCCGACTTCGCTCGACACGGCCGCCGCGCTCC
Source organism: Bifidobacterium breve (assembly GCA_943328785.2). Taxonomy (GTDB): domain Bacteria; phylum Acidobacteriota; class Vicinamibacteria; order Vicinamibacterales; family CAVVIG01; genus CAVVIG01. The sequence goes on from CALQBJ020000071.1 coordinate 16,495, forward strand.
GTACCGCCGGTGAGTCGTGCGGCGAGGAACAGTCGGGCGACACCGGCCTCGACGCCATCGCGCCGGCGTCCGGTACCGCCGCCGACCAGCAGAAGCCCGCGTGCCCGCCCGCCGAATCGGCGGGGCAGGCCACCAACTCG
>CALQBJ020000072.1 GCA_943328785.2 Bifidobacterium breve
GCACTGCCGGTGTCGCCCGAGGTGGCCGCCAGCACGGTGAGCGGCTGGTCGCCCGAATCGATCGACGCGATCAGCCGCGCCCTCGTGCGGGCGCCAACGTCCTTGAACGCCAACGTCGGCCCATGGAACAGCTCGAGCGAGTAGATGCCTGGCTCGACTTCGACGAGCGGAATCGGGAAGTTCAGCGCTTCCGCGACCACCGCTTCGCAGATGGTGGCGTCGAGTTCGGGACGCGTATAGGGCCGCAGCGCGCGGTAGGCGATTTCGGTGAGCGTGCGCTGCGGGAGGCGCGTCAGTTCACTCTCGCTCCACGACTCGATCGTCTCGGGTATGTAGAGCCCGCCGTCCGGCGCCAGCCCCTCGAGCATCGCCGTCTTCAACGAGACTGATGCCGGTCCGTCAGCGCCACCGACGTGCGCGGCGCGCCGGCCGCGCGTGGTTACGAAGCGCATGTCGACACGACGCGCGCGCCCTGGCCGCTGATGCGCGAGATGTACACCTGCGGCTCGCCGCCAATGTGGGTCTTGACCGCCGTCGTCATCGCGGCGGCGACGCGCGCCGCCGTTTCATCCCCGCGACAGAGCGCGAACAGCGACGGGCCTGAGCCCGAGAGACTGCTGCCGAGCGCCCCGGCGTCGGCGGCAGCCCGCTTGATCAGCGCCAGCCCCGGCACGAGCGGCGCCCGGCGCGGCTCGGCAATCGTGTCCGTGAGCGAACGCGAGAGCAGGCCGAAGTCGCTGGTGTGCAGGGCGTGGACGAACGCACCGAGGTTCGCCCACTGCTGCACCGCATCGTGCAGCGACACCGTGTTGCCGAGCAGCGCGCGCGCCATCGCCGTTTCGATTTCCAGGTCAGGGTGGATGACCACCGCCGTCAGCCCTGCGGGCACCGGCAGCGTGATGATGTCGGTGGGGTTGGTGCTGCGGACCAGCACGAAGCCGCCGCAGATGCACGGGGCGATGTTGTCGGCGTGCGACGAACCGGCGCCGAGCCGCTCGCCTTCGAGCGCGCACTGCACCAGCGTGTCCTTCGACACGTTCGCGCCGAGCAGGGCACTGACGGCGACGACCGCCGCCGCCGCGCTGGCCGCGCTCCCGCCCAGGCCGCTCGACAGCGGTAGCCCCTTGCGGATGGTGAGCGACACGCCACGCGGGTCGCCCAGCCGCGTCAGCAGCGCGAGCGCCGCGACACCGGCCGTGTTCTTCGCCGCGTCGCGCGGCAGACGGCCACCGTCGCCTTCGATGGCGGCGATCGTCACGCCGGCTGGGCCGAAGGTGGCCGTCACTTCATCGCCGGGTTCGTCGAGCGCAAAGCCGAGGACATCGAACCCGCAGGCGACATTGGACACCGTCGCGGGCGCAAAGGCGGTAACTGAGGTCATGAGCGGTAGTCGTTGCCGATGGACGGGATGAGATATTCGCGGAACGCGCGATCGAAGTCGTATTCGGGGGAGAAGCCCCAGTCGGTCCGCGCCGCCGAATCGTCCACGTCGGCCAGCCAGGAGTCGACAATACCCTGTCGCTTCTGGTCGATTTTATACGTGATTTGCGCATTCGGGAATGCCGGAAGGCCGGCATCACGAATCTCGGCGGCGGACCGACTGCACGCGCCGACGTTATAGGTCGTCCCCGTGAGCCGCTCACGGGGGGGCGGTCGCCAGCAGGCGGAGGGTTCCCCCGTCGCCGCCGCATGCATCATTTCTGGCGCATCGTCGGACGTGCCGCCAGACGGCATCGTGCTGGGACGGGCGAACGGGTCTTCGGTGACCCCTCCGCCCCTCGCCTTCGCGTCGAGCGTGATGACACGCGCCTGCTCGGCGAGACCACGAACCAGTCCGTGGCCGATCTCGCCGCCAGCGCCGGTGATGAGGACAACGGCTTTACGCATGACAGGTGCTACGGCGCACCTGAAGGTGCGCGGCTTCGCCTGGCGCTGTGTCTACTGCAGAATCTGCGGCAGCTTGCCCAGTTCACCCCAGGTGTCTGGGTCCTGGCAGAGCAGCGTCGTCAGGTAGAGCGACACATCTTCCGCCGGGTACTTGCCAGCAATCGCCTCGACCGCCGGCCCAATCTTCTCCGCCGCCGGCTTCGCGTCGTCGTCTCCGATGATGCCGTTCTCGTGCGAGACGCCGAGGTTGTCGAGGAACACCCCCATCATCTCGCGCTGCTCGGTGAGGTGATAGACCACGAGGCAGCGAGCGGCCAGCACTTCCGGCAGCGAAGCGAGCGTCGCCAGGTGCTTGGCCCGGCGTTCATCGTCGAGCCCCATGACGAACTTGGGGCGGAATTTCTTGGTCTGCGCGATGAGCAGGATCGCCTGCACGTGCTCGTCGGCAGCCTGCTCTTCGGCCCAGAAGGCACGGGCCGCACGGAGGCGCTGGTCCGAAGTCATCCGGCGCCAAAGTCTGGAGGGGGTCAACGTCGATTCGGTCATAATGGAACTTCAATTCTATGCACAAACAGACCCGCTTCGTCGCTCTCTGCTCGGCGCTGGTCCTCGGGGCCGCGGCCATCGCCGCCGCCCAGCAGATCGCCTCGCCGGGCGTGCACCCTATCAGCGGCCGGCGCTATGCCCTCACCATGAGTTACCTGGGCGCCGACTGGCTGGACCGCTCCGAACGGGTCCAGGAAGAAGAACCCGACGCCGCACTGGACGCCATCGCGCTGGCGCCCGGGTCGGTCGCGGCTGACGTCGGTGCCGGATCCGGCTACATGACGGTGAAGATGGCCAAGCGCGTCGGACCGACCGGGAAGGTCTACGCCAACGACATCCAGCCGCAGATGTTAACCATCCTGCGTCAGCGGCTCGACAAGGAAAAGGTCGCCAACGTCGAGCTGGTGCTCGGGACGATGGACGACCCGAAGCTGCCGGCGAACACGCTCGACCTCATCCTGATGGTCGACGTCTATCACGAGTTTGCCCAGCCGCAGCCGATGCTGCGCAAGATGCGCGACTCGCTCAAGACCGGCGCGCGCCTGGTGCTGCTCGAATACCGCAAGGAAGACCCGTCCATCCCGATTCGCCCCGACCACAAGATGAGCGTGGCCGAAGCGAAGATGGAAGTCGAGGCCGAGGGCTTCACCCTGGCGAAGGTCGACGAACGGCTACCCCGCCAGCACATTCTGGTGTTTACGAAGAACTAGGTAGAAGTCGCAAGGCGCAGGTCGCAAGGCGCAGGACGCTCGGAATGTCGGGCGCCTGCATCAGATGACTGATGACTTGCCACCTGCGACTGCCTCCTGACACTCCGTCCCTGTGTTATTCACCGAACCCACCTTCCTGTTCCTCTTCCTGCCGATTCTGCTGGGGTTGTACTTCCTCACGCGGGTGCACGCGGGCTATGGGAACGGGTTGCTGCTGGTGGCCTCGGTGCTGTTCTACGCGAAGGGGGGCGGCGGCTTCACCTGGCTGATGCTCGGCTCGATCGCCTTCAACTACTGGATGGCGATTGCGGTCGACAGGGGACGCGAGGTCTCCGCGGCGCGGGCGCGCAGCCTCCTCGCCGTCGCCATCGGCACGAACCTGATCGTCCTCGGCTACTTCAAGTACGCCAACTTCTTCGTCCAGAACGTCGACGGCGTGCTGAAGGCGTTCGGCAGCGGCGGGTTCGCGGCGCCAGCGGTGCTGCTGCCGATCGGCATCTCGTTCTACACCTTTCACGCCATCTCCTACGTGGTCGACGTCTACCGCAAGCAGGCGACGGCGCAGAAGAGCCCGGTGCACGCCGCGCTCTACCTGCTGCTCTTCCCGCAGTTGATTGCCGGCCCGATCATCCGCTACAAGGACATGGCCGACCAACTGGCGCGACGCGTCGTCTCGCTCGACGACTTCGCCTACGGGGTTCGCCGCTTCATCATCGGGCTCGGCAAGAAGGTGCTCATCGCCAACATCGTGGCGGGGCCGGCCGACGGCATCTTCGCGCTGAAACCCGAGCAGCTCATTGCGCCGTACGCGTGGCTCGGCATCGTCTGCTATACGCTGCAGATCTACTTCGACTTCTCGGGCTACTCGGACATGGCGATCGGCCTTGGCCGCATCTTCGGCTTCCGCTTCCCCGAGAACTTCCGCTGGCCGTACGTCGCCGACTCGGTGCAGGAGTTCTGGCGCCGCTGGCACATCTCGCTGTCGTCGTGGTTCCGCGACTACCTCTACGTGCCGCTTGGCGGTAACCGTGTCGCGCCCTGGAAGGTCTATCGCAACCTGGTGACGGTGTTCTTCCTGTGCGGGCTCTGGCACGGCGCGAGCTGGACCTTCGTCATCTGGGGGCTGTTCCACGGCGCCTTCCTCGTCATCGAACGTCTTGGTCTCGACTCGGTGCTGAAGCGCGTCGGCCCCGTGACACGGCACGTCTACCTGCTCGTGGTGGTGATGGTCGGGTGGGTGTTCTTCCGTTCGGCCGACCTGCCCTCGGCCCTCGCCTACCTGCGCACCCTGTTCGGCTTCGGTATCGGCGAGATGCCGCCGATGCGGCTCAGTTGGTACCTCACGACCGAGGTACGCTTCGCACTGCTCGCGGGGATTCTTGGCTCGATGCCGCTGGTGCCCGCGCTGCGCGACCGCGTGGAGCGGCTCGCCGTCGCATGGCACGGTTGGGTGGCTGAAACCGCCGGCGCCCTGGCGCTCGTGGCGGTGTTCGTCGCGGCGCTGCTGCAGGTGGCCGCCCGCAGCTACAACCCCTTCATCTACTTCCGGTTCTGATGCGACGCTTCTCCAACTGGCTGATCGTCGCCGCCTTCATCGGCATCATCGCCGCACCGCCGGTCGTGAACCTGCTCGGCCACGACGGCGCCGATGCGCAGGCCGAGAACCGCACGCTGGCCGACTTCCCCGCCACCACGCTCACCTGGACCGGTGCGAAGGCGTTCCTGCCAGGGCTCGATGCCTGGTTCAGCGATCACTTCGCGTTCCGCTCGACGCTGGTGAGGTGGTACGGCATCAGCCGCTACATCTGGCTGCACGTGTCGTCGTCGCCCTCGGTCACGATCGGTCCGAAGGGCTGGTTGTTCTTCGTGGACGACGGGGGCCTGGAAGACTTCACGAACGCCGACCTGCTCAGCGAGGCGGCCATCCAGAACTGGCGCGACACGATCGTGCGGGCACAGCGCTGGTGCCGCGCGCGCGGCATCGCCTACGCGTTCACCATCTTGCCGGACAAGGGCACGATCTATCCCGAGCTGTTCCCGCGCACCGTGCGCCGCGTCAGCCGCCTGTCGCGCACCGACCAGGTGGTGACCGCCATCACCGACACCGGCGCGGCGATCGACGTGCGGCAAGCGCTGAGGGACGAGAAGCGGAACGTGCGGCTGTTCCAGAAGACCGACACGCACTGGAACCCGCGCGGCGCGTACATCGGCTACCGCACCATCATCGAGGCGCTGCGGTTGCAGGTGCCGGCCATTCCGCCGGCGAAACCGCTGTCCGACTTCGACGAGGTGCCCCTGCAGATTCACGGCATGGACCTCGCCGGCATGATGGGGCTGACGCGCGTGCTCGGAGAAGAGCAATTGACGCTCGTGCCGAAACAACCGCGGCAATACGTGATGGTGGAACCGAAGTGGAACATTGTCGAGGCGGGCGAGCCGCGCATCGTCACGGAAATTCCAGGGTCGACGCTGCCGCGGGCCCTCGTCTTCCGCGACTCGTTCACGTCGGCCATGGCGCCCTACTTCTCGGAGCACTTCAGCCGTGTGGTCTACCTGTGGCGGAACGACTTCGCGTTCGAAGAGATCGAGAAGGAACACCCTGACGTGGTGCTGCAGGAGATCGTCGGCCGGCACCTGCAGTGGTTCATTCCGTCGCCGGAACTCATTCCGGAACCCTGACCACGCCGCTCACACGGCGGGCTGACTGCCGTCCTTCCACCCTTGCGCCAGCATCTGGGCGCTCGCCAATCCGTAGAGACGCCGTTCACGCAGGACCTGCGCATCGCGAATCAGCGACACCGAGTAGATCGGCGGTGTGTCGCAGGTGGCCAGGATGCAGACCGTTCCATCCGAGGCCGTCCAGAGTCGTTCGGCATGCCGTTCACGAGGACGCGTTGCGTTCATGATGCCGAACACCAGAGCAAATCGATTGCCGGATGCGCATGACGCTTCTGTCCGCTCAACTGACGATGCCGGCGCCGAATGGGGTGATGACCGGAGGGTAGACGCGTCGTCCGCGACACAGGTGTGCCGCGGACGCACAGCGGGGAGCTGACAACTTTTGCGGCGGCTGTCAGAAAGTGCCAGTCGCGAACAATCTACTCGAGGTCGACCGCCACGATCTGCTCGCACAGGCCTGCACCAAATTGCGCAACCGGCACGTGCTGCGGGTTGACGGCGTAGGCATCGAGGCCCGCCCGATCGTTGAAGACGACGATGAGTCCGGTATCGAACGAACGGACCGAGTGGACGACGTCCGCGCCGACCTGCAGGTTGACCACGCCGGTCAGGGCGCGAAGACCGGCCAGCCGGTCGCGGTGTTCACGGCGCGTCTCGTCGGACACGTCCGCCTTGTACTTGAAGCACACGATATGAGTCAGCATCAGAGCTCCTCGCCCTCGATGTCGTCGTCGGCCACGTCGACCACGACGCTGTGTAGATCGACCCGGAACCAGGCCCGGAACATCGGCAGGTCGCGAACCGCGGGCCAGGCCGTCTCGTCAGCCGTCCACGACGACAACTGGAACTCGAAGATCCACGCGAAGTTCTCCTCCAGCCACTCCTGGAGATCCTCCTCGTAGTCCACTTCGGGCAGCAGGAACGCCGACCCGAACGCCTTGGTGCGCGCCACGGTCAACTGACCGCTGTTGAAATCGGCATCGCGGCCGCGGGTCCATTCGAGATAGGGCTCGACGCCCACGACAGTGACAGCGGTGCGGTTCACGACTCGCATCCGCACATTGTAAGGGCAAGGATCGCCGGCTCGTCCTCTCAGTGACCGCCGAAGACCTGGAACCCGCGCTTGCGCAGGCTGTCGGCCAGCCACACCTCCATCTCGACTGCTTTCGCGTAGGGCATCGGGTTGAGGTGGGCGTAGAGTTTCGGCATCAGCCGCTCGCCGTACTTGCGGACCACGGACGCCGCCTTGACCCCCTTCTTGTGATTCTCGAAGCGCTGATCCGGCGTCAGCCCCGTCATCCCGACGTAGTACCCCGGTTTGCGGTCGCCTTTGGGGTTCCGCAGGAACACGACGTAGACGTGATGATGGCCGGTTGCGGGCGCCTTTTTTCGGGCCATAATCCTCCCCACTCATACCATGGCTGATGAAACACGTTTGAAGTCCTCGCTCGAACTGGCGATGGAACGGCTCCGTCAGAAGGACGCCGAATCTGGCGTCACCATCCGTACGCTCTCCGAGGCCGAGAAGGCCCAGATTGCCGAACTGCGGAACTACTACGAGGCGAAGATCGCCGAACAACAGGTGATGCACCAGTCGCGCAGCGCGGTCGTCTTCGACCCGGTGGAACGCGACGCACTCGCGGCCGAGTTCCGCGCCGAGAAGGAACGCCTCAGCGCCGATCGCGACCGCAAGATCGAACAGGTCAGGGCCGGACAGGCCTGACCCGGAACAGGGTGACCCGATGACCAACCTTCAACAGCGACTGGCGGCAACGGCCCTGGCCCTGTCGGCCGGTGGCGTGCTCGTCGCGGCACAGCAAGCCATGGTGATGCCGGTTCCGGCGTTACTGCAGCGCTACGCGCCCGTCACGGCCCAACGCCTGCTCACCCCTGAGGATGGCAACGTCCTGATGGTGCGCCGCACCTATAACGGCTGGGGCTACAGCCCGCTCACCCAGATCACCACCGCCAACGTGTCGCGGTTGCAGCCGGTGTGGTCATTTGCCACGGGCAACACCAGCGGCCACGAGGCGACGCCGCTCGTGAACAACGGCGTCATGTTTGTGGCAACGCCAGGCAACCAGGTGCTGGCGCTCGACGCCAAGACCGGGCTGCTGCTGTGGCGTTACGTCAACACGCCGCCGCCCGACGTCATCACCCTGCACCGCACCAGCCGCGGTGTCGCGCTCTACGGCGACAAGGTGTTCTTCGCCAGGGCCGAAGCCGTGCTGGTGGCGCTCGACGCGAAGACCGGCAAGGAAGTGTGGTCGACCGAGGTCGAGAAGAACCGCAACGGCTACTACATCTCGATGGCGCCGCTCGTCGCCGACGGCAAGGTGATCGTCGGCACCTCGGGTGGCGAACTCGGCGTGCGCGGGTTCATCGCCGCCTACGATCCCGAGACCGGCAAGCAACTGTGGAAGGTCTTCACCATTCCGGCACCTGGTGAACCGGGCAGCGAGACCTGGCCGAAGGGCGATCAGTGGAAGACGGGTGGCGGTTCGGTCTGGGTCACCGCGAACTACGACCCGGCGACGAAGCTCGCCTACTTCGGCACCGGTAACGGCGGTCCGTGGATGGGCGACCAGCGCCCGGGCGACAACCTCTACACCTCGTCAACCGTCGCCATCGACGTCACCACGGGCACCATCAAGGGGCACCACCAGTACGACCCGAACGAATCGTGGGACTGGGACGAGGTGTCGCCGCCGCTGCTGATCGACTTCCAGCGCAATGGCCGCGCGGTGAAGGGGCTCGTCAACATCGCCCGCGATGGCTACATGTGGTTCCTCGAGCGGACGGACGGACCGATCCGCTTCGTCGACGCGCAGCCGTTCGTGAAGCAGAACGTCTTCCGCAGCGTCGACCCGAAGACCGGCCGCGCCGACGTCGATCCGGACCACAAGCCCGGCACCGGCAAGCGGGCGGAGTTCTGCCCGTCGTTCTGGGGCGGCAAGAACTGGCCGCCGATCGCCTTCAACCCCGAGACGCGGCTGATCTACATCCCAGCCAACGAGAACCTGTGCAGCGCCATCACCGGACGTGAGGTCCCCTACTCGCCAGGCGCCTCGTTCGTCGGCGCCACCACCGAACTGATGATCGCGCCTGGCGCCGATCACATCGGTGAGGTGCAGGCCTGGAACGTCGACACGGGCAAGAAGGTGTGGACCCACACATTCGCGAACTCCCCGACCTGGGGTCCGATGCTGACGACGGCGGGCGGCCTGGTGTTCTCGGGCGGCACGAACGACCGCCGCTTCCGGGCGTTTGACGCGAAGACCGGCGCGGTGCTCTGGGAGTTCCCCACGAGTTCCGGCGTCATCGGGCAACCGTCGACCTTCACCGTGGACGGCGTGCAGTATGTCGCGGTGCAGTCGGGCTGGGGCGTCGACTCGCGGTCGATGCAGGGGCGCCTCAACAACCTGCGGCCCGGCGAATATCCCGAGGTGCCGGAAGGCGGCACCGTGTGGGTCTTCGCCGTCCGGTAACCGGTCGCCCTCAGGCGTGATGAGTCGATGAACTCTTTCAACGAGGCTACTGCCGTGATGCGTCGCTCCTTCGTCCTATTCTGCCTGTCCCTGCTGCTCGTCGCACCGGGCCTCCTCGCGCAGCCGTTGCCGAAGGCGACACCCGAATCGGTCGGCATGTCGACCGACCGCCTGAACCGCATGCACGCGGCGATGCAGGCGCTGGTCGACGCGCACCAGGTGGGCGGTGTCGTCACCCTCGTGGCCCGCGACGGCAAGATGGTCGACCTGCAGGCGTTCGGCTTCCTCGACGCCGACCAGCGGACGCCGCTGCGCACCGACTCGCTCTTCCGCATCATGTCGATGTCGAAGCCGGTCACCAGCGTCGCGGCCATGATGCTGTTCGAGGAAGGCAAGCTGGCGCTCACCGACCCGGTCTCGAAGTTCATCCCGTCGTTCCGCGAGATGAAGGTGGTGTCGCGCGGTGCGCAGGGCGCCGAGTTCACGCCCGCGCGCCGGCAGGTCACGGTGCGCGACCTGCTCACCCATCGCTCCGGGCTCACCTACGGATTCCTCGACAACGGCCCGGTCGGCGATGCGTACCGCAACGGCGGCGTCTCCGACGGCCTCGGCATCACCGAAGGCACGCTCGAACAGAACGTCGACCGTCTCGCCAAGGCGCCGCTGGTGAGCCAGCCCGGCGCAGACTGGCACTACAGCCTCAGCACCGACGTCCTCGGACGCGTGATCGAAGTCGCCTCAGGCATGCCGCTCGATCGCTTCTTCAAGGAGCGCATCTTCGGGCCGCTGAAGATGAACGACACCGGCTTCGAGGTGGCGGATGCCAAGTGGCCGCGGCTCGCCACGGTCTACACCCCCGACGGCGGCGGCGGTGTGCGCCCGATGCGGAGTCCAGAGTCGTTCGGCAATACGCACTTCGCGCCCGACAACTTCAAGCCGGGGAAGGCCTATTTCGCTGGCGGTGCCGGCCTGGTGTCGAATGTCAACGACTACACGCGTTTCGCGCAGATGCTGGCCAACGGCGGCATCCTCGACGGCGTGCGGTTGCTCGGCCCGAAGACGGTGGAACTGATGACCATCAGCCACACGCTCGACCTGAATCTCGCTAACACGCCGGTCATCGGCGCCGGCGCACAGTGGGGCCTCGGCTTCAAGATCACCAGTGACGTCGGCGCCACCCAGCAGCCCGGCTCAGCCGGGATGTACGGCTGGAGCGGCATCCTCGGCACGTTCTTCTTCGTCGATCCGAAGGAGAAACTGGTGGGCGTGATGATGGTGCAGCGCTATCCCGGCTCGCCGGCGGCCGCACCGTTCCAGTCACTGACCTACCAGGCCATCACGAGCGCAAAGTAGGCCCCGTCATGAGCGTGGCCGAACATTACGAACAACTGCTGGCGTTCATCAGCACGCACCTGCCCGACCCATTCACGCAGGAAGACGGCGACGGCGTGGTGATCTTTACCGGCGGTGCCCCTTCAGAGGTGGTCGTCAGGCTCACCGATACCGCGGTGTTCGTCGAGGAGTACGCGGTCCGGTGGGAGACGCCGTTCAGCGCGGTGGTCCGACCGCGCCGCGTCGGCATGGTGAAGTGGCGCCGGCTGCCCGAGTCGCAGCTGATGAGCATCGTCGGCGACCTCATCAAGGGTGCGTGCGCCACGCGCCGCGCGCGCTACCGCACCTGCACCTTCTGCGGCCGCGTCAACCCGCCCGAGTGGATGGCCGACGACGACAGCTCCTGCCAGCACTGCGCCGAGCAGGAAGCCGGCGTGGTCCACTAGCGCACTCAGGCCACCGCCGTCGTGGCCTGCTCGGGCACCCGCGCCCACGGCTCGTTGAAGTGCAGCGTGCCACTGTAGTTCTTGTTCAACACGATCTGGAACACGCCGGTGTGCCGCTCGAGGAACGCCGCTTCGCAGAACGCGAAGTACAGGTCCCACATGCGGATGAACCGGTCGGGGAAGCCGAGCGCGCGGACGCGTTCGAGTCCGGCATGGAAGCGTTCGCGCCACTCGCGCAGCGTGCGCGCGTAGTGGCTACCGAAGTTCTCGGCGTGATAGAGCGACATCGAGGTCACCCGCGCGAGCGACTCCAGGATCTTCCCAACCGACGCCAGTTCGCCACCCGGAAAGATGTACTTCTCGACCCAGTCCGGTTGACCGTGGTAGTGCGGGAAGTGCTGCTCGTCCACGGTGATCGTCTGCATCAGCATGGCGCCGCCCGGCTTCAGCAACCGCTCGACCGCACCGAAGTAGTCGTCGTAGTGGTTCAGCCCCACCGCCTCGAACATCTCGATGCTCACGATCTTGTCGTATTGCCCAGCGAGCTCGCGGTAGTCGGCGAGCAGCACGGTGACCCGTGAGCCGGCGTCGCCGAGCCGCGACACCCAGTCGCAGGCGTGGCGGTATTGCTGCTCGCTGATCGTCGTGGTGGTCACGCGGCAGCCATAGTGCGTCGCGGCCCACACGGCGAAGCCACCCCAGCCAGTGCCGATCTCGAGCACATGGTCGCCGGAACCGAGGTTCAGCTTCCGGCAGATGGTATCGAGCTTCTTGCCTTGCGCCTGCTCCAGCGTCTCGTGCCCGGTCTCGTAGTAGGCCGACGAGTACATCAGGTGCTGGCCATCGAGGAACAACTGGAAGAAGTCGTTGCCAAGGTCGTAGTGCTCGTGAATGTGGGTGCGACTGCCGGTCAAGCTGTTGTCGCGCAGGCGGCGTGTCACGCTGCCGGCGAAGCGCACGACGTCGCGCAGCAGTCCGCCCTTCTGCTCGACCAGGGCGGCGTTGCGAATCATCAGCCGCGTGAGCGTCACGAGGTCAGGACTGCTCCACTCGCCGTCCATGTACGACTCGCCGATGCCGACGTCCGAGCCGAGTAGCGCCCGGCGATAGAAGGCATCGTCGTGCACGACGATGGTGGCATCGAGCGGGTCGGTGCCCGGCTTCCAGGTGCGGCGCGTGCGGTCGCCGTAGCGGGCCAGCCCCGCCTCGTTCAGGAGGCTCAGGGTTCCGCCCTGCACATCGGGAAGACGGGACAGCAACGCCTGCTTCGCCAGCGTATCGATGATGCTCATGGTCTGCTCATGGCCGGACCCTGGTCGGGCGCGGCGGTGTCAGGAAACACACCGTCAGGAGACGGGCGCGGCACGACGGCAAGCCCCTTCGACCAGAGCTTCAGTGCCTCCCAGTGGATGCCGGCCATCACCGTGAGCGTCATGGCCGGATGTCGGAATAGCGCGCGCGTGATCGCGGCATGCGTCCACGGCGTGCGCTGCAGGCTGAGCGTCGCGTCGAAACTGTGCCGCGTCTGCGTCTGGCCGTCCTGCTCGAGTGCCATGTGCGCCACCAGCGTCGGGCCCGACTGGGAGAACGCAAAGGAGTAGTGCATGTCGGCCGGCATGAACGGCGACACGTAGAACGACTTCGCCGCCGACGCCAGGAACAGCGGTGCGTCCGCTGACGGCAGCGCTGGCGCACCAGCGCCGTCCGGTGTCAGCCAGTAGTTGTATGACCCGCCGAAGGTGTTGTGCACCTCGGCGAGAATGAGCTGCACCTGACCGCCGGCATCGTGACAGTAGTAGAACGACACCGGGTTGAAGCAGTAGCCCAGGTAGCGCAGGTGCGTCAGCAGCAGCACCGGGCCGTCCGGCAGCGACAGCCCGCGGGTCGCCGCATCGCGCGACAACCGGTCACGCAACGGCAGCGGGCCGCCGCCGAAGTGGTCCGCGTCGTGGAACGACGCCCAGTTCCAGCGGTTGTGGCTGGTGAACGGCGAGGCGGACATCAGCTCCGGAATCCGGTCGATGTCCAGCAGCACCATGAACAGCGGGTAGGTGAACGCGTGCGACACCGGCGAGGTCCGCCGGTGACGGAGCCACCCCGTGCACACGCCCGGCCGCAGCCGCGGCGTCACCACTCCACTCCGAGCGCACTCGCGACGCGCAGCGCGGAGCGCAGGCCATCTTCGTGGAAGCCGTAGAACCAGTAGGCGCCGCAGTAGTGGGTTCGGTGCGTGCCGCTCACGTCGGCCCAGCGCTCCTGGGCGCGGATCGCGGCGTGGTCGTAGAGCGGGTGCTCGTACGACAGGCGGCGAATCACCTTGCGGTCGTCGATGTCGCCATTCGGATTCAGCGTCACGCAGAACTGTTCGGTCGTCGTCAACTGCTGCAGGCGATTCAGGTCGTAGGTGACCGTGGGCGCGAGGTCGGTGTCGTCGTGCAGGCGATAGTTCCAGGACGCGCGCGCCGCTTCACGCACCGGCAGCACCGAGTCGTCGGTGTGCAGCACGGCCTCGTTGATCGTCGTGCGGAAGTTGCTGAACACGTCCCGTTCGGTCTCCGTGGCGTCGTCGAGCAGCGGCAGCACCTGGTCGCCGTGGCACGCCAGCACCACGTCGTCGAACCGCAGGTCGGGCCTCCCCTCCGCGAAACGGATGGTCACCCCGGTGTCGTCGCGCCGTATGCCTTCTATGGACGCCCCAAGATGCATCCGGTTCCCGAGCGGCGCCGTCAGCTTCGGAATATAGGTGGCACTGCCGCCCTTTACCGTCTTCCACATCGGCTGCCCGCTGACGGCCAGCAGACCGTGATTGTCGAGGAAGCGAATCATGGTCAGCGCCGGGAAGGCGCGGATGGAGGCCAGCGAGGCCGACCAGATGGCCGACGCCATCGGCAGCAGGTAGCGGTGGACGAATACCTCGCTGAAGCGGCGCGCGTCGAGGAATTCGCCGAGCGTCATCCGGGCCGCTTCAGGCGTGGCCAGCAGGCGTGGCGCTTCGCGGTTAAAACGGAAGATCTCTGCCAGCAAGCCGAGGTGCGTCGGACTGACGAGGTTACGCGGCTGCGCGAAGAAGCCGCGCACGCCGCGGCTGCTGTATTCGAGACCGGTGCCAACGCAGGCCACGGCGAAGCACATGTCGGACGACACGGTGTCGATGCCGAGCTCGGCGAACAGCCGCACCAGAAGCGGATAGGTCTTGTCGTTGTGCACCAGGAAGCCGGTGTCGAGCGCAACCGGGCCGCTCGTGCTGTCGGCCAGCACCGTATGCGTGTGCCCGCCAAGCCGCCCGTCCTTTTCGAACAGGTGCACTTCATGACGACGGCTGAGAAAGAAGGCGGCCGCGAGGCCCGAGATGCCGCTGCCGACCACTGCAAGGCGTTTCATTGGCGAGAAAAGCCTGACAGAGGCACGCCGACCTTGTCAAGCCTTTGTCCATGACATACCATGATCGCTATGTGGACCACGGCAGGCCTCGTCATCGGCGCGCTCCTGGCAGTCAGCGCCCTGATGGTGGCGCTGTGGTTCGTGCAGCGGCGCACGCGCAATGCGGGCATCGTCGATGCCGGTTGGGCCTTCAGCGTCGGCGCGCTCGCGGTGCTGGCCGCGGTGGTGCTCGACGGCTGGATCGGCCGGCGCATCGCGGTCGCGACCATCATGGCGATCTGGAGCGTCCGGCTCGGCTCCTACCTGCTGCACGACCGCGTGATCGGGCGGCCCGAGGATGGCCGCTACGCCGAGATGCGGCGCGGCTGGGGCGCATCGGCCGACACCGAGTTCTTCTGGTTCTTCCAGATTCAGGCGTTGGCTGCCGTGTTCTTTGCCCTGCCGGCGCTGCTCGCGGCGGCGTACGACAGGGTCGGCCTGTCCGTGCTCGAACAGGCCGCACTGATCCTGTGGGTGACCGCGTTCGCAGGCGAACTCACGGCGGATCATCAACTGGAGCAGTTCAAGCGTGAGCCCTCCAACCGCGGCCGCACGTGCCGCATCGGACTGTGGCGCTACTCGCGCCATCCCAACTACTTCTTCGAGTGGCTGATGTGGGTGGCCTACGCCCTCTTCGCGCTGGCATCACCGTTCGGCTGGCTGGCGCTCGCGTGTCCGCTCGCGATGCTCTATTTCCTGTTCCGTGTCACCGGCATTCCGCTCGCTGAGGCACAAGCCTTGCGCACTCGCGGCGACGACTACCGGCAGTATCAGCGGACCACCAGCGCGTTCATCCCGTGGCCGCCGAAGCCGTGACCGCCATGCGGGCTACGGACCCGTCCGACTCGGTGTCACTCGGAGAGATGCACCCATGAACCTGACCACCATCGGCACCGGCATCCTGGCCTTCATGCTCCTCGACGGGATCTGGCTGGGGTTCGTCATGAAGAAGTTCTACGTCACCCAACTCGCGCCGCTCGGGCGCATTGTCGATGGCGGCTTGGTGCCGGTCTGGTGGGCCGCCGCGCTGGTCTATGTCTGTCTCGGTCTTGGCATCGCGGCGTTCGTGGTGCCGCGGGCGACCACACTTGGCGGTGCTGCCATCTTCGGCGCGCTGTTCGGGCTGGTGGTCTACGGCGTCTACGACCTGACGAACTACTCGACGCTCACCCAGTGGCCGTTGGGACTGGTGGCCGCCGACATGGCCTGGGGGGCATTCGCGTCCGCCCTCGTGGCAGCTGCGGTCTTCAGCGTCGGCGCTCGATCGTTCACATGCCCCGCTCCGACAACACCCGTCAGCCGGCCGCGACCATGAAGACACCGCCCGTCACCTATCCGATCCGTGCCGTCTCCCTGATGACCGGCGTCAGCATCGACACGCTTCGCGCCTGGGAGCGGCGCTATAACGCGGTGACGCCAGTGCGCGACGGCCGCGGACGGATGTACTCGGACGCCGACGTCCGCCGCATCAAGCGGTTGCGCGATACGGTCGCCGCCGGGCACGCTATCGGGCGCGTTGCCGCGATGAGTGACGAGCAGTTGACACGGATGGCGCTGGCCGGTGCGCCCGCCGTGGTGGCCGCCGCGCGCCGCGCGCCGCACGCCGCGGTTGTCGACACGGCCTCGATTATCGAGGCACTGGAACGGTTCGACGCCGCCACAGTCGAGACCGAACTGGCCCGAGCCGCGGCGCTGCTGCGTGCGCCGGAACTGCTGCGCGACGTGCTGGTGCCGGTGCTGACCGAGGTGGGTGAACGCTGGCACAACGGGCGCGGCCGCATCGCGCACGAGCACCTGCTGTCTGCCAGCGTCCGGAACGTCCTCGGCTCGCTGCTCCGCGTGCACCAGAAGGCCGGGATGCCGGAGACCCTGCTGTTTGCCACCCCTGCCGGTGAGCGGCACGAGTTCGGCACGCTGGGGGCGGCCCTGATGGCGGCCAGCGGCGGGCTTGGCGCCATCTACCTTGGGCCTGACCTGCCGAGCGACGACATCGTGGAGGTCACCACCGTGGTGGCGATCGAAGTGGTGGCACTCGGCGTCAGCGACGTCGGCGATACCGAGCGCGTGGAGAAGGAAGTCGCGGCGGTCGCGAGGCGGCTCGCGCCGCATGTGGA
>CALQBJ020000073.1 GCA_943328785.2 Bifidobacterium breve
GGACCGTAACGATCGACCGACTCCTCGAGGATCGTGTCGATCTCCTCGTCGCGGCGCGCCGACGCCACCTTCCGGTAGAGCATCAGCCGCTGGTTGGTGTCGGGGATGTAGGCCTCCTCGATGCGGAGGTCGACCTTCAGGTTCACGGTCGCCCGGACGTCGTCTTCGACATCCTCGCCCTTCAGCTCGCGTACCGTCTCTTCGAGGAGCTTCATGTACATCTCGAAGCCGACCGTCTCGATCTGTCCGCTCTGCTCGCCGCCGAGCAGGTTGCCGGCACCGCGGATTTCGAGGTCGAGCGCGGCAACGCGGAAGCCGCTGCCAAGGTCGCTGAACTCCTTCATCGCCGCCAGACGCTTCTTGGCGACGGGCGTCAGCGTGTCTTCCGGCGGAATGAGCAGGTAGGCGTACGCCGGCCGGTCCGACCGACCGACGCGACCACGCAGCTGATAGAGCTGCGACAGGCCGTACCGGTCAGCGCGGTTGATCAGGATGGTGTTCGCGTTCGGGATGTCGAGGCCGTTCTCGACGATCGTGGTGGCCAGCAGCACGTCGAACTTGCGCGCGACGAAGTCGAGCATCGCCCGCTCGAGCGCCTCTTCGTTCATCTGGCCGTGCCCGATGACGATGCGCGCTTCCGGTACGAGGCGCTGGATCAGGTCGCCGATCGCGTAGATCGACTCGACGCGGTTGTGGACGAAGTAGACCTGCCCGCCACGATCGAGCTCGTGCCGGACGGCGCGCGCGATGACCTGCTGGTCGAACTTCACCACGTTGGTCTGGATCGACAAACGATCCTTCGGCGGCGTTTCGATGACCGACATGTCGCGGATGCCGACGAGCGACATATTAAGCGTTCGCGGAATGGGGGTCGCGCTCATCGTGAGCACGTCCACCTTCCGGCGCACCTGCTTGATCTTCTCCTTGTGCGCCACGCCGAAGCGCTGCTCCTCGTCCACCACGAGCAGACCGAGGTCGCGGAAGACCACATCCTTGGAGAGCAAGCGGTGGGTGCCGACGATGATGTCGAGCTTGCCGTCGGCGAGGTTCTGCAGCGTTTCCGTCTGCTCCTGCTTCGACCGGAAGCGGCTCACCATGTCGATCTTCACGGGGAAGCCACTGAAGCGGGCGTTCAGCGTCTTCTCGTGCTGGAACGCGAGAATGGTGGTCGGCGCGAGGAACGCCACCTGCTTGCCGTCCATCACGGCCTTGAAGGCGGCGCGCATGGCCACTTCGGTCTTGCCGTAGCCGACGTCACCGCACAGCAGCCGATCCATCGGCGTATCCGACTCGAGGTCGCGCTTGATGTCGGCCACCGCCGACTTCTGGTCGACGGTGAGGTCCCACGGGAAGGCGTCCTCGAACTCTTGCTGCCAGTGCGAGTCTTGACTGAAGACGTGGCCGGGCACGGCCTTGCGCTGCGCGTAGAGCTTCAGCAGTTCCTCGGCCATGTCGCGCATGGCCTTCTTGACGCGGCTCTTCGCCTTCTCCCAGGTGGCACCGCCCAGACGGTCGACTGCGGGACGCGAGGCACCGGAGTACTTCTGAACGAGGTCGAGCCGTTCGACGGGGACGAAGAGCTTGTCTTCCCCGTGATAGCGCAGCTCGAGGAATTCCTGCTGCTGCTCGCCGACGCCGATCTGCCTCAGGCCGACGAAGACGCCGATGCCGTGATCAACATGCACGACCAGGTCGTCGACCTTGAGGTCGCGGAGATCCGAGAGGAACGCCTTGCTTGCGGACCGTCGCTTCTCGGTGCGGCGCTCTTCCTCGAAGACGTCGGCTTCGGCGTAGAGCTGCAGGCCGGCGTCCGGCAACCGAAAGCCACGCGTGAGTTTGCCGATGGCCACCAACACCGCAGCGTAATGTGCATCGTCCGCACGATCGACCGGCACCGCGAAGAGGTCGTACTCCTTCAGCAGCTCGATGGTGCGTTCGGCGCGACCGCTGGTGCCGGCCACGAACAGAATCGACTCGCCGTCCTGCCGCAACCGCTTGATCTCGGCGACCCAGTCGGGCACGCGGCCGCGGAACTCGACACTTGGCTGGCACCGCAGCGAGGCGGTGCGCGTGGCGGGGAGCTGGCGTGCCGGCTCGCCTTCAACCAGTTCAGCAGGCGGATCCGGCTCGATGCCGAGTTCCACGAGGGTGGTGGCGGAGGCGATGCGTGCCGCGATCGTGTCGACGTCGACAAAGAGTTCGGACGGCTGGCGTAGCTCGCCGAGGCTGACGCGCGGTGTGCGCTGCGAGCGAGGCGTGCTGGCGCGGCTGGCTGCCGGTTCTGTGGCACCAGCGCTGCGCGCGTCGTGCGAGACGGTGAGGATCTTCCTGCCGCCGGCCGTGCGCACACGCAGCGCGGGCTTGTCGTCGCCCTGCCCACCCGCCGCCTCCCCGTCGTCCCAGCCCTCGTCGACCCACTGTTCTTCTGGCGGCTCCGGCGTGCGCGAGCTGACGGTGGTGTAACTGCGCTGCATCTGCTCGGCGAGGCGAACAATGGCCGCGCGCGTCTCCTCGGGTTCGGAGATGACGATGCGCGAGTCGGGCATGCGCGAGAGGTAGTCGAAGAGCGTGCCGTCGCGGTCGTCGCCGAGGACGTCGCTGAGCGGAACGATCATCAGCTGATCGATCGGGCGGATGGAGCGCTGCGTCGACGGATCGTAGGTGCGCAGCGTTTCAATGGTGTCGCCAATGAACTCGAGGCGGACCGGCTCGGCTTCGTTGGCCGGGAACACGTCGAGGATGCCGCCGCGGATGGCGAACTCGCCATGCTCGTCGGCCGGGTCTTCTCGGCTGAAACCGGCGTCGATAAGCAGTTCGCCCAGGTCGGCAGGCGCGATTTCGTTGCCGGGCTTGAGCTCGATCGATGCGTTCATCAAGCGCTTCGGCGAGCTGACGCGCGGCAGCAGCGACGGGGCGGAGGCCACGATGACGCGCGCCGCTCCGGTGACCAGCGCATGCAGGGCGCGGGCGCGGGCTGAGGTGACGCCGACGTGCGGCGTCATGCCGCGGTAGGGGTCGACCTCGTGCGAGGGAAAGCCGAGCACCGCGCGGTCGGTGGCAATGTCGGACAACCCCTCGAGCGCCGACATGAAGAACGACACGTCGCGGACCGCCTGCTCGAGGTCGCGGTCGCCTGGCACCACGTACAACACCACGCCGCGCGGCATCGCCTGCGCGGCGGCCGCGACATACATGGCCTTGGCCGGCGGATTCAGTCCGGAGATGGCATGAACGGGCTTATCCATGCCGCTGCGGAGAACGGCGTCTTTGAGGAGGGCGCGGACGTTGAGGGAAGTAGTGGTTGCCACGGGAAGATTCCAGTGTACACAGACGGGGGTAGTCGGTTGGTCGTTAGTCGTTAGTCGTTAGTCGTTAGTCGTGAGGCCGGTCAGGTCGGGAGGTCTGTACGTGGCGGCGGACCTTCAGGCCCGCATCAGCTACGAACCCTTGATCTTCTGGACGATGCTGGTCGTAGAGTGCCCCTGCTCGACGGCGACACGGACGACCCGACCGCCGCGAGCCTCGACAATATCGCGGCCGACGATGGCGTCCTGGGCCCAGTCGGCGCCCTTCACGAGCACGTCCGGCAGGAGTTCGCTGATGAGGTTGAGCGGCGTCTCTTCGTCGAAGATCGTGACGACGTCCACACACTCGAGGGCAGCCAGCAGCTCGGCGCGTTCGGCTTCCGGGGTGATGGGCCGTTCGGGCCCCTTATTGCTGCGGACCGAGCGATCGGTGTTGATGCCGATGACGAGCACGTCGCCAAGGGCGCGCGCCTGCTGGAGGTAGCGAACGTGGCCGGGGTGGAGGATGTCGAAGACGCCGTTGGTGAACACGACGCGCCGACCGGCCGCTCGTGCCTGCTCGGTGAACTGTTTCGCGGCGTCGCGGGTGAACACAGGCACGGCGACTACGTCAGTTTGTCGATCTCGCTCGTGAAGTTCACCGCGCCGGTGAAGCTCCAGGTGTGCGGCGGACGATAGATGCCGGCGTCGTGCGTGCGTGACTTCACGCGGAACGTGTAGAGCAACCGGTGATAGTCGTATGGGAAGCCGTCGCGCTTGTGGACGGCGACGTCGAGCTTGTAGGTGCCTTCCACCAGGTCGAGCCGCTCGATGTCGAACGAGGCGGTAACCACGCCTTCGATGTGGACCGGTGTCATCTCTTCGAGATAGGTGTTGGTGCCGTAGCAGCAGACGCCTTCTGCGTTGAAGAGACCGAAGCCGAACACGAAGTCGGTGATCGGCGAGTGCGCGTCGACGGTGATGCGCACGCTCATCGCTTCACCCGAGTGGAACACGAACGACGGGGTGCCGGCCTTGTCGATGAGGGTGACGTCGGTGATCTCGATATCGCGCGAGCCCCACCGCCCTTCGGTTTCCTCGAAGAAGTTCTTCAGCTCGGGTTCGGTGCTCGCCGTCTCTGGACCGCCTGCCGCGTCGTCGCTGCTCGCGGGGATGACGCCTTCGGCCGGATGCGGCGCGTCGCCGTCGGCACGCTTCGCCGCCTCGACCGCCTTCGCGGTGGTGGTCGCGAGTAGCGTATCTTCGCCCTTCTCGACCGCGGTGAGGTAGGCATCGACCAGGCGCTTGGGGTCGCCGTGGCCCATGACGCGGCCTTCATCGATCCACACCGCTTCGTCGCAGAAGCGCTCGACCAGGCCGAGCGAGTGGGTGACGAGCAGGATGGTCTTGTTGCGGCGGCGGAACTCGGCGAACTTGTCGAGGCACTTGTGCGTGAAGCCCTCGTCGCCGACGGCGAGCACTTCGTCGACGAGCAGGACGTCGGGGTCGACGTGGATGGCCACGGCAAAGCCGAGGCGCATGTACATGCCAGACGAGTAGGTCTTCACCGGTGCATCGATGAATTCGCGCAGTTCGGCGAAGTCGACGATCTCGTCGAAGCGGTCCAGGATCTGCCCTTTGGTCAGCCCCAGCATGATGCCGTTGATGAAGACGTTCTCGCGCCCGGAGATTTCCGGGTGGAAGCCGGCCCCGAGTTCGATGAGCGCGGAAATGCGCCCTTCCACCTTCACCGTCCCGCTCGTCGGCTTGGTGATGCCGGCGACCAGCTTCAGCGCGGTGCTCTTGCCAGAGCCGTTCCGGCCGATGACGCCGTAGGTGCATCCCTTCGGCACAGAGAACGAGACGTCGGAGAGTGCCGGGAACGTTTCGGCCGCACTCAGATCGCGCAAGATGCTGCGCTGCAGGAGCGCGCTCTTCAGCGTGGCGAATTGGCGACCGCTGTAGCGCCGGTAGATCTTCGAGACATTGGCGAGTTCGATCGCGTTCACGCTACACGGCCTCCGCAAACGAATCGCGCAGGCGATCGAAGAACCAGTAGCCGCCGAGGAAGACGAACACCGACACCACCGCGAGCACCATCAGCCAGGTCGCGTGTCCCACCGGACCCGGGAAGAACAGGATCTCCTGGTACGACACGGCGAGGTGCGTGAAGGGGTTGATGTCGAACAGCCACTTGTATTGCCGGACGTTCTCGTCCTGCCACGGGTAGATGATCGGCGTCGCGAAGAACCAGAACATCAGCAGGTTCTGCAGCAGGTCCCGGATGTCGCGGTAGTGCACCGTCAGCGCCGAAAGAAACAGCGCGAGGCCTGTGGTGAAGATCAACTGCACGACCACGACGACCGGGAACCAAAGCAGACCGAGCGGGTCGGGCCAGTGGCGGTAGCCGATGAGGAAGGCGATGAGGATGATCAGGCCCAGGAAGAAGTGGACCATGTTCGCCAGCACGCTGACGATCGGCAGAATCTCCGCCGGGAACAGCACCTTCTTGATCAGGTTGCCGCCAGACACCAGCGAGTTCGACGCCTCCATCAACGACGACGAGAACCAGTTCCACGGCAGGATGCCGCAGAACATGAAGACGGCGTAGGGCTGCGCGATCGGGTTGCGGTTGGGCAGCACCACCGTGAACACGAACGTGTAGATGGAGAGAAGGAGGATCGGGTTGATGAACGACCAGAGCAACCCGAGCACTGATCCGCGGTAGCGCGCTTTCAGCTCGCGCGCAACGAGGCTCTGGATGAGTCCCCGGTATCGGAACAGGTTGGCGAGATTGGACAGCATGTGCAGTGGCCCGGCTACGAACGCCGGGCCCTGACGACTTTAGCCACGAACGCGGGCGCGCGTGGCGACCTGAAGACGGATGAGTGATTTCAGCAGGGCGACGCGTGCGCGTTCGGAGTCGACGTCCATGGTCGGTCGCGACAGCCGCTCTTCCGCCCTGCGCTTCGCTGCCTCGGCACGCGCGATGTCGATCTCATCGGCACGTTCGGCAAGCTGCGCGAGGATCGTGACGCGGTCTGGCTGGACTTCCGCGAAGCCACCAGACAGCGACACATAGGACGTCTCCGAACCCCGGCGAAACCAGAGTTCGCCCGTGCCAAGCAGCGCCAGCAGCGGTGTGTGGCCCTGGAGGACGCCGAAGTAGCCTTCAGAGCCCGGAACCTGGATCTGGTCGACCGTCTCGTTGACGATCGACCGATCGGCCGAGACGATCTGGAGCTGGAACGTGCCGGCCATGCTACGCCGCCTGCCGCTTCCGGAACTTCTCGAGGACGTCCTCGATGGTGCCGACCAGATAGAAGTCCTGTTCCGGAATCTCGTCGTGCTTGCCTTCGACGATCTCCTTGAAGCCGCGGATCGTGTCGGCGATCGGTACGTACTTGCCGTCGAGGCCCGTGAACTGGTGAGCGACGAAGAACGGCTGCGAGAGGAACTTCTGGATCTTGCGGGCGCGCGACACGGTGAGCTTGTCGTCTTCCGACAGTTCATCGATACCGAGAATCGCGATGATGTCCTGCAGGTCCTTGTAGCGCTGGAGGATCTGCTTCACTGCACGCGCCACGTTGTAGTGCTCGTCGCCGAGGATGCGCGGGTCGAGAATGCGCGACGTCGAGGCGAGCGGGTCGACCGCCGGGTAGATGCCGAGTTCGGCAATCGCGCGCGAGAGGTTAGTCGTCGCGTCGAGGTGACCGAAGGTGGTGGCCGGCGCCGGGTCTGTGTAGTCGTCGGCGGGCACGTAGATGGCCTGCACCGAGGTGATCGAGCCCTTCTTCGTCGAGGTGATGCGTTCCTGCATCGCGCCCATCTCGCTCGCCAGCGTCGGCTGGTAGCCGACGGCGGAGGGCATGCGACCAAGCAGCGCCGACACTTCCGAACCGGCCTGCGTGAAGCGGAACACGTTGTCGACGAACAGCAGCACGTCCTTGCCTTCCGCGTCGCGGAAGTACTCGGCCAGGGTGAGTGCCGAGAGACCGACGCGCAGGCGTGCTCCCGGCGGCTCGGTCATCTGGCCGTAGACCAGTGCGGCGCGCGACTTGGACGGGTCGTTGACGTCGATGACGCCGCTCTCCTGGAACTCGACCCAGAGGTCGTTGCCTTCACGGGTGCGCTCGCCGACGCCGGCGAACACCGACACACCGCCGTGCTTCAAGGCGATGTTGTGAATGAGTTCCTGGATGATGACGGTCTTGCCGACACCGGCGCCGCCAAACAGCCCGATCTTGCCGCCCTGGAGGTACGGTTCGAGCAGGTCGATGACCTTGATGCCGGTCTCGAACATCTTGAGTTCGGTCGACTGCTGCTCGAGTGTCGGCGCCGCGCGGTGGATGGGCCAGCGCTCCTTCGACTCAACCGGGCGATCCGGGAAGTCGACCGGTTCGCCGAGGACGTTCAGCACGCGGCCGAGCGTCATGGGACCGACCGGCACCGTGATGGCCTCGCCGAGGTCCTCCGCCTTCATCCCGCGCTGGAGGCCGTCGGTCGGCTTCATCGCAACGGCGCGGACGCGGTTCTCGCCGAGGTGCTGCTCGACCTCAGCGATGACCTCGACGGTGGTGCCGTCGGCAATCTTCGCCGAGATACGCAGTGCGTTGTAGATCTCGGGAAGCTTGCCCGCCTCGAATTCGATGTCGAGCACCGGCCCGATGATCGCCACGATCTTTCCGAAATTCTTGTCAGCCATATTCGTCTCATCGTCGTCGGGCCTGAAGACCCGACGCTACGGAATGTCTGTTTCCTACAGCGCCTGAGCGCCCGAAACCACTTCGATGATTTCGCGCGTAATCGCGGCCTGACGGACCTTGTTCATGTAGAGCGTGAGGCTGCCGATCATATCCGCGGCGTTGCGGCTTGCCGAGTCCATTGCCGTCATCTGCGCCGCGTAGAACGCCGCGTTCGAATCGAGCAGCGCCCGGTAGACCTGCACTTCAACGTAGCGCGGCAGGAGCTGATTGAAAATCTCCTGCGCGCTCGGTTCGTAGAGGTAGTCGACCTGCGCCTCGTCGGGTTGCTGCTGGGCCTGACCCGGCAGGTCGGTGCGGGCGATGGGCAGCAACTGGTCGACGACGACCTGCTGCGCAATCACCGACTTGAACTCGTTGTAGACGAGCAGCACACGGTCGGCACGGCCCGACGTAAAGGCGTCCATCGCGAGCGTGGCGATCGTCTGAGCGTTGGCGAAGGTGAGCTTCTGGAAGATGCCGATCTGCTCGAACTCGATCGAGTAGTCCCGACGCCCGAAGTAATCCCGCCCCTTGCGGCCGACGATGCCGAGCGAGACCGGCGTCGTGGACCCGACAGCGGCCAGGGCGGCGGACTTGATGGCGTTGGTGTTGAAGCTGCCGCAGAGTCCCTTGTCGGCCGTCACCGAGATGATGAGCGTCCGGCTGTCTGGCCCCGGTTCGCGGACGGTCAGCAGCGGGTGGATCGACGAGTCGACACGACCCGCCAGACCAGCCAGCACGTGCTGCATCTGCACCGCGTAGGGACGCGCGTTGGTGATCCGCTCCTGCGCGCGGCGCAGCTTCGATGCCGCGACCATCTTCATGGCCTTGGTGATCTGCTGCGTGTTCTTCACCGCGCGAACGCGGCGGCGGAGGTCAATCAGTGATGGCATGAGTTACACACTGTCCAACAATCACGAAGGCGCGAAGGTCACAGAGGAACTCCTCGTGCGCTTCGTGCCTTCGTGAGGCAGACTGCTTACGTCGCCTTGCGGGCCGCGAACTCCGCGGCGAATTCCTTGACGGCGGCAGCCAGCGCCGCCTTGATTTCGTCGTCCAATTGCTTCTTTGCGACGATGCCCTGGAAGATGCCCGGTGCCCGCGTCTCGAGATACGTGTAAAGCTCGGACTCGAAGGTGCGGAGGTCGCCGAGGGCAACGTTGTCGAGGTAGCCATTGACGCCGGCGAAGATGATCGCCACCTGGCGTTCGACCGACAGCGGCGCGTACTGGCCCTGCTTCAGGATTTCGACAAGACGTGCGCCGCGCGTCAACTGCGCCTGCGTCGACTTGTCGAGGTCGCTGCCGAACTGCGCGAAGGCCGCGAGTTCGCGATACTGCGCGAGGTCGAGACGCAGCGTGCCTGCCACCTGGCGCATCGCCTTGATCTGGGCCGAGCCACCGACGCGCGACACCGAGTTGCCGACGTTGATGGCCGGACGGACACCCTGGTTGAACAGGTCCGACTCGAGGAAGATCTGGCCGTCGGTGATCGAAATGACGTTCGTCGGAATGTATGCCGACAGGTCGCCCGCCTGCGTTTCGATGATCGGCAGCGCCGTCAGCGATCCGCCGCCGAGTTCATTGTTCAGCTTCGCGGCGCGCTCCAGCAGGCGCGAGTGCAGGTAGAAGACGTCGCCGGGGTATGCCTCGCGACCCGGGGGACGACGGAGCAGCAGCGAGATTTCGCGGTAAGCGACGGCGTGTTTCGAGAGGTCGTCGTAGACCACGAGCGCGTGGCGTCCGCTGTCGCGGAAGTACTCACCGATGGTGCAGGCCGAGTACGGGCTGATGTAGAGGAGCGGCGCCGGGTCCGAGGCGCCAGCCGCGACGACGATGGTGTAGCGCATCGCGTCGGCTTCCTCAAGGGTGCGCACGACCTGTGCGATGGTCGACTGCTTCTGACCGATCGCGTTGTAGATGCAGATGACGCCGGTGTCCTTCTGGTTGAGGATCGCGTCGATCGCCACCGCGGTCTTGCCGGTCTGGCGGTCGCCGATGATCAACTCGCGCTGGCCTCGGCCAATCGGTACCATCGCGTCGATGGCCTTGAGGCCGGTCTGGAGCGGTTCCTTCACACCCTGACGGTCGACGACGCCTGGAGCCAGTCGCTCGATGGGCGAGAACTGCTTGGTGTTGATCGGGCCCTTGCCGTCGATCGGCTGGCCGAGCGCGTTGACCACACGGCCGAGCATCTCTTCACCGAC
Organism: Bifidobacterium breve; assembly: GCA_943328785.2. Taxonomy (GTDB): domain Bacteria; phylum Acidobacteriota; class Vicinamibacteria; order Vicinamibacterales; family CAVVIG01; genus CAVVIG01. The sequence goes on from CALQBJ020000073.1 coordinate 10,236, forward strand.
GGGCACCGAGATGATGCGACCCGTGCGCTTGACCGTGTCGCCTTCCTTGATGTTCGTGAAGTCGCCGAGGAGCACCGTGCCGACGCTTTCCTCTTCGAGGTTCAGCGCGATGCCGAACACGCCGTGCGGGAACTCGATCATCTCGCCGGCCATGGCGTTCTCGATCCCGTGGACGCGCGCGATGCCGTCACCGATCGAAATGATGCTACCGACTTCAGCCACGTCGACGTCGACGGCATAGCTGCCGATCTGGTCGCGGATGATCTTGGAAATCTCTTCGGCTTTGATGTCCATTGATGTGCTCTGTTAAATGCTGGCGGCCAGGCGCTGCTTGATGCGCTGCAGGTGGCTGGTGACGCTCGCGTCGAATACGGTGCCACCTACGCGCGCGACCATGCCTCCGAGAATGGAGGGGTCGACACGAGAGGTGAGTTCCACGGTGCGGCCGGTGGCGGACGCGAGGCTGTGTTGAATGGCCTGCAGGCGTTCGGCAGGCAGCGGCTCGGCGGTGGTGACGACGGCGCGGACGACATTCCTGAGGTCGAGTAAGCGCTGGCGGAACGCCTCGGCCACCTCACTCAGGATGTTCAGTCGGTCGCGTTCGGCCAGCAGCGCCATCGTCTTCCCGACGACCGGCAGGACGCCGGCCTTCGCGATGAGTTCGGCGACAGCCGCACGCTTGCGTGGCAGGGGCACCGCGGGATTCAGCAGCGCCTTGCGGAGCGCGTCGTTCTGCTCGAAGAGCAGCGCGAATGCGCCGAGTTCGGATTCGATAGTGGCGAGATCCGCCTGCTCCTTGAGCGCAACGTCGAGCAGTGCGCGGGCATAGCGGGAGGCAGCAGTTCGATTTGTCACGATTTTCCAAGGGCGCGCTAGAGCTTGCGCTAAGTTTCACAAGCGCGGAACATGTTTTTATACCATGTCCGCGACTGTGAAGCTACAGGGTTGGTGCGAGTTTCACTGCTCTCCCGTTAACTGCTCGAACAGGCGAATCAGTTCGTCTTCGTTGCCGAAGTCGATCTCGATGCGACCCTTCGTTCCACTGCGCGCAATACGCACACGAGTACCGAAGCGAAGGCGAAGCCGGTCTTCGGCAGCGCGCGTGTGCACGTCCGCTTTCGGTGCCTCCTGGCCCTCTTTCGCCGGCCCCTTTTCTTCTGTGGCCTTGCGGACCATCGACTCGGTTTCGCGCACGGACAGATTGCGGCTGATGATGTCGCGAGCGATGCGGCACTGGTCCGCTTCGTTGGTCAGCGCCAGCAGGGCACGGGCGTGTCCCATCGACAGACTGCCGGCCGCGACATCGGCGCGAACCTCCCCTGGCAGGCGAAGGAGGCGGATGAAGTTGGCGACAGTCGCGCGGTCCTTGCCGACTGACGCGGCGATCTGCTCCTGCGTCAACTGGAACTCATCGGCCAGACGGCGGTAAGCGAGGGCTTCGTCGATCGGGTTCAGGTTCTCGCGCTGGATATTCTCGATCAGCGCCATTTCCAGCACCGACTGCTCGCCTCCAGCCGCGACCTCCTTCACCACTACAGGGACCCGCGTCAGGCCAGCCTTCTGTGCGGCCCTCCAGCGGCGCTCGCCGGCGATGATGTGGAACTGGTCACCGACCTTGCGGACCACAATCGGCTGAATGACACCGTTTGACTTGATCGATCTTGCCAGATCGTCGAGACGGGCATCATCGAACTGGCCGCGCGGCTGATAGGTGTTCGGTGTGAGCCGATCGACGTCGAGCTCCACCGGGGACGATCGGGCCGGCTCTGGCGCATCAGGAATGAGTGCGCTGAGACCTTTGCCAAGTGCGGGGCGTTTTTCCATGTGTCAGAAGCTCAGAACGGTCGAGACCGCTGGTAAGGCAAGGCGCGCTCAGGACGTAGCGGCATTGGCGGCCGCCCGCTCCAGCACTTCCTTGGCGAGCGCCACGTAGGCTTCAGCGCCGCGCGACTTCGGGTCGTACTCGATCACCGGCATGCCGTGGCTTGGCGCTTCACCTAGCCTGACATTCCGCGGGATCGTCGTGCGAAAGACCTTCTCCTTGAAGAAAGCTCGCACTTCGCCAGCCACCTGCTGGGCCAGATTGGTCCGCTCGTCGAACATTGTGAACAGGACACCTTCGATATCGAGGTTCGGATTTAGCGCACCCCGCACACGGCGGATGGTGCCCCAGAGATCAGCCAATCCCTCTAGTGCGTAGTACTCGCAGTGGAGGGGGATCAATACGGCGTCTGCGGCGACGAGCGCGTTGAGCGTGAGCAGTCCGAGCGACGGCGGCGAGTCAATGAAGACGTAGTCGTAGTCGTCGCGCACGGACGCGAGCAGGACTCGCAGCCGTTCTTCACGCCGGTCGAGGGGGACCATCTCGATTTCTGCGCCGGTGAGATTGCGGTCGGCAGGCACCAACTCAAGCCGCTCGGTGCGGGTCTTGAGGATGAACGGACGTGCATCCTCGAGCGGTTCCGCCTGGGTGAGCGCGTTGTAGACCGTGCCTGCAGTGGCGGCCTGACCCTTCAACCCGACACCACTGGTCAGGTTGCTCTGAGGGTCGACATCAATCAGCAGCACCCGCCGGCCAGCAACAGCCAGTGAGGCGGCAAGATTCAACGTAGTGGTGGTCTTTCCCACTCCGCCTTTCTGATTGGCGACTGCGACAACGCGGCTCATTTTGGCTACTCGGCCTACAAGATCAGAGAAACGATAGCGATGGGCCATCCAGAATAGGGAATGGCCGCTTTCTGGTCAATGTCTTTGACTTGGCTGTTTGTTCCACGTGGAACAAAGGACCAACGAAGACGCGGTGATGTTCCACGTGGAACATCACCCGAGCCTGGCTGCCACTGTCAACTGAGACCCATCCGGAAGGTCAGCCTCGTGACTGACCGAATAAGAGGCCGACTCTAACGGGGTCCCGAAGCAGAAGAGTAATCCCCCAACCCGAAGGATACGGCTGAGCAACGCCTCCATATCGGAATCAATCCGAACCGCCCTGACCGTCACCACGTCGACAGGCAATCTGGCCTGCAGCGCGTCGAATCGCGCATTGGTCACGGTGGTCTGCTCGAGGCCCAACGCCCGAATGGCCTCCCGAAGGAAGGCGCACTTACGCTCGCGGGATTCAACCAGCACCAGCGAGCCCCGTCGGCACGCCAACCGGAGCGGAAGCGCAGGAGATCCACCGCCAGAACCAAGGTCAATCCAGGCTTCCGCAGACGCGGGGAAGAACGGTGCAGCAACAAGCGGTTCTATCAGCAACTTGTCCAAGGCAGCGTCCGTCGGTTGTTGGACTGGAAGCGCGGTCAGATTGATCTTTGCGTTCCACCGGGCTAGCAATCCGAGATAGCCCTCCAGACCAGCAAGAACCAAAGGGTCTCGATACACTGACGCCGCCTCCAGTCGTTCGGAGATGCGATCGCGAACGGTGCTGTCACTCATGAGGCTTGGCCGCCCTGAGTCGAACGCGTGACGTAGGCCGCGAGCACCGTCACGGCGGCGGGCGTGATGCCAGGGATTCTGAGAGCCTGGCCAAGCGTGTCCGGGCGGACCTGCTCGAGCCGATCTACCGCCTCTCGAGTCAACCCAGGCACCAGGTGGAAGGGAAAGCCAGCCGGAATCCGTCGGCGTTCATCACGCTTCATCCGCTCGACTTCGCTTTGCTGCCGGCGGAGATAGCCCTCGTATTTCACGGTCGTCTCGAGGGTTGCGGCATCGATTCCACCAAAACCGCTCCGCAATTCGAGGCGAACGCCACGATCAAGCAAGCCAGCGAGCGATGTTTCGGGTTGCCGCAGCAATTGCGCAGCAGACACCGTGTCGCCAGCCTTTGAACGCACCGGAGAAGAGTCGAGCACGGAGAGGTTCCGATCGAGGGCGGACCGCCGCTCGAGGAACTGTTCCCACCGGTCGTCCGTGACCAACCCCGCGTCTCGACCTTTAGGGGTCAGTCGAAGGTCGGCATTGTCGATCCGAAGCAGGAGTCGATACTCGGCCCGCGACGTAAACATGCGGTACGGCTCGAGACACCCCTTGGTGATCAGATCGTCAACCAGGATGCCGATGTAGGCCTCGTCCCGGCCAAACGTGACCTCCGGCTCTCGGCGCACGCGCTTCGCTGCGTTGATTCCGCTGACAAGACCCTGAGCCGCGGCCTCCTCGTAACCGGAGGTGCCGTTGATCTGCCCGGCGAGGAAGAGTCCGCCAACCCGCTTTGTCTCGAGCGTGCGCGTGAGTTCGGTCGGCTGGATGAAGTCGTACTCCACGGCATACCCGGGCCTGAGCATCACCGCGTCCGCCAGTCCAGGCAACTCGCGGACGATCGCATCCTGAACTCGGCGGGGGAGGCTCATCGACAGCCCGTTCACGTAGATCTCGCGTGCATCGACCCCTTCCGGTTCGAGGAAAATCTGGTGACGCTCCCTGTCAGGGAATCGAACCACCTTGTCCTCGAGTGAGGGGCAGTATCTCGGACCGATGCCGCTGATCTGCCCGTTGAACAGCGGAGAGGCGGAGAGGTTCTCCTTCACCAAGCGATGCACGCCGTCCGTCGTGTGGAGCAGGTAACAAGGAGTCTGTGGCCGGTCTAACGTCTCCGTCAGAAAGGAGAACGGCACAGCCGGCGTGTCGCCAGGCTCGAGCGCGAAGACACCCGCACGGACACAGCCATCGAAGTCGATGCTCGCCCGGTCCAGCCTCGGCGGGGTTCCGGTCTTCAGCCGACCCCAGGCGAAGCCGAATCCCTTGAGCGCCTCGGACAGACTGACCGTGGGCGGTTCATCAGCCCGACCCGCTGGCAGTTGCTCGTCGCCGATGTGAATGAGCCCATTGAGGAACGTCCCGGTCGTAATCACCAGCGCCGAACACGCGATGACCTCGCCGTTTTCGAGCGCCAGTCCCGTGACGTTGCCATTCGCGCTGAGAATCCGGCCGGCCCTGCCGATCACCCATTCGATGTTCGGTTCAGCGTCCAAACGGCTGCGCACCCAGGCGCCGTACGCCTTCTTGTCCGCCTGAGCCCTGGGCGACCAGACGGCAGGTCCACGACTGCGGTTCAGCAACTTGAACTGAATACCGGTGGCATCTATGGCGTGACCCATCAAGCCGCCGAGGGCGTCAATCTCGCGTACGAGATGACCCTTGGCGGTGCCACCAATGGCTGGATTGCAAGGCATGTGGGCCACGGTGTCCAGGGACAGCGTGCAGACCCCCACGCTGACGCCGAGACGCGCCGCAGCAAACGCCGCTTCACAGCCTGCGTGGCCCGCACCGACCACGATGACGTCGTACGTCTTCAAAGCCGTCATTTCCCTATACAAAACCGGCTGAACACATGAATGAGCACATCGTCTGGCGTTCGGACTCCAGAGATCTCTTCCAGTAAACGTCTGGCATCCTGCAGGTCGACGAGGACGAACTCCTCTGGCAGGGTTTCACCAGCCGCCACAATCGACGAGTGCGCCTCCTGAAGGCTGGCGCTGGCCTTCTGGAGCAGGTTGATGTGACGAACATTGGTGACTGCGGGCGTATCAGCGGCCACGCCGAGCCCGAGTTTCTGGTGAATCTCTCGAATCAGGTCGTCGATTCCGGCGCCCGTCAGCGCCGACACACGGACCCCATCGCCGAGTCCAGTTGGTCGTGCGACATCGCACTTATTCAAGACAGTAAGTCTTTTTAAATCAACACCTTGTGTCGCACAAACCTCACTGTCCTCAGGCAGCGACCCGTCCAGAACCAGCAGCACCAGGTCTGCTGACGCTGCCGCCCGAGTTGCTCGACAGACTCCCTCCCGTTCGACCGGATCTGCGCTATCGGTTAAGCCCGCGGTGTCCACAAGCGTGACGCGCAGGCCGCCAAGATCGACAACTTCGCTGACGAGGTCCCGAGTGGTTCCAGGGATGGCGGTCACAATCGCCCGGTCGGCGCCAAGAAGCCGATTGAACAGACTCGACTTCCCGGCGTTGGGCTTTCCGGCGAGGACGACCGTCGCACCGTCGCGCACGAGCCGCCCACGCGCGGCTGTCGACAGCAGCGCATCGATGCGGCTGATGACGCCAGCAATAGCTCGCGCGGCGTCGCCGGGGTCGAGGAAGTGATATCCCTCCTCTGGGAAATCGACTGACGCTTCGAGCTTCGCGACCAGGTCGAACAACTCTGCGTCGATGTCAGCGATCGCGGCGGTGAGCGTGCCGTTCAGTTGGTCGAATGCGGCACGGGCTTGTGCTGGCGTCACCGCATCGACGAGATCGGCGACGGCCTCAGCCCTGGGGAGATCGAGCTTTCCGTTCAGATACGCGCGAAGTGTGAACTCGCCAGGCGCCGCCGCACGCGCGCCGTTGGTAAGCGCTCC
>CALQBJ020000074.1 GCA_943328785.2 Bifidobacterium breve
GCCACCACACCTTGTCGAGGCCATGCGCCGGCCGGTCGCCGTAGCCGAACTCGTAAACGCCCCCCTGCTCCAGGTCGACGCCTCGCTCGAGGGTGTGCACGAGAAACCGGTCGAGTGCCGCACGGTCGCTCGGGCGTCCAAGCACCTGTTCGGCACGCCGCGCCATCCAGGCGAACTCGACGTTGTGCCCGTAGGACACGAGCGGCCCGCGCGCCAGCGTCCGCAGCCACTCCCGCATCGGTCGAGGGCGCCACGAGCGGCTCGGCGAGCGCCAGTCGGGCGTGAACGCGGCGACCGTGGCGGCCGGCGACGGGAAGAATCGCTGGGTGTTCAGGTCGAGCGTCTCGGCCAGCGCCGCGCGCAGGCCCGGGTCTGGAGCGACATCCGCCAGTTCGGCGAGCGCCTCCATCACGTGCAGATGCGTGTTCGCGCTCTTGTAGCCGGCGGTCTCGACGTGCAGGTAGCAGTGGTCCAGGATCGGGCGCCAGTCGGCCTCGAAGTGCTCGATCCAGCCGCCATGGACACGGTCGCGGGCGCGCGTCGCCATCACCCTGAACAACTGGCGTGCATCCGCCAGCGCCGCCGGGTCGCCACTGGCCCGGTAGTACTCGACCAGCGCGTAGATGACGAACGCCTGACCGTAGAGGATCTTCCGCCGGTCGAGCGGCTGGCCGGACGCGCTGGTGGTCCAGTAGTAGCCGCCGTTCACGGCATCGAACTGGTGGGCGCGCAGGTAGCGATACCCCGAGCGCGCGGCATCGAGATACATCGCCGGGTCCGGGCCGAAACCGGCGCGGGACGCGTGCGAGAAGCCCCAGAGGAGGCGCGCCTGCGCGACCAACTGCTTCGTGCCGATCGGCGGTCCCCCCGCCGGTTCCGGGACGATGTAACCGCCGTGCACCGGATCGACCGTGCGGAGCCAGAACGGCAGCACCCGCTGTTCAACCGTCTCGCGCAGTGCCGGAGCTACGGTACAGGACGATGGCCGACCTTCCGTGGTGGATGTCGCGCTGCTCGCCGTCGCCTGTGGGCGGATGGCCACGCACAGCGACAACACGACGAGCGTGCCGAGCACGACCGTCCATGTGCGACCAGGTCCCCCCTGCCCCACCCGCCCCGCCTTCCTGATGTGCCCGTTCCGCACCATCCCTGTCCCTCAGCGGAGCGTGAGCAGGTGATCGCGAATGGCGCGGACCTGCTGCTGGCCGTCCCGGTCGAGCGGCGGGTAGAACGACGCGGGGTAGTCGGGCCAGAACGACGGCATGCGGGTGCCCGGCAGGATCGCGCCGGGGTTCCGCAGCCACGCCAGAATCCACTCCGGCTGCAGACGTTCGTGTGCCCGGCGCAGATCAGGCGCCAGATTCGAGGTCGGCTGGTCCTTCGGCACCGCGCCCAGCACATGGCACTGCTGGCACTTCAGCAACTCGAATAGGGCTTTGCCGCTGGCCGCCGTCACGTCGGGCGTGTTCGCTGCCGGCTTCGGGTTCTCCGGTGCAATGCCGCGAAAGTAGTTCCCCACCACCGCCACCCCATCGTCTGACAGGCCGAAGGTCGGCATGCGGACGGAGAGCCAGGGGCGGATGGTTGCCGGCTGGTGGAGGAAGCGGCGCAGCCAGTCGGGCTGGACGCGCGCCCCTTCGGGCGTGAGCAGCGGCGGCCCAAGGGTCGGTTCGGCGACGAGCGTCACGAAGTCGCCGCCGGTCCCCTCGACCAGATGACAGCCGACGCAGTTACGCTCCTGCACGAACGTGCGGCCGGCCGACTTGGTGAGTTGCCACGGGGTGGTGAGCGCGTGCTGCTCGCGCGGGCGGCCGGAGACGGTGGTGAGGGCCAGCGCCAGACGTGCCGACTCTTCGCCGCCGACGCGGAAGTTGGGCCCGGCATGCGATAGCCCGGCAATCTCGGTCGTCGTCCAATCCTGGCGAGGTCGAATGGGGACCGTCGTCGTCCGCCCCTCGAAGCCGCGCACCTCGTGGCAGTTGAAGCAGCCGAGCGCATCGATCGCGGCGCGGCCGGCGGCGATGGCCAGCAGCTCACCGCTCAACTGCAGCGTGGACGGCGGCGTCGAGGCGTCGTAGCGGCGTAGCACGGCACGGTAGGCCTCGGCGTCGGTGACGGACGGCGGAGGCGGCGTCAGGCTGGACGGCCCAAGCGTCTTGAGGTACGCCGCGACGTCGGCGGACTCGGCCTCTCCCAGACGCAGGTTCGGCATACGCGTATCCGGGCTGAAGCGGGCCGGGTCGCGCACCCAGTCGGCCAGCCACGCCACGTCGGTCTTCGCGGCGAGTCCCTGCAGCGGCGGCCCGAAGGTGCGGTGTATCCCGGCACCCTCGCGCATGGCCTCGCCGGTGACGTGACAGCCGAGGCAGCCGACCGATTCCACGAGCGCCTGACCGCGAGCGGCGTCGCCCCTGGTGCGGGCGGCAACCGGCGTGTAGCCGTCGCTGTTGGCGAACAGGTACGCGGTGATGGCGTCGATGCTGGCGCGGTCGCCGGCCGTGCCTCCCTGGAAGAACGACGGCATCCAGGTGGCCGGCTTGCTGGCGGCCGGGTCCGCAAGCCACGTGCGCACCCACTCGCGCGACAGCTTCCCGCGGATGCGGCGCAGGTCGGGCCCACGCTTCGCCGTGCGCTCGAAGCCCGGCGCTGCGTGGCAGGCATAGCAACCGGCTCGTTCGAAGGTGACGAGCGCCGCGTTCAGCGCCGTGGCGCCGGGCTGGTAGCGCTCGCCCAGGTGACAGGTGGCGCAGCCGGCCTCGGTGCGCGCGAGCGGCAGCATGGCGCCAGTCCCTTTCGCGTCGGCCCACGTACGTACCGCGGCCGGTTGCGGCCGGCGATCGTCGGCGGCCCGTACGTGACCGGCGCCCGCGAAAGTCGCGGCGTACTCGTCGCCCATGTGGCACGACGCGCAGCCGACCCGCGACGGCGGATGGGGCGACGCGGCGCCGACGTAGGCGCTCAGGCTCGGATGGGTGCGGAACGGCGCGGGATAGCGTTCGAAGCCGGAGGCGGCCACGGCCACGTGACAGCGTTGGCACCCGCTGCCCTGCTCGGCCGAGCGCTCGGAGAAACGGGCGAGCGGCGTGTGGCGACTGAGGCTGACCAGCGGAGCCGCGTAGACCGACGCGCGGACGATGTCGCGAGTGCCTGTGCCGAGCCGCGCCTCGATGCCTGCGGCCTGCGCCTCGAACGCCGTGCGCTGCGCACCGGCGGCGCCTCGCGCTTGCGCGCGCAACCGCATCACCTGCCCGCGGTCGATCGCGCGTGCGGGCTTCGTCTGCTGCGCCAGCGCCACCTGCTGCTGCAGGTCGGCGAAGTGGCGGCGATGCTGTTCAGCGTCGGGAAGCGGACGCGCCAGCGTCCAGAGGACACCGGCGGCGGCGACGACAGCCGCTGCCGTGATGAGGCGAGTGGACCGGAGAGATGGACGCACGCGCATGGTTCACGGCGCGATGGCGATTCGCGATGCTCAGATTCTGGGCAGCGTGACGCCCCGCTGCGCCTGGTACTTGCCCTTCTTATCCTTGTACGACACGTCGCACGGCTCGTCGCCCTGGAAGAACAGCACCTGCGCAATGCCCTCGTTCGAGTAGATCTTGGCGGGCAGCGGCGTGGTGTTCGAGATCTCGATCGTGACGTGCCCTTCCCACTCGGGCTCGAACGGCGTGACGTTCACGATGATGCCGCAACGGGCGTAGGTGGACTTGCCGAGACACACGGTCAAGATGTCGCGCGGAATGCGGAAGTACTCGATGGTGCGGGCGAGCGCGAAGGAGTTCGGCGGAATGATGCAGACGTCGGCCTTGATGTCGACGAACGACTTCGGGTCGAAGTTCTTCGGGTCCACCACCGTGCTGTAGAGATTGGTGAACACTTTGTACTCGTCGGCGACGCGGATGTCGTAGCCGTACGACGACACGCCGTACGAGACCACACCCTCACGTGCCTGACGCTCGACGAACGGCTCGATCATGCCGTGCTCGAGTGCCATGCGCTTGATCCAGCGATCCGCCTTGATGCCCATAGTCAGCGTCGAAACCACGCGAGGAGGAGTGTCAGCACGATGCTCAGGACGATGGAGGTCGTGAGCGGGAAATAGAACGAGAAACTGCCGCGTCGGATGGCGATGTCGCCGGGTAAGCGTCCCAGCGGCACACCGAGCATCACCACCACCCCGAGGGCGGCGATGACCAGGCCGACGATCACGAGGGTCTTGCCCACAGGAATTGCAAAGGCGGGTGGGCGAGGTGGGGCGGGTGGGACAGGACCGTCAGATCGCAGTCCCGCCAGCCCTGCCTGCCCTGCCAGCCCTAGACCAGGTCGATTCCCGCGAAGAAGTAGCCGATCTCGAACGCGGCCGTCTCCGGCGCATCGGAGCCGTGCGTGGCGTTGCGCTCGATCGACTCAGCGAACTCCTTGCGCATCGTGCCCGGTTCGGCATTGGCGGGGTTCGTTGCACCCATCAGGCTGCGCCACTTCTTGATGGCGTCCTCGGCTTCGAGCACCAGCACGATGGCGGGGCCGGAGGCCATGAACGAGGTCAGGCTGGCGAAAAACGGCCGTTCGCTGTGCACGGCGTAGAACCCGCCGGCCTGCTGGTCGGTCAGGTGGATACGGCGCATCGCGCGAATGGTGAACCCTTCGTCTTCGATCCGCTGAAGAATCCGGCCCGCGAGCTTCCGCTCGACGGCGTCCGGCTTGATGATGGCAAGCGTACGCTGAGACATCTCGCGATTATACACAGTGGAAATCGCGAATCTCCAATCGCGAATCGCGGAACTTTCTGCGAGGGGCACACGGCGAATGCTCGAAATACTGGGGAGTCAGACAGCGGCGCCGGGATGACCGGCGCGCCGGCGGCTGCGATTGTCAGCGAGGCACGCGAAGTCCTCGCCATCTTCATCGCCTCGCACAAGACCGTCGCCGCCAACCTGAAGCGGTCGTAAGACCGCTCCAGATTCACGATTCGCGATTGCCGATGATCGCCTGCTTCGCGTCACCGTAGTGCGTCCATGATCTCTGTCAGCGCTGCGCGGCTCGGCCGCGTGCGGTCCAGTCCGAGGTTGGCGAGCGGTTCCTCCACCACGTTCAACTGGTCGAGGAAGTCCTCGCGGTCGGGCTCGATGTAGATGAGACCGGTCGGGTACTCGGCGCGGCGTGAGGCCTCGGTGAGGTGTGTCAGCGCGTTGATCTTGTCTGTCGGGTCGTAGCCCTCTCCGAGCTTGCGCAGGACCATGGTGGAGCCGTCGTGCATCTTCACCTCCTGCGCGGTGCCCGGCTCGTAGTCCACGGAGATGTCCTCGAAGAACGGCACGAACGTCACGTCCTCGAGCCGCTCGTCGTGCTCCTTCACGTAGGCGTAGCTCTTGGTCGACCCCTCGTGGTCGTTGAACGTGACGCACGGCGACAGCACATCGATCATCGCTGTCCCCTTGTGCGCCAGCGCCGCCTTCAGCAGCGACAGCAGTTGCGGCTTGTCGCCCGAGAACGAGCGCGCCACGAACGTCGCTCCGAGTTCGATGGCGAGCGCGCACAGGTCGAGCGGCGGCAGGTCGTTCACCGCGCCGGTCTTCAGGCGCGAGCCAATGTCGGCGGTCGGCGAGAACTGCCCCTTCGTCAGGCCGTAGCAGCCGTTGTCCTCGATGATGTAGAGCATCGGGATGTTACGGCGCATCAGGTGCACGAACTGGCCGATACCGATCGCGCCGGTGTCGCCGTCGCCGCTGACGCCAATGGCGATCAGCTTGCGATTGGCGAGCAGCGCGCCGGTGGCGAGTGACGGCATGCGGCCGTGCACGGAATTGAAGCCGTGCGCGGTACCGAGGAAGTACGCCGGGCTCTTGCTCGAACAGCCGATGCCCGACAACTTGATCACCTGGCTCGGGTCGACGCCCATCTCGTAGAACGCTTCGAAGATCCGTTCCGAGATGGCGTTGTGCCCGCAGCCGGCACAGAGTGTGGACTTGCCGCCCTTGTACACCTGCGGCTCGAGACCGATGCGGTTCACCCTCAGTGTGGACATGACGTCACTCCCCTCCCAGCATGGCCGCGGCGCGCACGGTGGCCGACGTCGCGACGATGTGCCCCTCCTGCGCCATCACGTGATCAGTGACGAAGCGGGCGTCGAGCGGCAGGCCGTTGTAGTGCCGCACGCTGCGCAGCTTCGCCACACGCGCCGGCGCCAGGTCGAGCTTCATCAGTTGCAGCATCTGGCCATCGCGGTTCTGCTCGACGACGTAGACCCGCTCGTGCGCGTCGACAAACGCGCCGAGTGCCTCGGTGAACGGATAGGCGCGCAGCCGGAGATACGAGGTGTCGAGCCCCGCCTCCTCCCGCAGTTGGTCGCGGCTCTCCGTGATGGCCCAGTGCGACGTGCCGAACGCGACAAAGCCAACCGCGGCGCCTGGCACGGCCACCACCTCAGGTGCCGGGACGAGCGTGCGCGCCGTCTCGAACTTCCGCACCAGGCGGTCGACGTTGTCGAGGTAGTCGCCGGGCCGCTCGCTGTACTGCGCCTTGGCGTTGTGGCCAGAGCCGCGCGCGAAGTAGGCCGGCATGCCGTCGCCGGGCACGGTGCGGTACGGGACGCCGTCACCGTCGATGTCCTCGTAGCGTCCCCACTCGCCGATGCGCTGGCGCAGCTCGGGTGTGAGCCGCTTGCCTCGATTGATCGGTCCTTCCGGATACGCGAACGGCTCGGAGGCCCAGTTATTCATACCGAGGTCGAGATCGAGCATGACGAACACCGGGGTTTGCAGCTGCTCGGTGAGGTCGAACGCCTCCATCGCCATCGAGTCGCACTCCTGCACCGACGCCGGCAGCAGCATCACATGCCGGGTGTCGCCGTGGGACAGGAACGCGACCGTCATCAGGTCGCCCTGCGCGGTGCGCGTTGGCAGCCCGGTCGACGGTCCGACCCGTTGCACGTCGAAGATCACGGCGGGCACCTCCGCGTAGTACGCGAGCCCGGTGAACTCCGCCATCAGCGACACACCGGGACCAGACGTCGCCGTCATCGCCCTGGCGCCCGCCCAGCTCGCGCCGAGCACCATGCCGAGTGAGGCGATCTCGTCCTCGGCCTGGACGATGGCGAACGTGTGCTTGCCGGTCGCCTGGTCGACGCGGTGCTTCTTCATGTAGCCGATGAGCGACTCGCAGAGCGTCGACGAGGGGGTAATCGGGTACCACGCCACCACGGTGACGCCGGCCATCATGCAGCCGATCGCCGCCGCGGCGTTGCCGTCGATCAGGATCTTCCCCGCGGTCTCGTTCATCGGCTCGAACCAGAACGGGTCCTGCTTGGGCAGGTTGGCCTCGGCGTAGTCCCAGCCGGCCTTCAGCGCGGCGGAGTTCAGGGCTACCGCCTTCGCCTTCTTCCCGAGCTGCTTGTTGAGCGCCTGCTCCATCAACGCCGGCTCGATGCCCAGAAGCTTGGCCAGAATGCCGTCGTAGACCATGTTCTTCACAAGCCGCCGCAGCTTCGCATCCGGGCAGACCGGCGCCACGAGCTTGTCGAACGGCACCGGATAGAACACGAGGTCCGATCGCACCTCGTTCAGCTTCAGCGGCTCGTCGTAGACGACGACCATGCCCGGCGCGAGGGCCGCGACGTCGTCGCGCGCCGTCTCCGGGTTCATCGCGACGAGCACGTCGACTTCTTTTTTGCGCGCGATGTATCCGCGCTGGCTTGCGCGAATCGTGTACCACGTCGGAAGGCCGGAGATGTTGGAGGGGAACATGTTCTTCCCGGAGGCCGGGATCCCCATGAGGAGGAGCGAACGAAGGAGGACGAGATTCGCAGACTGACTGCCGGAACCGTTGGCGGTCGCAACCTGGATGCTGAAGTCGTTGACGACCCGCTGTTGCCCCGACGAGAGTGATTGCCCACGAACCGCAGAAGCTGCAGGCGCCATGGTAAATCCTATTCAGTTGGCTGTTGCGTCGTTGGATGCGAGGGCCGACTACCGGCGCACACAGTCCAGGCTGGAGTATAGCGCCGTTCGATGGGGTGGAGTCGGGGAGGATCGCGGGGGAGCGGGCCGAGCGACCTCGAGAGCACACCGTGCGGCAGCCCACCCGTGTGAGCCGCCGCGCGACGTGACAACTGGACTAGCGGCCGAGACGTTCCCGCATCATCGAGCCCATGTCGGCCGGGCTCTTGACGACGGAGACACCGGCAGCCGTGAGGGCCGCCATCTTGTCGGATGCCGCACCCGAACCACCGGAGATGATGGCACCCGCGTGCCCCATGCGACGTCCTGGCGGCGCGGTCTGGCCGGCGATGAACGCGACCACCGGCTTCTTGAAGTTCGCCTTGATCCAGGCGGCCGCCTCTTCTTCCGCGCTGCCGCCGATCTCACCGATCATGATCACGGCTTCCGTATCCGCATCGTCGGCGAAGAGCTGCAGCGCATCGATGTGGCTGGTGCCGATCAGCGGGTCGCCACCGATACCGATGCAGGTGGTCTGGCCCATGCCGAGGCGCGAGAGCTGGTGAATCGCCTCGTAGGTGAGCGTGCCGCTCTTCGAGACGATGCCGATCGTCCCTTCCTTGCAGATGTGACCCGGGATGATGCCGGCCTTGCCCTTCCCTGCGGAAATGACACCGGGGCAGTTCGGGCCGATGAGGCGCGTCTTGGGATGCGTCTTCAGGAAGGTCATCGCGCGCATCATGTCGAGCGTCGGGATGCCTTCGGTGATGCACACCACGAGCGGCACATCAGCATCGGCCGCTTCCATCACCGCGTCGGCGGCAAAGGGCGGCGGCACGAAGATGACCGACGCGTTGGCGCCGGTCTTCTCGACTGCTTCCTCAACCGTGTCGAACACCGGCCAGCCCTCGTGCGTCGTCCCGCCCTTGCCAGGCGTGACGCCGCCGACCACCGTGGTGCCGTACGCCGCAGCGGACTTGGCGTGGAACGTACCTTCGCGACCCGTCAACCCCTGGACGATCAGCCGCGTATTCTTGTCGATGAGTACTGCCATGTTTTCTGGGCTCTAGGCGCTGGGCGGTGGGCGCTTGGCGCAGTCACCGCACGCGAAATAAGTTCGTCGTGATTCGTGCCTGAAGCCCAGAGCCTGAAGCCCGGAGCCTGAAGCCTTGTACGTGTCAGCGCGCGAGCTGCACAACCGTGGTGGCGGCATCACCCATCGAGTCGGCCGTCGCGAAGTTCATGCCGCTCTCGCTGAGCAGGCGCTTCCCTTCCTCGACGTTGGTGCCTTCCATGCGGATGACGATCGGGACCGGCACGCCGAGTTCCTTCACCGCCGCGATGACGCCCTGTGCGAGCACGTCGCAGCGCAGGATGCCGCCGAAGATGTTGATGAGGACCGCCTTGACGTTCTTGTCCGACATCAGGATCTTGAAGGCGTTGCGAATCTGCTCGGCGTTGGCGCCGCCGCCGACGTCGAGGAAGTTCGCCGGCTCACCACCGGCCAGCTTGATGATGTCCATCGTCGCCATGGCGAGGCCCGCGCCGTTCACCATGCAGCCGATGTTGCCATCGAGGTGGATGTAGTTGAGCGCGAACTTGGACGCCTCGATCTCGAGGTGATCCTCTTCGGCGAGGTCGCGCAGGTCGCGCAGGTCCTGATGACGATAGAGGGCGTTGTCGTCGAAGCTCACCTTCGCGTCGAGCGCGAGCAGGTCGCCCTGGCCGGTGACGACGAGCGGATTGATCTCGACCATCGCCGAGTCGGTGGCGATGAACGCCTCGTAGAGCGAGCCCATCAGCTTGACGAGCTTGTTCACCTGAGGCCCTTCGAGCCCGATCGCGAACCCGAGCTGGCGCGCCTGGAACGGCACGAGGCCGACACCCGGTTCGACGTAGATACGGTGAATCTTCTCGGGAGTTGCTGCCGCAACCTCCTCGATGTCCATGCCGCCCTCGGAACTGGCCATGAACACGGCCTTGCCCGACTGGCGGTCCAGCACGACGCTCAAGTAGAGCTCGCGCGTCATCTGCAGCCCTTCCTCGACGAGCACGCGTCCGACAACGCGCCCCTCGGGACCGGTCTGGTGGGTAACGAGCGTCATACCGATCATCTGCTTGGCGATCGACTCCGCTTCGTCGGGCGACTTGGCGAGCTTGACGCCGCCGCCCTTTCCGCGGCCGCCGGCGTGAATCTGCGCCTTGACGACGACGATGTGGCCA
The DNA here is from genome assembly GCA_943328785.2 of Bifidobacterium breve. Classification (GTDB taxonomy): domain Bacteria; phylum Acidobacteriota; class Vicinamibacteria; order Vicinamibacterales; family CAVVIG01; genus CAVVIG01. Next base: position 10,155 of record CALQBJ020000074.1, read on the forward strand.
CCGAGGCGCCGGGCGATTTCGCCGGCTTCGGCAGCGTTGGAGGCAACTTCACCGCGCGGGACCGGCACACCGTGCCGCGCAAGGATGGCTTTGGCTTGATACTCGTGGATTTTCATTTGGGCGTGTAAAGAAGGCACCTGATGCTACGCGCCGCGCTTGTGTTTCGTCAATGGCACACGTGCGGAATTTCGGATCCAGCGACGATATATCCGGGGCCGGCCGGAATTGTAGGGAACGTGCTAGACCACAGGACTGTCGCCATACGTGCGGTCCCGACACGGTTTGGGCACTATTTGGGATAAAGTTTGCGGCTGATGTCTTCACGCATCCGCGTCTTCGCCACGTCCGTCGGCACGAAGTTGCTGATCGGCATTACCGGCCTCGCACTGTTCCTGTTCCTCATCACGCACATAGCCGGTAACGCCCTCATCCTTCTCGGCCCGACGGCCTTCAATCACTACTCGCACGCGCTCACGAGCAACCCGCTGATCCCGGTCATCGAGATCGGCCTGGGGCTCATCTTCCTGGTGCACATCTACAAAGCTGTGACGATGTACCTCGGGAATCAGCAGGCACGCCCGGTCGCCTACCAGGTCAAGAAGGGCCAGGGAGGGCCGAGCCGCAAGTCGTTCTCGTCCACGACGATGATCTTCAGCGGCCTCTGGCTGGTGCTGTTCGTCGTGCTGCACGTGAAGGGCTTCAAGTACGGTCCGTATTACGCGTCGGAGGAAGAAGGCGTCCGCGACATCTACCGGGTGGTGTTCGACATCTTCCGCAGCCCGCTGCAGGTCGGCTTCTACATCGTCAGCATGCTGGTGGTCGGTTCCCACCTGTGGCACGGCGCGTCGAGCACCTTCCAGTCGCTCGGCCTCGATCACCCGCGGTGGACGCCGCGCATCCTGGCCCTGGGCAAGGTGCTCGCGACCGTGATTGCCGGCGGGTTCATCGTGATCATCGTTTACGTGCACCTCTTCGCCGGGCAGGTGGGGCAATGACACTCGACGCAAAGATTCCCGCCGGCCCGATGGCCGAGAAGTGGGACCGGCACAAGTTCGACATGAAGTTGGTCAATCCGGCCAACAAGCGAAAGTTCACGATCATCGTGGTCGGCACCGGCCTTGCCGGGGCATCGGCGGCCGCCTCGCTCGGGGAACTGGGCTACAACGTCCTGAGCTTCTGCATTCAGGACAGCCCGCGGCGCGCGCACAGCATCGCGGCGCAGGGCGGCATCAACGCGGCCAAGAACTACCAGAACGACGGCGACAGCATCTACCGGCTGTTCTACGACACGGTGAAGGGCGGCGACTACCGGTCGCGTGAAGCCAACGTGCACCGACTGGCGCAGGTCAGCGTCAACATCATCGACCAGTGCGTTGCGCAGGGCGTGCCGTTCGCGCGCGAGTACGGCGGGTTGCTCGACAACCGGTCGTTCGGCGGCGCGCAGGTCTCGCGCACCTTCTACGCCCGCGGCCAGACGGGCCAGCAACTGCTGCTCGGCGCCTACCAGTCGCTGATGCGCCAGGTGCACGAGAAGTCGGTGAAGATGTTCGCCCGCCGCGAGATGCTCGACCTGGTCCTCGTCGACGGCAAGGCGCGCGGCATCATCGTCCGCAACCTGGTGACCGGCGAGATCGAGAAGTACGCGGCCGATGCGGTCTGCCTCGCAACCGGCGGCTACGGCACGGTCTACTACCTCTCCACCAATGCGGTGAACTCGAACGTCACGGCGGCGTGGCGCGCCCACAAGCGCGGCGCGCTCTTCGCCAACCCGTGCTTCACGCAGATTCACCCCACCTGCATCCCGGTGTCGGGCGACCATCAGAGCAAGCTGACGCTCATGAGCGAGAGCCTGCGCAACGATGGCCGCGTGTGGGTGCCGAAGAAGCAGGGCGATACGCGCTCGCCGGAACAGATTCCGGAAGAGGAGCGCGACTACTACCTCGAACGAAAGTACCCGAGCTTCGGCAACCTCGTCCCCCGCGACGTCGCCTCGCGTAACGCCAAGCAGGCGTGCGACGACGGGCGCGGTGTCGGCGAGAGCGGCCTGGCGGTCTACCTCGACTTCAAGGACGCCATCAAGCGGATCGGTCAGGACGTCATCAAGGAGAAGTACGGCAACCTCTTCCAGATGTACGAAAAGATCACCGACGAGAATCCGTACGAGAAGCCGATGCGGATCTACCCGGCGATCCACTACACGATGGGCGGGCTCTGGGTCGACTACAACCTGATGAGCACCGTGCCCGGACTGCACGTCCTCGGTGAGGCGAACTTCTCGGACCACGGCGCGAACCGCCTCGGCGCCAGTGCGCTGATGCAGGGGCTGGCCGACGGCTACTTCGTCATTCCCTACACCATCGGTCACTACCTGGCGAGTACGCCGCTGCCAAAGGTCACCACCGACCACGACGCGTTCAAGGAAGCCGCCGACAACGTCCAGCAGCGCATCAACGCCCTGCTGGCGGTGAAGGGTGGCCGTGGCATCCGCGAGATCCACCGCGAACTCGGACGCATCATGTGGGACGACGTCGGCATGGCCCGCACTGAGGAGAGCCTCACGCGCGCCCTGTCACGGATCCCGAAGCTTCGCGAGGAGTTCTGGCACGACGTCTCCGTGCCAGGCTCACCGGACAACCTCAATCAGAGCCTCGAATACGCCGGCCGCGTCGCCGACTACCTCGAGTTCGCCGAACTCCTCGCGCTCGACGCGCTCGAACGCAGGGAGTCGTGCGGTGGTCACTTCCGCGAGGAAAGCCAGACGCCGGAGGGCGAGGCGCTCCGCGACGACGAGCACTACTCGTACGTAGCGGCCTGGGAGTTCCAGGGCGTCGGCACGCGCCCGACGCTGCACAAGGAAGCCCTGGTGTTCGACGAGGTTCATCCGACGCAGCGGAGCTACAAGTAATCGGCTTCCGGCTCCGGGCTGCGGGCTTCAGGCGCGGCGGGCTGCGGGCCTGCCGCCGCCGGCCCGCAGGCGGAGCCGACAAGCCCCTGAGCCTAGAGCCTGTGAGGGATTCATCGTGAGACTCAATCTGAAGATCTGGCGTCAGGCGGGGCCGAACGCGGCCGGCCGCCTTGTTGACTACGTCGCCGACAGCGTCTCGACCGATATGTCGTTCCTCGAGATGCTGGATGTCGTGAACGAAGACCTCACCAAGAAGGGCGAGGAATCCATCGCCTTCGACTCGGACTGCCGCGAGGGGATCTGCGGCACGTGCAGCCTGGTGATCAACGGCATCCCGCACGGTCCGGACCGCGGCACCACGGTGTGCCAGCTCCACATGCGGCGCTTCAAGGACGGCGAGACCGTCACCATCGAGCCGTGGCGCGCCCGTGCGTTCCCGGTGCTGAAGGACCTGATCGTCGACCGCAGCGCGTTCGACCGCATCATCGCGGCCGGCGGCTACGTGTCGGTGAACTGCGGCGGCGCCCAGGACGGCAATGCGATTCCGATTTCGAAGGACATCGCCGACGCGGCGATGGACTCGGCGCAGTGCATCGGCTGCGGCGCATGCGTCGCCGCCTGCAAGAACGCGTCGGCACACTTGTTCATGAGCGCCAAGATCTCGCAACTGGCCCTGCTCCCGCAGGGACAGGTCGAGCGTCAGCGGCGCGTCCTCAGCATGATCGAACAGGCCGACGCCGAAGGCTTCGGCAGCTGCTCGAACGAGGGCGAGTGCGAGGCGGTCTGCCCGAAGGAAATTCCGATCTCGAACATCGCACTTATGACGCGCGAGTACGTCAAGGCCGTGCTGGCCGCGAAGTAGGCGTGCGCTTGTAGAACGTAACCGCGGACCTTCAGGTCCGCTGTCCAGGAGACATTGATGACGACACGAACCACCCTCGGCGCCGGCCTCACGGCGGCTCTCGTAGTAACGGCGCTCGGCGTACTCGGGGCGCAGGCCCCGGCCATCAAGCGCACCATCCTCCAGCAGGTCGACCTGTCAGCCCCCGGTCGCGAGGCGGTCATGGCCGCGGTGGAGTTCCCCGCCGGCAGCGAGACCGGCCGCCACACCCATCCTGGCGAGGAAATCTCCTTCGTCGAAGTCGGCCCGTTCGTCCTCGAGGTCGATGGACAGCCGGCGAAGACCCTGAAGACCGGCGAGCCGTTCTTCGTGCCTGCTGGCGTCATCCACAACGGCCACCCGGCCGCTGGCGGCACGGCCAAGGTCGTCGCCACCTACGTCATCGAAAAGGGCAAGCCGGTCACCACTCCGGCGCCCGCGAAGTAACCGGTTCCGTGCTTCAGGAGAGGTGCTACCCATGAGACGTGTTCTGGCCAGCCTCGCGCTGCTGACATCGATTGCCACGGGCGCCTTCGCGCAGGCGCCGGCGGGTGCACCGACCGCACCTGCTGCACCCAAGAAGATCCAGGTGCTGATCATCTCAGGCCAGCAGGTGGCGCATAACTGGAAGGGGACGACGCCGCTCCTGCGCAAAGCGCTGGAGGACACGGGTAAGTTCGAGGTGCGCGTCACCGAGGAGTTCCGCGGTGGCGGTCCGGAGACGCTCGCACCCTACGACCTCGTCGTGCTGAACTACTCCGGCGGCAACCGTCCGGAGATGCGCTGGGGTCCGCGCGCCGATGCCGCCCTGCTCGACTTCGTCAACGCCGGCAAAGGTCTGGTCGTGTATCACTTCACGATGCAGTCGTTCGAAGGCTGGACGGAGTTCGAGAAGATCGCGGGCGCGAACTGGCGGCTGAACTTCGGCCATCACTCGGCGCCCCACGACTTCACGGTCGACGTGAAGGATCCGCAGCACCCGATCACCAAAGGGCTGAAGCTCAAGTTCGAGCAGCAGAAAGACGAGCTCTACGCGAACCTGAAGTGGCAGCCGGCCGGCCCGTACAAGATCCTGGCGACGGCGTATGACGACCACGCGCTGTACGCGGCCAGCCGCACCGACGCGCGCGCACCGCAGCCGCTGGTCGGCACGGGCGCAGACGAGCCGATGCTCTGGGTGAGCGACTACGGCAAGGGGCGCGTCTTCACGACGGCGCTTGGTCACGATGTCGATCAGGTGCAGACGCTGGCGTTCACGACCACGTTCACGCGAGGCGCCGAGTGGGCCGCGACGGGGAACGTGACGCTGCCGATTCCGGCGGCGCTGGCCGCGACCCAGCAGGCGGCGGGCTCGCCCCAGGCGGCCGCCGCACAGGCGCCGCTCCCCGATGGCTACGTGCCGCGCGGCACCCGCGTCGGTCAGTCGTCGGCACCGGGCATGAAGGTCGCGGACCTCGGCACCACCGGCCGCACCTACCGCATCAACCTCTCGAAGGGCGATGAGGTGATGACGGCCCTGACGCAGTTCGCCGAGAAGAACAACATCAAGAACGCGCACTTCACCGGCATCGGCGCCCTGTCCAAGGGGCTCTTCAGCTGGGCCGACACCGATCGCGGCAACGCGATGAAGAAGATCGAGCTGAATCAGGAAGCCGAAGTCGTGTCGCTCGTCGGCAGCATCGAACGTGACGCACAGGGACGCCTCAACGTCCACGCGCACGGGTCGGTGGCCTACCAGGACGGCACCATCCACGGGGGCCACTGGTTCGAGGCCTACGTCGGCATCATCGCCGAGATCTTCGTGAACGAGGAATCGCCAGCGGCCGCCTCGTCGAACTGAATCGACGCGCCCGCATCGACGCCCCGCCCGGTCCTCGGGCGGGGTCTCCATCTTCCAGACTCGCCAACGCACCACCCTGTCGGTATAATCGCCCGCCGGACACGTTCGTCGCCGCTCGCGGACACATGGTCCGAACCGGCGCGACGCACAGCGTCTGGCCCTTCCCGTGAACGGAGAAACTGACATGAGCGGACGTTTCCTGATTGGCCGGTGGCTGCTGTGCAGCGCCGTTGTGGCCCTGCTGGCCGGCACTACGGCGTCGAGCCAGACGCAGAGCATCCCCTTGAGTGCGTTCAAGGCGACCCAGCTCGAGGACATGAAGCCCGAGGGTCGTGGTAACCAGGTCGTGCTCTTCGGCGACCCGACCAAGCCTGGGCTCTACGTGGTGCAGATCACGTTCAAGGCTGGCACGGGCAGCCGCCCGCACTTCCACGACCAGGATCGACTTGTCACCGTGGTGAAGGGCACGTGGTACGTGCACCTCGGCCCGGAGTCGGACACCTATGCCCCGGAGAAGATGACGGCGATGAAGGCCGGCAGCTTCGTCTACCACCCGGCGTTCGGCCATCACTACGACGGCGCCCATGAAGAGGACGCGGTCGTTCGCATCGCCGGCATGGGACCGGTGAAGTCGGTCAATCTCGAGCAGCCGAAGTAGCCGTCGCCCCGTTCAACGGGACCCGCACGCACGACCAGAGGGCACGAAGGCCATCCTTCGTGCCCTTGGTCGTTACGAATCCA
>CALQBJ020000075.1 GCA_943328785.2 Bifidobacterium breve
GACCCGGTGGTGCACGGCGTGAACTACGCACCGTCGTCGATCTTCGCCGAAGCGCTCGACGGCGAGGCGCTGGCGCGCGCCTACGCCGACTACTCGGAGGCGTTGTCGTCGTTCAATCTGATCGACTTGCAACAGGTCCGCCCATGACCAGCCGCCGTGAACGGGAGAGGCTGGGCCTCTACGTCCACATCCCGTTCTGCTCGGCCATCTGCAACTACTGCAATTTCAACCGCGGCTTGTTCGACGCCGAGGTGAAGCAGCGCTATGTCGACGCGCTGGTGCAGGAGATTGCGGCGGCGCGGCGCGACGGTCAGCCTGACGCGGCCGACACCATCTTCTTCGGCGGCGGCACGCCGTCGCTGCTGTCGGCAGACGATGTGCAGCGGGTCATCGACGCGTGTGCGGCGTCGTTCACGCTGAGCGCCGACACGGAAATTACCCTCGAAGCCAACCCGGAGACGGTGACCACCGAACTGCTCCGCGCGTTTCGCCGCGCCGGGGTGAATCGACTCAGCTTCGGCGTGCAGTCGCTGCGCGACGACGAGCTGAAGCGGCTGTCGCGGCTGCACGGCGCCGACCGCGCCCGCGCCGCGGTGGCCGAGGCGCGCGCCGCCGGCTTCGACAACCTCAGTATCGACCTCATGATGTGGTTGCCAGGGCAGAGTCCGGCCCAGTGGCTCGAGTCGGTGGACGGCGCCATTGCGCTGGCGCCCGATCATCTGTCGCTCTACATGCTCGAGGTCTACCCGAATGCGCCGCTGCGCGACGAGATGGCGCGCGGCCACTGGTCGCAGGCGCCCGACGAGGATGCCGAGGCCATGTACCTGTCGGCGATGGAGCGGCTCGAGGCGGCCGGACTGTTCCAGTATGAGATCTCGAACGTGGCGCGGCCGGGGCGCGAGTCGCGGCACAACCTGAAGTACTGGCTCGACGGCGACTGGTGCGGGTTCGGGTGCGGCGCGCACGCCACCCGCGACGGCGTCCGCTGGAAGAATGTGTCGGCGACCGCCGACTACATCGACCGCGTGGCGCGGGGTGAGTCGCTGCGTACCGACGAGCGGCGGCTGACACCGGACGAGCGCCTCGGCGATGCGCTCTTCACCGGGCTGCGGCTCTGCTCGGGGCTCGACCTGGACGAGGTCAACCGGCGCTATGGAGCCGACGTCTGGGGACGCTATGGCGACGAGCTCGAGCCATTCGTCGAGGAGGGCATTCTTATTCGCGACGGTTCCCGCCTTCGGCTGACCCGGCGAGGAATGCTTCTGGCCAATGAGGTAATGGCCGTCTTCGTGTGAGATGATGCTACCGCGTAAGGCGCCGGCCCCTGACGGGGCGCGGTTTCCTGCCTGACATCTGAGCCCGACGGACCGATTCAGCTGGCCGTCAAGCTACGATAAAATAACAGCCCTTTCGTGAAGGAGGCCGTGATGCGTCGACAGTTTGGTGTGGTGGTGCTTGGTCTGATGATCGGTCTGGGAGTCGCCGGTACGGCGCAGGCCCAGCAGAAGAGCCCGTATGCGTTCGGCGGCGACAATGCCGTCTTCATGAACTTCATCAAGCCGGACAAGACGGCCGACTACGAGATGCTCATCCAGAAGGTCAAGGATGGGCTGAAGGCCAGCGACAAGCCGGAGCGCAAGCAGATGGCCGAGAGCTGGAAGGTCTACAAGGCCACGGAATCTGGCCCCGGTGGTTCGGCGATCTACATCTCGCTGATCACGCCGGTGGTGAAGGGGGCCGACTACTCGTTGACCGCTCTCCTTGCTGAAGCGTTCCCCGCCGAGGCGCGTGCGCTGTACGACACCTACATCGGTGCGTTCCCGCCGCCCCCGACCGGTCAGTTGTTCAACATGGCGCTGGTCAACGACCTCGCGAAGTAGCACGACTCGCGACGAACACACGAAAGGGCGGGCATGCGCGGCATGCTCGCCCTTTTCTTTGTCTGCTCAGAACTTCAGGTTGAGCCCGGCGTAGAAGCGCGACGACGGCGAGTAGCGGGCTTTGTCGCCGAGACGGAACCGGCGATAGTCGAGCCGCAGGCGCACCGGCCCGAACAGCGCGATTTTCACCCCGCCTCCGGCGTTCGGCGCGAGGCCGGTCTCCGTGGCCGGTCCCACCCGCTCGCGAAAGATCCCGGCTCCGGCGATTACGTACGGCTGGAATCCAAGAATCGGCTGTGGCGTCTGCAGCAGGCCGTTCCCGCTGAACAGCTTGAGCGCCGGGGCGCCGGTCTGGACATCCTCCGTCGTCGCGGAATACTCGAACTCGAAGCCGGCGACCAGCAGCCCGCTGCCGGCAGCGGCGCCGCGCACCTGGCGATTGGTCGGTGTGGTCGTGGCGCCGAGGAACGCCGTGAGGTCGGCTCGGGCTGGAGCGGCGGTGCCTGCCAGCAAGCTCAGGGCGAGCACGGCGGGGCGGAAACTGCGCATCAAACCTCCTGTAGCCGATAATAGTACGGAATGTTCAGACGGAGGCTCATGTGACACGACAGGGAGCGGCACTCGTGGCCGCGTTCGTACTGGCCGGGGTGGCGCTGCAGGCCGACACGCTCGTGCTGCGCGACGGGCGACGGGTGCAGGGTGAACTGGTGGCGGTGCGCGATGGCGTCATCGAATTCGAGGGGCAACGCGGCATCTTCGGGCGCGAACGCGTCCGCTTCGATCGCGAGGATGTGCTCCGCATCGAACTCGACGGCGTGGGCGGTGGCAACCGCTACGACAACGACCGCAACAGCACCCGCGATGACCGTGGCACCGATACGCGACCGTCCGGCATGCGCGAGCGGTCCGTGTCGGTCGAGGCGTCGCAGCCGTGGACCGACACGGGCGTCAACCTGCGGTCGGGCCAGGCGATCTATGTCGAGGCCGCGGGCCGCGTCCGCTGGGGACCCGGCCGGCAGGACGGCCCGGCGGGCGAGCGCAACTCGCCGCGCAACGAGGGGCGGCCGATGCCGAACCGGTCTGCTGGCGCGCTGATTGGCCGCATCGGTGAGGGCGATGGCTTGTTCCTCATCGGCGACGAAACCGGCCCGATCCGCGTGCGCGATGGCGGGCGCCTCTATCTGGGCGTCAACGACGACTACCTGCAGGACAACTCGGGGTCGTTCCGCGTCACCGTCTACTACTGAACGGCCATTACGAAGACACGAAGCCAATTTGGGTTTAGCTTCGTGCCCGTCGTGATGAACGTTCCGAACTCGCTCTAGAATGGCGCGCATGTGGAGCCTGCTGTGCGCCGCCCTGTTGTTCCTGCAGGGCACCGGATTCGCCCCCTTCGACGTCTCCGCCCTCTCGGTCGCGCCGCCGATGCTGGTGCGGGACCTCGACCGCAAGGCGCTGCGCGGCGAGCCGAGCAAGCTCGCCTGGTCGCCCGACGGATCGATGCTCTACCTCCAGTCGCGCGACGGCATCGGCGCGGCCGCCCGCTTTCGGCACTTCCAACTGCGTCTCGGCCAGGACGGCCTGGCCCCGCTCGACATCGAGCCCGACTGGGCGGCCGACTACTGGCACCACAAGGTGACCGAGGCTGCGCCCGGGATGCCGTGGCTGTCGATCGACGTGCGTGTCGACCGCACGCGCACCCGCGTCGCGCCGTTTGCCGGCGGCTTCGCCGGGGCGGGTTCGGCGACCGGCAGTGAAGCGGCGGCGTCGTTCTCGCTGGCCTACGTCACGCTGTCGTACCTCGGCGTCGAGATCGGGCAGTGGGTCACCGACGAACCCAAGAGCGGTGTCACCTTCGGCTGGGGGCCCGCCGGAAGCGGAGCGCTGGCCTTCGCGGACCGGCAGGGACGCCTGACGCTGATGGACAAGGAGCGTCGCGTGCGTCCGATCGCGCGCACCGACCGCGTGCTGCTGCCGGCCTGGTCGCCCGACGGCAACTACGTGGCCTATCTCGAGCAGCAGGGCCGTTCGAAGTTCCGCCTCACCTCCATCGCCCTCCTGCGCGTCGACACGCCGCTGCAATGAGACGACGGTGCTACGCTCAAGGGTGAGATGGACTTCCGGCTGACGGACGAGCAGGAACTGCTCCGGCGCACGGTTCGCGATTTCGCGGAGACCGAGATTCGCCCGCACGTCCGCGAGTGGGACGAAGCGCAGCATTTTCCGGCCGAGCTGATTCCGGCGCTCGCCGCGCTCGGCCTGATGGGGATCCAGTTCCCGGAGGCGTACGGCGGCTCCGGGATGTCGGCCATCGACTACTGCATCTGCATCGAGGAACTGGCGCGGGTCGATCCCGCCGTCGCCCTCTCGGTCGCCGCCCACAACGGCCTCTGCGCCGCCCACATCTACATGTTCGGCACCGAGGCGCAGAAGCAGCGCTGGCTGGTACCGCTGGCGAAGGGCGAGCAGATCGGCGCCTGGGGGCTCACCGAGTCGACGTCGGGCAGCGACGCCGCCAGCATGCGCACCACCGCGGTCCGTATTGATGACGGTTGGCTACTGAACGGCTCGAAGACCTTCATCACCCACGGACGCATCGGCCAGGTGATGACGGTGATGGCGGTCACCGACAAGGCCGCCGGCGCCAAAGGCATCTCCGCCTTCATCGTCGAACACGGCACACCCGGGATGCGGGCGGGGCGCAAGGAAGACAAGCTCGGCATGCGCGCCAGCGACACGACCGAGGTGCTCTTCGACCACTGCCGCATTCCAGCCGACCAGCGGCTCGGCGCGGAAGGGCAGGGGTTCGTCAACACGATGCAGGTGCTCGATGCGGGGCGCATCGGCATTGCGGCGCTGTCGGTCGGCCTGGCGCAAGGCGCGTACGAGGCCGCGCGTCGCTACGCGCAGGAGCGGAAGGCCTTCGGCAAGACCATCAGCGCGTTCCAGGCGATTCAGTGGAAGCTCGCCGACAACGCCACCCGCATCGAGTCGGCGCGGCTGCTGACCTACCGGGCGGCGTACCTGAAGGATCGCGGCGCCCGCACGACGCTCGAGTCGTCGATGGCCAAGCTCTATGCCAGCGAGATTGCGGTGAAGGCCGCCGACGACTGCGTGCAGATTCACGGCGGCTACGGCTTCGTGAAGGACTATCCGGCGGAGAAGTTCTTCCGCGACGTGAAGCTCACTACGATCGGTGAAGGGACGAGCGAGATCCAGCGGCTCGTCATCGCTCGCCAGCTCTTCTCCCAATGACTCAGCCGCCAACTCTGACCGCCCGTGTGCTCGCTGGCGAGCCGCGCGCCATCGCCCGCGCCATCTCCCTCATCGAAGATGAAGACCCGTCGGCGACGGAGCTGGTGCGCGGCATCTTTCCGCACACCGGACGGGCCTATCTCGTCGGTGTGACAGGTCCGCCTGGTGCGGGGAAGAGCACGCTCGTCGATAAGCTCACCGCGCACCTGCGCGCGTCGGCCGCAACGGTCGGCGTGATTGCCATCGACCCGACGAGTCCGTTCACTGGCGGCGCGGTGCTCGGCGACCGCCTGCGCATGAACGCGCACGCGTCGGACCCAGGGGTCTTTATCCGCAGCATGGCCACCCGCGGGCATCTCGGCGGGTTGTCGCGCTCGACGGGCGACGCCGCCCTCGTTCTCGACGCGGCGGGCACGGACGTCATCATCATCGAAACCGTTGGCGTAGGGCAGGACGAGGTCGACATCATCCGCACCGCCGACGTCTCGGTCGTCACCCTCGTGCCAGGCACCGGCGACGATGTGCAGGCGCTGAAGGCGGGGATCATGGAGATTGCCGACATCTTCGTGGTGAACAAGGCCGACCGCGAAGGCGCAGACCGGCTGGTGTCAGCGGTCGAGGCCAACCTGGCGCTGCATCGCTACGGGCCGGACGACTGGCGCCCGCCGATTGTGAAGACCGTGGCCACCACCGGCGCCGGCATCGCCGAACTCGACCAGGCCATCGCCGCGTTCCGCGCACACGGCGCACCGCGGCAGGAGGCGCGCCGCCGCTCGCGCAGCGCCTATCGGCTGCGCGAACTGGTGGCGCAGCGGTTCATGGCCCACCTCGAACGCGAGGTGCTCGCCGACGGCGAGTTCGACGGTATCGTCGATCGGGTGGCCGCCCGCGAACTCGATCCCTACACTGCGGCCCATGACCTGCTGGCCCGCGCTCTTGCCCCGTCGCCGCTGCCGTGACGGCAGCCCGCCGGGCAAGTGATAATAGGCACTTCCCATGAAAGCGTATCTCGACCACATCGGCATCGCCGTTTCCGACCTGTCTGCCTCGCTCGCCTTCTTCCGGGAAGGGCTCGGCCTCGAGCTCCATGGAAGCGAAGACGTCGTCTCGCAGCAAGTACGGGCCCATTTCATCCACAGCGGCACGTCGAGCCTCGAACTGCTCGAAGCCACTGCTCCCGAGTCTCCGATCGCCAGGTATCTCACCAAGCGCGGGCCGGGACTCCACCACATCACGCTTCGCGTCGATGACATCCGCGCCGCCCTCGCGCAGTTGAAGGCGCGCGGCATCCGGCTGATTGACGAACAGCCGCGGCTCGGCGCCGAGCAGGCGCAGGTGGCCTTCATCCATCCGTCGAGCGCGCACGGCGTGCTCGTCGAACTCAAGCAGGCGGCATCGACGGTGGCGCCGCTCGGCATCACCCGCTTCACGGTCGGCAGCCTCGAGCTGATCTCGCTGTATGACGGCACGCTCCGGCTGGACGGCGGGGCGATGTTCGGTGTCGTGCCGAAGGCGCTGTGGGAGAAGAAAGCCACGCCGGACGAGTCGAACCGCATCCCGATGACCATGCGGCCGCTGATCGTGCGCGACGGGACGCACACGATGCTGATCGACGCGGGGTTGGGCGACAAGGAGACCGAGAAGTTCTACCGGATGTACGCCGCCGACCGCTCGAAGAACCTCGACCACGCGCTGGCCGAAGCCGGCATCGCGCCGGACGAGATCGACATCGTGCTGGCCAGCCATCTGCACTTCGATCATTGCGGCGGCTTCACGACGCGCCGGGCCGACGGCAAGGTCGTGCCGCGCTTCCCGAACGCGAAGTACCACATCCGCCGCGGCGAGTGGAATGATGCGCGCCAGACGCACGAGCGGAGCCGGGCGAGCTACATGCCCGACAACTTCATGCCGCTGGCCGAGGCGGGCGTCATCGAGTTCATCGAGGACGACATGCACGTGATGCCGGGGGTGCGCGTGCAGCGCACCGGCGGCCACACGGCCCACCACCAGATCATCTGGATCGAGTCGGGACGCGACTGCGCGGTGTTCCTCGCCGACCTGATGCCGACCAGCGCGCACCTGCCAGACCCGTGGATCATGGGCTACGACCTGTATCCGATGGACACGCTGTTTGCCAAGCAGGCGTTCGCCCGTGCAGTGGCGCGTCGTGACACGCTCGTCTTCTTCGAACACGATCCGTCCGTGCCGGCGGCGTTCATCACCGAGCAGCAGGGCAAGCTGGGCCTGCGACCAACCACATGAGCAACCCGACGATTGGCATCATCGGCGGCAGCGGCCTGTACGACATGGCCGAACTGACCGACCGCGAAGAGCGCGTCATCTCGACGCCGTTCGGCGACCCGTCCGGTCCGTATGTCGTCGCCACCCTGCGCGGCAAGCGCGTCGCGTTCCTGGCGCGGCACGGCGCAGGACACCGCATCTCGCCGTCGGAGCTGAACTTCCGCGCCAACATCTACGGCTTCAAGGTGCTCGGCGTCGAGCGCATTCTCTCGGCCAGCGCCGTCGGCAGCTTGAAGGAAGCGTACCGGCCGCTGGACATCGTCGTGCCTGACCAGTTCTTCGACCGCACGCAGGGACGCCTCAGCACCTTCTTCGGCCGCGGTATCGTGGCGCACGTCGGCTTCGCGCACCCGGTATGCGGCGATCTGGCGACGATGGCCGGCGACTGCGCCGAAGCCGTCGGCGCGCGCGTCCATCGCGGCGGCACCTACGTCAACATGGAAGGGCCGCAGTTCTCGACGCTGGCCGAGTCGCGGCTCTACCGGCAGTGGGGCATGGACGTCATCGGCATGACGAACCTGCAGGAGGCCAAGCTCGCGCGCGAAGCCGAGATCTGCTACGCGACGCTGGCGCTGGTCACCGACTACGACTGCTGGCACCCCGACCACGACACGGTGACGGTGGAACTGATCATCGCCAACCTCACGACGAACGCGCTCACCGCGCAGCGCACGATCGCCGCCGCGGTTGAACAGCTCGGTCCGACACGCACGTGCGCGTGCAAGGACGCCCTGGCGACCGCCATCATCACGCGCCCCGACCACGTGCCCGAGAGCGTGAAGCAGGAACTGGCGCCGATTATTGGAAAGTACGTCAGGTAGGTCGGGTGGGTCGGGCAGGTCGGGAAGGTCAGGCTCACCAACCTGCCCGACCACCGTCCCGACTCGCCCGACCCTCTCGACCGTCCCGCCCGACAAGGATCCACGAATGAACATCGTTGTAACCGGTTCGATTGCGTACGACTACCTGATGTCGTTCCCTGGCAAGTTCACGGAACACCTGCTGCCCGAGCACATGCACCGGGTGAGCCTGAGCTTCCTCGTCGACACGATGGACAAGCGGCGCGGCGGATGCGCGCCGAACATCGCGTACACGCTGGCGCTGCTCGGCGAGCGTCCGCTGCTGATGGCGACGGCTGGCGAGGACTTCGGCGAATACCGCCAGTGGCTCGAGGCGGCGGGGGTCGACACGTCCTACGTGAAGCAGGTGAGCGGCAAGTTCACGGCGTCGTTCTTCTGCAGCACCGACCAGCACAACAACCAGATCGCGTCGTTCTACACTGGCGCGATGGCCAACGCGGGCGAACTGTCGTTCCGCAATGTGCCCGAGCCGGGGCTGGCGATCATCTCGCCGAACGATCCGGGTGCGATGGTGCAGTACGCCGAGGAGTGCCGCACGCTCGGCATCTCCTACATCTTCGACCCAGGCCAGCAGGTGGCCCGCATGTCGGGCGACGAACTGAAGGACGGCGCCATCGGTGCCTCCATCGTCATCGTCAACGACTACGAGTACGAAATCCTCAAGCAGAAGACCGGACTCGACGACACGGCGATTCTCGAGCGCAGCGACGCGCTGATCGTGACCAAGGGCGAGCACGGCTCGACGATCATCACCAACGACGAACTGGTGAATGTCGCGGCGGTCACGCCGCGGCGCATCGTCGACCCGACCGGTGTTGGCGACGCCTTCCGGGGCGGGCTGATGAAGGGGTTGGGCGTCGGGTTGCCCTACGCTCAGGCGGCGCAGATCGGGAGCGTGGCCGCGACCTACGCACTGGAACACCTCGGTGGCCAGAGCCACTCGTACTCGTTCCAGGAGTTCATGACGCGCTACGAAGAGCATTTCCCGCCGCTGACGTTCCCGATCCGGTAGGCACGGCCGACCTGAAGGTTGGCAGCTACGACATGTTGTTCGCCAACTACACGACATGTCGTAGCCGCGCACCTTCAGGTGCGCCCTCGCTCTAGAACACTCCGGCGGTCGTAGTGCTGGCGGTGCGTGAGGCGGTGGTCGCAGTCGACGTCACGGCGACGGTCGCCGGCGTCGTCGCGGCGGTGGTCTGGCCTGCCGGCCCTGCCTGCTGCACCGCCTCGAAGTCGACCAGCGACAGGTCGTAGGCGAGGACCGCCGACAGTTCGTTCTGCGTGGACTGGGCGAGGTCGCGTTGTGCCTGGATCACCAGGAAGCTGGTCGACATGCCGACCTCGAACCGGCGCTGTTCGACGTCGCGGCGCTGCTCGCCCAGTTCGCGCACGGCGCGCGCGGTTTCGACGCGGCGCGCATTCATCTCCACCTTCCACGCCGCATCACGCACCTGCTGGATGACCCGCCCTTCGGCGCTCTTCATCCGCTGCTCGGCCTGCCGCGCCTCGAGCCGGCTGCGCGCGTGGCTCGCATCCTCGGCACTCTGGCCGATTGGGTACGAGACGCTCACGCCGACCGCCCACGTCGGGTAGTCGCTCTTGAGCAACTGGTCGAGGACCGTGCCGAAGCCGACCACCTGGCCGGGCCCAATGATGGTTCCCGGGAAACCGCCGGACCGCAGGACCTCTGTGCCGCCGAGGCCGCTCGCCTGATACGTGGCGTTCACCCGCACGTCGGGCAGCTTCTGGTTCCCCGCGAGGCGCAGCGCGACGCCGGCGTTCTCGATGTCCTTGCGGGCGCGCGCCAGGTCGGCCCGATCGCGCAGCGCGTTCGTCACCGCGGCCTCGAGGTCGACCGCGGCGGTGCCGACGGGCGGCGTGTCGGTCGGCTCGAGGGCAACGTTCCAGACGTCGCGGCGTGCGGCATCGAAGATGAGCACACGCAGCCGGTCCTCGGACTGCTTCACCGTCGTCTCGGCGACGATCCGCTGCTCCTGATTCGATGCCACTTCGGCCTGCGCCGAGACGAGGTCGATGGGTGGTGACTGGCCGACGTCGACCTTGGCCTTGTTGACGCGCACCAGTTCTTCAGCGAGCCGCAGGGCCGCCTGGCGGGCGACGACGTTGGCACGGGCGGCGACGAGGTTCCAGTAGGCCGCTTTCACCGCCGCCGTGGTGCGGACCACGCTCTCCTGCAGGCGCGTGTCGGCGATGGTGCGGTTGTTCCGGCTCAGCGCCAGGTTGGTGCGGGCCGCGTCGGTGAACAGGTCGCGCAGCAGCGGCTGCGACACCGAGGCCGAGAAGCCCGACCGCAGCAGCGGATTGAAGCTGTTGAGAAAGCTGTTGCTGTCAGTGTGCGACGTGTCCCAGGCGACGGTGTACGACGTGCCGAACCAGGGCAGGCGCTGGTTGAGCCCGACGTTCGTCGTGACCACGTCGGTCTGCGTCGATGTCGGGAACAGCAGGCTCGACGGCGGCTGCAACTGGTTGTTGCGGTTCACCGTGGAGGAGACCGTTGGCTTGAACAACCCCGACGCGGCGGCGACGCGGGTAGCGCCAATCTGCGGGTCGAGCCGGTCGGTCTTGAGGTCGAGGTTGTTCTCGAGCGCCAGTGTCACGGCCTCGTCGATGCTGAGGCTGAGTGGCGTAGCCGGCGCCTGCGCCAGCGCCACGGTGGGCGCCAGCGCGAGGAGCGCGGCAGGAAGCCAGGATGTCCGGAAGGCAGTTCTCATGTACACGAATCCCGAGCGGACCTGACGGTCCGCACCTCTCTTCAAGCGGGCCCGCAGGCCCGCGGTTATCACTAGGACGCCGATGCCGGCATCGCGTCCGCATCCGCGCTCGCGGCGCGCCGGCGGCCGAAGATCCGCACCTTCGACATGTCGTCGAAGAGCGAGTAGGCCACCGGGGTGACGAGCAGCGTGAGGAGCAGCGCCAGCGACTGGCCGCCGAAGATGACGAAGCCGATGGCGCGGTTCGTGCCCGAGCCGATGCCGCTCGACGCGATGAGCGGGATCATGCCGGCGACGAAGGCGAAGGTCGTCATCAGGATCGGCCGTAGACGATCGCGGCTCGCCTGGATGACCGCATCGTGCGCGTTCATCCCTCCGGCCTGCAACTGGTTCGCATGGTCGATCTGGAGAATCGAGTTCTTCTTCACGACACCGAACAGCACCAGCAACCCGAGCGCCGAGAAGATGTTCAGCGACTGGTTGAAGATGATGAGCGACAGCAGCGCGAACGGCAGCGTCAGCGGCAGCGACAGGAGAATCGTGATCGGGTGGAGCCACGACTCGAACTGCGCCGCCAGGATCAGATACATGAAGATGAGCGACAGGGCGAACGCCAGCACGAAGTTCTGTGCCGCGCGGCCCAACTCCTTCGAGCGTCCGCTGAACGCCCCCTTGTAGTCGCCGCCTGGCGCCATCTTCTCCCACTCCGCCTGGATGGCGTCCTGGATGGCCGACTGCGATGCGTTGGGCACCATGTTCGCGTAGAGCGTTACCTGGCGCTGCCGCGACAGCCGACTGATGTCCGACGGCGACGAACCCTTCGAGAAGCTCGCGACGTTCTCGAGCGGAATCGAACCCAGTCGTGATGACGGCACGGTCAGGCCGCCGATCGCCTGCTCGGTCGAGCGGTTGATCGCCTCGGCGCGCAGGTGCACTTCATACTGCTCGCTGCCTTCGTTGTAGGTCGTCACCTGGTCGCCGCCGACGAGCCAGCGCAGCGCTTCCGCTGCGTCACCCACTTGCACGCCGAGGTCCGATGCCTTCGGACGGTCGACCTGCACCGACAACTCCGGCTTGCCGGCGTTCAGCGAGCGGTCGGGGTCGACGACGCCGGGCAGCGTCTTCATCTTGTCGAGCAACTGCGCGCTGAGGACGTCGAGCGTCCGCAGGTCGGGCCCATTGATGAGGAACTGGATCTCGGCGTTCTGTGCACCGCCGCCGCCGATGGTCGCCACCTGCTGCACGGAGGTGCGCGCGTTCTTTGCCACCGGGGGCAGCACGTCCGAGCGGATGGCGTTCATGATGACGAACTGGTCGCGGGTGCGCGCTTCGATCGGAACCAGCCGCACGTAGATGGACGCCAGGTTCCGCGTGCCGGACTGGTTGCCGCCGATCGTGGTCAGCGTGTACTCCACTTCCGGCACCTGCGATTTCACCGCCGCCGCCACGCGGTTGGTCAGCACTTCGGTGGCCTCGAGGCTCGTGCCTTCCGGCGCACGCAGGTTGATCTCGAATTCCGACTGGTCGTCCGGCGCCATGAACGCCTTGGGCACGATCATGAAGAGCGGAATGCTCGACAGCAGCACGAGCACCGCGCCGCCGGCAATCAGGGCCCGGCGGGCCATGCACCATTCGAGCAGCCGCGTGTAGAAGGCGTCGATGGCGTGGAAGACCTTCGAGTTCTTCGACGAGTGCTGGTCCTTGCCGTGCGTTTTCAATTTGAGCCAGCGCGCCGACAGCATCGGGGTCAGGGTGAAGCTGACCACCAGCGACACGATGATGGCGAATGCCATCGTCAGGCCGAAGCTCTTCATGAAGCGGCCGACGATGCCGCCCATGAAGCCGACCGGGACGAAGATCGCCACCAGCGACAGCGTCGTCGCCAGTACGGCCAGGCCGATTTCGGCCGTGGCGTCTTCAGCCGCCTTGAAGCGGTCCTCGTGCTTCTCCTCGATGAACCGGTAGATATTCTCGAGGACGACGATGGCATCATCGATGACGATACCGACCGAGAGTGTCAGCGCCAGCATGGTCATCAGGTTGAGCGTGAAGCCCATGTACCAGATGAGGCCGAACGTGGCGATGATCGAGGTCGGGATGGCGATGGCCGCGATGATCGTCGAGCGCCAGTTTGCGAGGAACAGCAGCACGACGAGTGCGGCGAGGATCGAGCCGAGGATGAGGTGCTCTTCGACGTTGGCGATGGCGGCCTCGATGAAGGTCGAGAGGTCGCGCACGACGCGGGCGTGATAGCCGGGCGGCAGCGCTGCCGTGATCTCGTCGAGCCGCTCGCGGACGTTCTTCACCACTTCAACCGTGTTGGTGCCCGACTGCCGCCTGACGTCGAGCAGTACCGTCGGCACGCCGTCGATGCCGGCGATGGTGGTCGGGTCCGCTTCGCCGTCTTCCACCCGCGCCACGTCGTTGAGCGTGATCGGGTGGCCTTCGGTCTGGCGGATGACGATGTCGTTGAACTGTTCGATCGACTGCACGCGGCCGCGGGTGCGGAGCGTCAGCGACTGGCCGCCCTGGTCGATGCGTCCGCCCGGGACCTCGACGTTCTGCGCCTGCAGGGCGCGCGAGATCTCGGTGACCGTGACGTTGTAGGCGCGCATGCGGTCGGCGTCGAGCCACACGTTCACCTGGCGCTGACGGCCGCCGAGCACGAGCACCTGGCCGACGCCGTTCACGCTTTCGATCTGGCGGCGCAGCACCTTGTCGGCATACTCGGTCACTTCACGCACCGGCTTGTTGGCGGTGAGCGCGATGCTGATGACCGGCGCGGCGTCGGGATCGAAGCGGTCGATGCGCGGTTGCTGGACGGTCCTGGGCAGCCGCGACATCACGCCGCTGATCTTGTCGCGCACTTCCTGCGCGGCGACGTTGCCGTCCTTCTCGAGGACGAACGAGACGAACACGATCGACACGCCTTCCGACGAGGTCGAGCGGAGTTCGTCGATGCCGCTGATGGTGTTGACCGCTTCCTCGATCTTGTCGGTGACTTCCGTCTCGATCTGCTCAGGCGCGGCACCAGGCTGCACCGTCGTGATCACGACGGTGGGGAAGTCGATCTTCGGGAACTGGTCCACGCCAAGCTGCGAGAACGAGAACAGGCCGATGACGGTGAGCGAGAGGATGAGGACGCTGGCGAAGACGGGGCGCTTGATACAGAGCGCAGCAAGCCACTGCATTACGACACCTTTGCGCCGTCGAACAG
The DNA here is from genome assembly GCA_943328785.2 of Bifidobacterium breve. Taxonomy (GTDB): domain Bacteria; phylum Acidobacteriota; class Vicinamibacteria; order Vicinamibacterales; family CAVVIG01; genus CAVVIG01. The sequence goes on from CALQBJ020000075.1 coordinate 14,249, forward strand.
CTGGGCGATGTTCTTCGTCGCCACCTGTTCACCGGCCTTGAGTCCGGTTGCGATTTCGATGAACGCGTCCGCCTGCTGGCCGATGGTGACGATGCGTTCTTCCACGGTCCCGTTGCTCACGACGTAGACGCGGCTCGTGCCGGCAGTGGTCTGCACGGCGGACGTCGGCACCATGACGGCGGGCGTCCGTTCCGGCTGCTCGATGCGGGCCGTGGCGAACAGCCCCGGCTTCAGGTCGCCCGACTGGTTCGGCACGACGGCTTCCACCGTGAGCGCGCGCTTGTTGGCCTCGAGCGTCGGCGACACGTAGCGTACGGTGCCGGTGAACTCGCGGCCTGGGAAGGCATCGACCTGGAACGTGACCGGAGCGCCGGCCTTCACCGCCGACACGAACTGTTCGGGCACGGTCAACTGGACGCGCAGCGGGGTGACCTTCACGACGATGGCCACCTTCATGCCCTTCGTCACGTAGTCGCCGACCGAGACGAGGCGCTCGGCGACGAGTCCGGTGAACGGGGCGCGCACAGTGGTGTCCGACACCGACTTGTGGGCCAGCGCCACGCGGGCGCGGGCGCCCATCAGCGCCTGGTACTGCTGCGCCGCGCCGTTGCGGGCCGCTTCGAACTGCTGCCGCGTCGCTTCCATTTGCGTGCGGCGCTGTTCGAATTCCGACTGCGACACGACGCGCTGGTCGAGCAGTGACTTGATGCGGTTGAACTCGTTCGTCGCGAGGTCGTACGACGCCTTGGCCGTCTGCACTTCGGGCACGGCGTTCACGTCGAAGCTGCGCCCCTCGGCCATGCCGAGTCGGGCCTCGATCTGCGCCGCGTTGGCTTCGGCTTCCTTCGCCTGTGCGTCAGCCTCGGCGGGCGAGACTCGCACCAGCACGGCGCCGTCGCCGACCGCCGTGCCGCGTTCCACTGGCGTGGCGACGATGCGGCCGGCGATTTCGGCGGCGACGTCGGCCTGCTCTTCCGCGGTCAGGCTGCCGGTGGCGCGAATGAACCGCGTGACCGGCTGTTCGGCCGCAGCCGTCGCCGAGACCGCGACCGCGGCTGGTGCCGCGGCCGGCGCGGTGTCCGCGGCCTTGCCGGCCGCGGTGCAGGCGCCGGTCAGGGCAGCCCCGGCCAGCAGCACGGAGGCGAGAGTGGGTCGGTTGACGAGACGAATCATGAAGGGCTCCTGTTATGAGACTTGCGCGTCGAGTAATGAACGGGTCGGGTCGTCCAGCACGCAATCGGCGGACGACGTGCGAGTGGGGGGCGCGGCCCTGAGGCCGGCCAGCGTCACATCGAGGACGTCGCGGGCCAGTGCCTCGGCGTCTTCCCCTGGAGGCAGACGATCCGACAAGCGCATGACCGCAACGCCGATGAGGGCGCTGCTGACGATCCTAAACATGATGTCCGGGGCGACCGAGGCCGGAAGATCACCGGCGGCAACGGCCTCGCGGACGTGGGAGATGAGCGACTGCTTCATCTCGCGGGCGAACGCGAACCGCTCGTATTCCCGGCGGATGCGGGGCACCGAGCGGTCGACGAACATGAGTGCGAAGTACTGGGGGTGATCGACGCTGAATGCGTAGAGGCGCCAGAGCAGCGTGCGGACCCGGTCGATCGGCCGCAGTGGTGCGACCGCCGCCAGATCGGCGGGGTCGCCGTGCAGCAGGCGGAAGCCTTCCTCGGCCAGCGCGTAGAAGATGTCGTCTTTCGACGGGAAGTAGCCGTAGATGGCGGCGGGGCTGTATTCGACGAGTTCGGCGATCTTCCTGATGGAGACCTGCTCGAAGCCGTCCCTGACGAAGAGATCGCGGGCGGCATCGAGAATGGCGCGTTGAACCGCTTCCCGGTCCCGTTCCTGTCGTTCTTTGATTCCCATGAAGTGCAGCGGTTGTCGTCTCATTCGACCGCATACCGTTCGGTTGGTAAACGGTGTTCGGATGTCTAACGTTGTTAGACGCAAGGTGCGGGCGAGCGGTTCCTGCGTCGTGTAAGTTACTGACGTGTCACGGATTCATTGGCCCGAGGCGCTCTTCACCTCGGTCGCGGTGCTGTGGGCCGGCGCCCAACCGCTGGCGCCTCTCGGGCTCGGGTCGGCCACGTCCGGTCCGCTGGTCAGGGGCGCGGCCGCTCTCGCCTATCTGGCCGGGGCCGTGGTCTGCCACCAGCGTCCCGAGCGCTCGTTCGCGTCGGCCGGTCAGGCGTGGCCGGTATGC
>CALQBJ020000076.1 GCA_943328785.2 Bifidobacterium breve
CGCCGTGCTTGCGAAGATTGGTCCGCGCTTTGGCCGGATCCCACGTGAACGCCAGGCTCGACATGCGATGGACCGAGTATGCACGATGTATTGACGCGTGGCAAATCGTTCCGAGTCTGCCTAACGTTGTATAGCTGGAATGCGCCAATTGCCAGGCTGGGCACTCTAGAGCCCAGTGGCGGAGCACCTCGCCAAAGTCTTGTTCGCGTCATTGTCGGTGTCGCACGTAGTGCGGTCAAGTGCCATCTGCCGTGTCCTTTGCACGGAGTCGCGCCACCGTCGTCCGGTGGATTGGCGCCGGCGTCCTAACACGGGTTTACCAAGGTTAGGTGGAGAGTGCCAATTGGTAGGAGACCGACGCGATAGCGGCAACCACGGTTTCCACGCCGCACACGCCGCGAGGGTTCGCCGGCTCACCCCGCACGCAGCCCACGGCCATAGATCCCATTGACCCAGACACTTGCGAACACGCGCCTGTCACGGCGGGCACCTTGCACTCTGATGCGCCTCGGAGGCCCTCCGTGCGCGAACTAGAGTCGTCACTCCAACAGTTCGGCGAGTTCCTGCTCAAGGCTCGCCTCGTCAAGGAAACCGCCGCTCCCTACTGCGTGCGGTTCGTCCGCCAGTTCCTGACGCGCCCGGCGAACGACGGGCCACTCGCCGACCGCGTCCAGCAGTTCTGCGAGAATCTGGAACGTGCCGGTGCGCACGACTGGCAGGTCCACCAAGCCGAACAAGCCCTGCGCCTCTACTTCGTGAACTTCCTCAACCGCACCGACTGGCGCACCGGCAGTGCGCAGGCCAGCGTCGACGCCGAGGGGCGCGTCGTTCCGCTGCCAGCCCTCGAGGCGCTCCGGTCTCGCATCCGCACACGCCACTACTCCTATCGCACCGAGTGCAGCTACGTCGATTGGGTGCGCCGCCTTCTGGCCTACGCCGCCGAACAGCAGGGTGCGCCGCGCCCACGCCTGAACGCCGAAACAGTGCGCGACTTCCTCACCCACCTAGCCGTGAAACGCGGCGTCGCCGCGAGCACGCAGAACCAGGCGATGTGCGCCGCGCTGTTTCTCTGTCGCGAGGTGCTCGGCCTCAGCGTGGAGGGACTAAGCGAGGGTGTCCAAGCCAAGCGTGGCCGGCACCTCCCGGTCGTGCTCAGCGTCCCGGAAACGGCGGCGCTGCTCGATGCCTTGCGTGGCACCGCGCGCCTGATGGCCTGCCTGATCTACGGCGGGGGCCTGCGCGTCTCGGAGTGCTGCGAACTCCGCGTGAAGGATCTCGACTTCGATCAGGGGCTCGTCTTCGTGCGCTCCGGCAAAGGCGACAAGGACCGCTCCACACTCCTTGCCGAAGCCGGACGCGACGAACTGCGCGCGCATCTGGCGAAGACTAGCGCACTGTATCGCCAGGACCGGACAAGCGGCGTCGCAGGCGTCTGGATGCCGCATGCGCTCGACCGCAAGTACCCCAACGCTGGGCGCGAACCGGGCTGGTTCTGGGTCTTCCCGAGCGAGACGCTATCTACCGACCCGAGAGCCGGCGTCGTGCGCCGCCATCACGTCAGCGACTCGCTCGTCCAGAAAGCCGTGAAAACCGCGGCCGCCACCGCTCGTATCCACAAGCCGGTGTCGGTCCACACGTTGCGCCACTCATTCGCCACGCACCTCTTGCTCAGTGGCGTCGACATCCGCCAGATCCAGGAATACCTCGGCCACGCCAACGTCGAAACCACGATGATCTACACGCACGTCGTCAAGGACCTGCGGAGTCCGGCGCGCAGTCCGCTCGATGCACTGCTGGCGAGCCGGCAGTCCTGACCCGCCGTCGCTCAGCGAGGCGCCGTTGCGTCGGCCGCCTTCTCCGTCGCGCGGTAGCCGCTCAGCATGTTCGGCAGCGAGCGGTTGCCCTCGTGGCAGGCGTACTCATAGATCGGCGCGGTCGAGCGCGACAGCGTGAGCTCGCCCTTCCACGGCCGCGTGAAGGCGGTCGGGTTGTCGACATCGAACTGATAGAGCATCGTGTCGGCATCGAGCAGACTGAAGCGCTCGATCAAATGCAGATGGCGGTCCCACCCGAAGTTGCCGCCGGCATCGCCGTAGTACCCGCCGCCGTCATTGAAGTTCGTGGTGTCGACGACGAGCGTCTGGCCCTCCCATCGGCCGATTGAATCGCCCATCCACTTCCGCACTGCGGCCGGCGCGTGCGGCCTGCCGTCCATGTAGATGATCCGCGCGTCGTGAATCATCTCGATGTGGATGACGATCGCGACCGCACTCTCGAGGAACTGGTAGTTGCTGTTGTAGGTATAGGGCAGCATCGGCGGCCCGGCGGTGAGCATCGCCAGACACTGGTCCTGCAGCCCCGCATCCTGCGCACTCGCCAGCCCGCGCTGCGCTTCGGTCCGCTGTCGCTTCACCGCGGCAGCGGCAGGCGTCAGCGGCGGAATGCGGCCATCCGGCGGGTCGTACACGATCGAAGTGCGGCGCGTCTTGACGACGTCCGTGCCGAACTCGCGAAAGAACGTGTTGTAGGTACCGGTGCCGCGTTGCGCCGCCGCCGATCCGGCTGGTGGCTCCTCGTTGGCGGCGGCCGCCTGGCGTTCGAACGCCGCGGCTTCGGCAGCAGTGAAGAACGGCTTGTCGCGCAGCGCCGCCGGACGCTCGATCGGCGTGGCCGTGCCGGAGTTCCAGATGCCGTCGAAGCTCGGACGAGACGGGCGCGGCGCCGGCCGCCCCTGCGCCGAGGCGCGGACCATAGCGGCGGACGTGAGTACGAGCAGGCACAGGAACAGTCGTCGTGTCACTGGCGTGCCCTCCGCGGCTCGACGATATTGAACGCGGGGTCGAAGTCGTCGAAGTACGACATCAGCTCGGTCAGCCGTGCCGCGTTGCCGATGACGGTGAGGACACCCTGCTGTTGCGCGTCGGCGAACGTGCGCTGCCGCAGCACCACGGCGTTGAATACGGCGCGCGTCGTGGTGACTGACGCGTCGGCCCGCGCGGAGGTCTTGCCGGGCACGTAGGTGAGCGCGGCGTGGTCGAGCGTGGACACCAGCGACTCCTTCGTGTCGGTGAACGTCCAGTTCAGCACCATTGTCGCGTGCTCGGCCCGCGGTCCATTGAGCGTCGTGCCGAGATAGTCGAAGACGAGCGGCACGGGCATGGCGTCGATGAACTCGGCGTCGAGCGCCTGCCGCGGACGCGCCTGGGGGACGCCGTTGCGCAACTCGCGCGCACCAAGCAGGTAGGCGTTGCGCCACGTCGCCGACTCGGCGAGATAGCCAAGCTGCTCGAACGCGTCAGCCGCCAGGGCCCGCGCCTCGGTGTTCGACGGTTCGGCGTAGACCACCTGGTCCATCACCTGCGCCACCCACCGGTAGTTGCCCTGACGGAAGTCGTCGCGCGCCTTCGCGATGATCGCCTGCGACCCGCCCATGTACTCGACATACTTCTTCGCCGCAGGTTCGGGCGGCAACGCGTTGAGCACCGCCGGATTGCCGTCGTACCAGCCGAGGTACTTCTGGTACACCGCCTTCGAGTCGTGCGACAGCGTGCCGTAGTAGCCGCGCGCCGCCCACACATCCTCGAGCCCGGCGGGCAACCGCAGCGTCTCGGCAATCTCGGTGGGCGCCATCCCCTGGTTCATCATCCGCACGGTCTGGTCGTGCACGTACTTGTAGAGGTCGCGCTGCTGTTCGAGGTGCCGCACGGCATTGTCGCGCCCCCACACCGGCCAGTGATGCTGCGCGATGACGATATCGGTGCCGGCGCCAAAGCGATCGAGCGCATCGCCGAGATACTTCGACCAGCCCTTCGCGTCGCGCACTTCGGTGCCGCGTAGCGGCAGCAGGTTGTGCAGCGTGTGCGTCGCGTTCTCGGCGGTATCGAGCACCTTTAACTGCGGGAAGTAGAGGTGCATCTCGGCCGGCGCCTCGGAGGCGGGCGCGAGGTGGAAGGTAATGGCGACGCCGTCGATGGTGCGCGGCTCGACCGGCAGCGTGATGGAGTCGGTCGGCGCGATGATCGACCGTCCGGGGAACCCGCGCGAGTCGATCTTGCCGAGGCCCGCATCCACGTTGCCCTGCGGCCCGCGCGGCAGCGGCGCACCGAACTGGAACTGCGCGCGGCGTCCCATCGCGTTGCCGGCAATCACCGATTCGGATACTGCAGCCTCGAGGAAGCCGGCGGGCGCGTAGACCTTCGTGCGCCCGGCCCTGACGTCGGCCTCGGTGGCGACGCCCTTCGCGCCTCCGTAGTGATCGCTATGACTGTGCGTGTAGATCACGGCCACGACCGGCCGCTTCGGACGATGCGCGAAATAGAGGTCGAGCCCTTCCTTCGCCGAGGCCACGGTCGACAGCGGGTCGATGACGATGACGCCGGTGCGCCCTTCGACGATCGTCATGTTCGCGAGCGAGAAGCCACGCACCTGGTACAGGCCGTCCACCACCTTGAACAGACCGTGGATGGCGTTCAGTTGCGCCAGGCGCCAGAGGCTGGGGTTCACCGTGTCTGGCGCGTCGCCTTGCAGGAACTGATATTGCTGCGGATTGGCCGCGTTCGGCACCGTCGCCACGAACCCGCGCATCGCATCATCGAAGTCCTGCCGGTCGGCGAACGGCAACTCGCTGCGCACGGCGCGGTTGCTGGCGCTCACCGACGGCTCCGCCGACTTCGGTTGGGCTGGAGGCTGCGCGAACGCGGCCGACGAGACGAGCAGGCCAAGGCCCAGGATTGTGATCGCGACAGAATGCTTCACGAAACCTCCACCAGATGGCCGCGCGCCATGGCGGCGCGGTCGGCAGCGACACACAGGGGGAACACGTCCGAACGTTGTTTCAGGGATAGCGCTGGAAGTACGGGACGGTGAGCTTCGACAGGGCACCGAGCGCGAAGCAGAGCGCGGCGGCCGCGGCGAACAGCGGGAAGCGCGGGCGCTGCGTGCCGTACTCGGTCAACTGGATGGAGCCGGCCGCCACCTTGTCGATCTCGTTGATGGCCGCGAGCAGCGTGCGCTCGTCGCTCGCGGCGAAGAACTTGCCGCCGGTCTTCTGCACCGCGTCGCGCCACAGCTTGTCGGGCACGGCCGGGTCGCCTTCCGCCTTGTTGTAGTTGGTGCGCACCAGGTAGACCGGCACGCCTGCGTCGATGGCGCCGCTGATGATGTCGTCGAGCGACCGCCCGTCGATCATCGCATTCGTATCCTCGCCGTCGGAGAAGATGAGCAGCAGGTTGCCAGAGGCGTCGAGGTAATTGAACGCCTTGAAGAGCGCCACCGCTTCCTCGATCCCCCTGGCAATCAGCGTCCGCTGGTCCGGAAAGGTGGCGAACTCGTGCGGTTCGCCGATGAGCGACAGGCTCACCAGGATGTTGTCGTAGTCGTTGGTGAAGGGGGTGACGACGTAGGCGTCGGCGCCGAACTCGACGAGGGCCAGCAGGTCGCGGTAGGGTCCGCTCATCCGCATCTGCACGAAGCGTTCAGCGGCAGCCACGGTCGTGACGAAGGCGTTCGACTCGCCGTCGGCCCGCTGCGGCAGCACGCTGGTCTTGAACGGGCTGCTCATGCTGTTCGACGCGTCGATCATCAGGCAGATGCGCCGGCCGGGATAGGTGGCCTCGCGGCGCACGAGCGCCGTGAACGGGTCGGCGAGCGCCACGGCGAGCAGCGGCAGCCCGGCGAGCGCAAGCAGGAGCGGCAGGTGCGTGAGGTGAGCCGAGAGGGCGCGCGGAATGGAGCCGATCACCGCCGGCACCGCCACGCTGTAGCGGCCGCCGCGGCGCGGCAGTACGAGCCGCACGATCAGGACGAGCAGCGCCGCCAGCGCCAGCGCCACCAGCAGCAGGCGCGCTTCGCTACGGTGCCAGAACTGCAGGTCGCTGAAGCGAAGCACCCGCCAGTCGCCGAGCAGGTCTGCTGCGAGAGCTCGCAGCGTGTCAGGCACGCGTCACATCTCCGCGCGTCACCCGCGCCTACTGCTGCGGATTCGGCGGCCGCACGACGAAGGCCGACAGGCCCGACGCCGTGATCTCCTCGCCGCCGCGGATCGCCGAGATCGTCCAGAAGTAGGTGCCCGGATCGAGCCGCAGGTCGGTGGGGATGTAGGAGCTGGTGGCTATCGCATCCTTGCGCCAGACCATCATGTCGATTTCGTTCCAGACGCCGATGGTGTACGACTCGGCGCCAGGCACGGGCGTCCACTCGAAGCGGGTCGGCAGGCTCCCCTGGGAGTCGCGTGCGGGAATGAGGTGATCGAGACGCGGTGCGGCGACACCCGAACCTTGAATCTGCCGATCGATCGCGGTCGCCCCGCGCATCGACGGGTCCGCCCCCTTCGTCGACGCGGAGGCGCAGGCCAGGCTCAGGGCGACGCAGCCAAGGGCGGTTGCGAGGCGGACGGTTCGACGGCGCTGTTCAACGATCACCGGAAGCTCCTCGAGTATCGGGGTGGCGAGCAGACATTGTAGAGCAGGCGGGAGGCGCGCAGGCACGCCGCGGCGGTCCGGCGTCAGCGGACGGTCGCGACGGTTGGTGCGGGAATGGGCGAGGCGCCCTGCACCAGCGCATCGAAGTCGCCGGCGCGGACCCGAATCTGACCGTTCTGCACGAAGCGGGCAAGATCGATGCGTCGCGCCCCAATCGTCAACTCGGCCTCCGACGACCCGACCGCGAGATAGGTCGGCTGCGTCTCGAACTCGAGGCTCTCGCCGGCGGCCAGCGTCTTCTCGGTCGCGTTGTTGTCGGCATCGCGGACGAAGATCCAGGTCGGGTGCAGCGCGCGCACGCTGCCGAACGCCGAGGGCGTGTAGCCGACCGGCGGCGCGTTGCCGGCAGGCGCAGCCGGCGGTGCGGCGGCCGGTGCCATCTCGGCCGCGGGCACCACGGCAGGCGGGACCACGGCGGCGGGCGCAGGCGGCGGTGGCGGGAGCGGCTCGACCTGAGCCGTCGCGCTGGGTGCGGCGGGCGCGGCTGTATCGCGCAGCCACAGGAAATAGCCGCCGGCGGCCACGGCCGCTGCCACCAGCAGGATCGAGCCGACGACAATCAGGCCACGGCGTGACCCCTCGTCGACGAGTGGCTCGTCCGCCTCCGCGGCGGTCAGCACCGGCTCCGGACGCGCGACGGCCGCCGCCACGCGGTTCAGCAGCGTGGTGTCGATGCCGGCAAAGACCACGTACTTGCGCAGGGCCTTCAGGTGAAACGTCGGGTTGTGGAACGCTGAGAACTCGACCTCTTCGAGCGCCTTCACCTGCCGCGTCGACAGCAGGAGTTGTTCGCCGACCTGCGCCAGCGTGAGGCCGCGACCGACGCGCACCCGCGCCAGTTCGGTGCCGATGTCGGCGCAGGCGCGCGCATCGAGCGGAGAATCGCCAGCAGAGAGGCCAGAGCGTCCGGAGGTCATCGTTATCATGGAGTGATTTGACTGCCAGAGCAGCATACAATCGCACGTGGCTTCCCGACAAACTCCCTTCCTGGCATGACCGTACTTCGCGACACGCTCCAGGGCGCACTCATCCTTGCGCCCATGACCAAAGGTTCGAACCTCCCCTACCGGCAGTTGTGCCAGGAACTCGGTGCTCGCGTCACCATGAGCGAGATGACCGTGGCTCGGCGGCTGAAGCAGAAACGCCGCAGCGAGTTCGCCCTCATCAGGAAGGCGCCAGACGAGCGGTTCTTCGGGGTGCAGCTCGCCGGCAACAAGCCCGAGGAGATGGCGTGGGCCGCTGAACTCGTGGTGTCGCGCGGCGCCGACCTCGTCGACGTCAACCTCGGCTGCCCGATCGACTACTTCACCAGCAAGGGGCTCGGTGCCGCGCTCGGGCGCGAACCCCGCCGCGTCTTCCGCATCGTCGAAGCCATGAAGAAGGCGGTGCCGGTACCGGTGACCGTCAAGATCCGGCTGGGGTGGAACGACGAGCACCGCAACTACCTCGAGGTGGCGCGCGCGGCGGTCGATGCCGGGGTCGATGCCATCACGGTGCACGGACGGACCCGCGCAGCGCGCTACACGAAGTCGGCCGACTGGGCGGCGATCGCGGAAGTGGCCGCGGCGGTGCCGGTGCCGGTCATTGGCAACGGCGACCTGCTGTTCGGTCATCAGGTGGCACCGGCCCTCGAGAGCTCGGGCTGCACGGCGCTGATGTCGGCGCGCGGCATTCTGATCAAGCCGTGGCTCTTCCGCGAGGTCACGGAAGGTGACCTCGACCTCACCGCCGAGGAGCGGATCGCGATCTACGCGCGCTACGTCGCACTCGCCAAGCTGCATTGGCGCGACGACGAAAAGGGGCGCGCGCGCATTCGCGAGTTCCTGCTCTGGCACCTCGGCTTCTGGTGCCGCTATGCACCGCCGCGTGCCGACGGCACTTTCCCGATCATGCAGCAGCGCGAGTCGTGGACCCCGCGCTCGCCGCTCGAGGCACTGCTCGCGCGAGCCGACGCGGGCGCGCACGGCTTCATCGCCGACGCACTGCTCGACACCGTCGTCCCCGACCCTGCCGCGGCACCCGAGCCGACGGATGCAGGGGCGATCGACGACGACGCGGCGGAGGCGGGCTAGAAGTTCGAAGTCAGCACTCAGCAGTCACGAGGTGCTGATACTGATTGACCTCACGAAAGAACGAAGGGCCCGAAGGTCTCTTCGGGGCCTTCGTTCTTCGGCACGTCAGTAGTTGACGTAGCCTTCGGTCAGCTCGATATACACACCGCTCGGGTCGGTGATGTACGCGATCTTCAGGCCGATGGCTGGCACTTCGCGATAGGCAACGTCGAACTTGATTCCCTTCGCCTCGAGCTGCTTGACGAGCGCGGCCAGGTCCTTCACCTCGAAGCCGATGTGATCGATGACGCGCCCCTTGGTGGCGACCACCGGCTCGCGGCTCGTCTGGTAGGAGAGGTTCACCGTGCCGGCATCGGCGGTCGACTTGATGGTGCCGCGGCTCCGCTTGGTCAGCGAGAAGATGTCGACATACCAGTCGAGCAGCTTCTCGAACTCCGGCGTCCAGAAGTGGATGTGGTTCGGAATCGCCTTCGCCGACAGCGTCTTGTCTTCCTGCATCTCGACGCGCAGACCATCGGGTCCGAGGAAGTAGGCGTTCGGGAACCCTTCGGCGCCGGTGAACTCCTGCTGCACCGTGTAGCCGGCGGCGCGCACGGCGGCCAGCATCTCGGGCATGCTGCGCACCTTGAAGCCGAAGTGATCCATCACCGTGCCCTGCGACGGACCGGTCGGCGCCTTCAGCGTCAGCGCGATCAGCATGTTCGGGAACTTGACCGTCATCAACGGTCCCTTCTGCACGTAGGTCCCACCGAACATCTCGACCCAGAGCTTCTTGTGGACCTCGACATCCGCGACGTTGAGGTGCACGTGTCCGTACGTAATCCCTGCGGCGTTCATCGGCGACAACTGGGCGCGGGCGGGACCGGCGACGGCCAGCAGCAGCACGACGGTCAGGAACAGTCTCTTCATGGATCCTCCGGGCGGTAACGATAGCGGCTCGGGCCAAAACTTCAAAGCCAAAAGGCGGCGGGGCGCCTGTCGCTAGCACGTCGTCGCGCGCCGGGTTCACGGGCTCGCTCGAAGGATGGGCGAAGGCCGGCATCACCTAGGTGGAGATCGTCGGCAACGGGCTCGGCGGCGGCCCCGAACCTCGGCGTGCTGTTCGACTGCTATTACTTCTGGTCGGGACTCGGAAAGCTCGAAGACCTCGATGCCGTAAAGCCCGGCGAGATCAGGCACGTGCACTTCCTGGACACGCCCGACATGCCGCGCGAACTGCTCGACCAATCCACGCGGGTTCCCCCCGGCGACGGCGTCGCGCCGCTGGTGGCCATTGCGCAGAAACTCGCCGCGATCGGCTATGCCGACCCGCTCTCGGTCGGACTGCCGATGCCCACGTACTCGGCCGGCGACCCGTTCGCCGTGGCCACGGAGATCAAGGCCAAGTCGGAAGCGGTGATGAAAAAGGCGGGAGTGATCTGACACTCGAATTGCCAATTGCTGATTGCCTGGCGCATCGTCCTGCTGGCGAGCCTCGGCGGCACGCTGGAGTTCTACGACTTCGTCGTCGTTGGTCGTTCGTCGTAGCTGCGGACCTTCAGGTCCGTCGTGGCATGCCGACCTGCCTGACCCGCCCGCCCTACCAGACCTCCCCGCTAGGCAAGTCCCCGTTCGGCCAGCAGCGCGCGGACCTCGGGGTCGCGCCCGCGGAAGCGGCGGTAGGCCTCGGCGCGTTCAATCGTGTTGCCGTCCGACAGGATGTGCGTGCGAAAGCGATTCGCCACCTCCGTGTTCCACGGCCCGCCGGCTTCGAGGAAGGCCTGCCAGCCGTCGGCCGCCATCACATCCGCCCACAAATAGCTGTAGTAGAGCCCCGAGTAGGCATCGCTGCCGAAGAGATGATCGAAGTGCGGCATGCGGTGACGCAACGCGATTTCGGCGGGCATACCGATGCGCTCGAGCATCTCCTGCTCGAACGCCGTCGGATCGAACACGCCGTCCGGCCGGGAATGCAGCTCGAGGTCGAGGATCGCCGCGGAGACCGCCTCGACAGTCTTGTAGCCCTGGCTGAACGTCTCGGCCGCTTTCACCTTCTCGATCAGCGCCGACGGCAGCGGCTCGTTGGTGCGACAGTGCCGGGCGAAGCGGTCGAGCAACTGCCGCGTGAACACCCATTGCTCGTTGATCTGCGACGGCAGTTCGACAAAGTCGCGCGGCGTGCCGGCCAGCGTCGGGTAGGTGACATCCTGCAGCAGGCCATGCAGTGAGTGGCCGAACTCGTGGAACAGCGTCCGCACGTCGTCGAGCGAGACCAGCACCGGCTCGCCTGGCGTACTGCGCAGGAAGTTGTTGTTGTTGGACGCAATGGTGGTCGCGCCGCCGTCCATGCGGTACTGCGTCCGGTAGGAGGACGCCCAGGCGCCCGAGCGCTTGCCGGTGCGCGCGAACGTATCCAGGTAGAACAGGCCGCGGTGCGCCCCCGACGGCACGTCGATGACGTCCCACACCCGCACGTCGGGATGGAACACCGGGACGGTGCCGGTGATCTCCTTGAACGCGATGCCGTACCGCTGCTCGGCCGACCACAGGGCGGCATCGAGCATGCGCCCGAGTTCGAAGTAGAGACTCAACTGCTCGACGTCGATGTCGAACTCGGCCTGGCGCACGCGCTCGGCGTAGTACAGGTAATCCCACGGTTCGATCCGCAGCAGCGACTCCTCGCTGGCCGCACGCGCCTGCATCTGTCCCACTTCTTCGCGCGCCCGCGCCACCGCCGCCGGCCACACCTGCATGAGCAGCGCGCGCGCCGCATCGGGGTGACCAGCCATCGAGTCGGCCATCTGCCAATGCGCGTGCGACGGATAGCCGAGCAGTCGCACCCGCTCGGCGCGCAGAGCGACGATGCGGGTGATGGTGGCGTTGGTGTCGTTCACGTCGCCGTTGTCGCCGCGCGACTTGAACCGCCGCCATACCGCTTCACGCAACGGCCGTCGTGCCGAGAAGGTGAGGAACGGATCGACGCTCGATCGCGTGTTGAGGATGGCCCACCCTGTCAGTCCGCGCTCGGCCGCCGCCGCCGCCGCCGCCGACACCAGCCCGGCCGGCAGGCCGGCGAGGTCGTCTTCAGCGGTGAGCAGCGTCCACGTGTTCTCGTCGGCCAGCACCTTCGCGCGGAAGTCGGCATACAGCCCGGCCAGTTCCTGGTTCACGGCCGACAACCGGGCGCGGTTGGCCGCGTCGAGGCTCGCACCGGTTTGGATGTACTCGTCGCGCGTCAACTCGACGAGCCGCGCGGCCTCGAGCGGCTGCGACTGCGCGAGGGGGGACGCGTAGACCGCGTCGATCCGCTCGAACAGGCCAGGTGTGAACCGCAGCGCATCGGCGGCAGCCGCCAGCCGTGGCTGCCACTCGCGGTCGAGCGCCCGGTAGTCCGGCGTGCTCATGTTGAGCCGCATCACGTTGAAGAGACGCAGGACACGGTCGAGCATCTGCCCGGTGCGCTCGAGCGCCTCGAGCGTGTTCTCGAATGTCGGCGGCTCGGGGTTCGATGCAATGCGTTCCACCGCGGCCCGCTGATCAGCCAGCGCCGTCTCGAACGCTTCGGGGAAATCGGACACCACGACGCGGTCCCACGGCGGCACGCCACCATAGGGACCGGACCACTCCTGCAGCAGCGGATTCGTCAGCGACATGTGTCCCACTCTAGCCGAGCCCCGGCCGCCCATCACGCTCGCTTGCACGGTTTCAGCGGCGGCGTTGCACACGAACTCGCGGTGGCGCACTCCGCTACAAACCCCCTCCACGTGTCCGCCACAGCCGCGCTTCGCCGTCACCTCTCTCGCCGCGGTCGTGGTGCTGCTCGCGCGCGACCGCCGACTGCCCTGCCCACTCGAGACGGTCTGGCGCACGCGCGTGCCGAGCACGCCGTCGCCGTTCGTGCCCCAGCCATAACCCGGCCATCGTCCGTCAGCACGAGGCCAAAGCCTGCAATCGCGGCGCGCGGCCATGCGGCGGGCTACAATCCATATATGCCTGTTTCCCTCACCCCACGCGAGCGCGTATCGCTCAAGGGGCGCGCTCATGCCCTCGAACCGGTCGTTCAGGTGGGCACTGCCGGCCTCACGGATGCGGTGGTCACCGAGGCGAACCGCGCACTCGCCGCACACGAACTCATCAAGGTTCGGGTAGGCGGCGCCGACCGCGACGTTCGCGCCACCACGATCACGGCGCTGTGCGAACGCACCGACGCGGCGCTCGTCCAGAAAGTCGGCAAGATCGTCGTGCTCTGGCGCCCGCGCGAAGACACCGCCGACGACTAGCGGCTGACACGCCGCCCATGCCGCAGGCTGAGACGACACCGTCGGCACTCTTCAGGCGTGCCCGACGGAGCATGACGTCGCCGCGAACCTTCAGGTTCGCTCGCGTCGGCCGACCTCACGATCGGCAGCTACGTACGGAGCAACGCCTTGCTAGCGGTTGAATCGCAACAGGCCGCGCGACGACACCAGGGCCATCGTGCTGCCCGCGATGCCGACCGTGCTCTCACCGGTCAGGATGCGGGTGTACATCGCCTGGAACGACGCGGTGCTGCAGGCCGCGAGGGTGCAGGTCAGCAGCGGCGCCACCGTCAGCGAATCGCCAACGAGCGTGAAGGTTGCGCCGCACGTGTTGCAGTCGGCGCGGGTCGAGAGCGTGCCGATGGAGGTCAGCGTCAGCGTGTAGGTGGTGCTCGCCGGCGTCAGCACCGCGCCCTGCCCGTAGGGCTGCAGCAGTTCGAGCCGCCAGCTGCCGGCAAGCCCCTGCGGCGAGATGGTGCCGATGGTCGGCGACTCGGGATGGCTCGTGCAGGCCGGCGCGATGATGACGCAGCCAAGCACGGCCGCACCCAGCCACCACATACCCCAACGGATCGATCGACAGGCTCGTATCATCGCGCCGTGATCGTAACATCCGCATGCGGGAAGGACACCGGGTGAACGGACCGGTGCGCGACACCTGAACGTCACCGCGTAAATTCTTGCGCGCGGCCGCGGCGAGCCGCGATTGATCGGCTGCGCCCACCCGCATCTTCGGTATCATCGCGATATATGGAAATTACGCTGGGACGGGCGCGATCGGCACACGACGTCGGCGAGGCCTGGACCACGGCCGACGCCACGGAGCTGTACGAAATCGCCCGCTGGGGCCGCGACTACTTTTCGATTGGCGACAACGGCCAGGTGAAGGTGCACCCTTCCAAGGATCCCAAGCGCTCCATCGACCTCAAGCAACTGGTGGACGACCTGCAGCGGCGCGGCATCAACCTGCCCGCGCTCATCCGCTTCAGCGACATCCTGCAGCACCGGCTGAAGGACATCCACGATGCCTTCCAGGCGGCGATCGCCCAGAACGAGTACAAGGGCAAGTACGTCTGCGTCTACCCGATCAAGGTGAACCAGCAGCGGCACGTCGTCGAAGAGGTGTTCGAGTTCGGGCGTCCGTACAACTTCGGGCTTGAGGCCGGGTCGAAGCCTGAACTGATGGCGGTGGTGGCGATTGCCGACAACAACACGCCGATCATCTGCAACGGGTTCAAGGACGCCGAGTTCATCGAGATGGCGATGCAGGCCCAGAAGATCGGGCGCAACATCATCCCGGTCGTCGAGAAGTACACCGAACTCGAGCTCATCCTCGACTACGCCGAGAAGGTGGGCGTGCGGCCGAACATCGGCATGCGCGTGAAGCTGGCGGCGCGCGGCGGCGGACGCTGGCAGTCGTCGGGCGGCTACCGCTCGAAGTTCGGCCTCACCGTCGGTGAAATCCTGCACGGCCTCGAGGAACTGAAGAGCCGCGGCATGGCGGACTGCTTCAAGCTGCTGCACTTCCATCTCGGCAGCCAGATCCCGAACATCCGCATCATCAAAGGCGCCCTCACCGAAGCGGCACGCATCTACGTCGAGCTGCACAAGGCCGGCGCCGGGCTGCAGTACATGGACGTCGGCGGCGGGCTCGGCGTCGACTACGACGGTTCGCAGACCAACTTCGAGTCGAGCCTCAACTACACGCTCGAGGAATACGCGGGCGACGTCGTCTATCACCTGCAGACGGTGTGCGACGAAGCGAACGTGCCGCACCCGACGATCATCTCCGAGAGCGGACGCGCCGTCGTGGCGCATCACAGCCTGCTCGTCTTCAACGTGCTCGGCGTGTCCGGCTTCGGCGACAACGGCAAGGATCTGCCGAAGGCGGCGACGCCCGACATGGAGCAGCCGCTCGTCGACCTGATGGAGAGCTACAACGGCCTGTCGGTGCGCAATGCCACCGAGACCTATCACGACGCGCAGCAGGCGCTCGACACGGCGATGAACCTCTTCTCCGCCGGCTACCTTCCGCTCGAGCAGCGGTCGCTCGCCGAGAACCTCTACTGGGCCATCTGCGTCAAGCTGCAGAAACTGGTGAAGGACATGAACGAGGTGCCGGAGGATCTGCAGAACCTCGACGAGTCGTTGTCCGACACGTATTTCTGCAACTTCTCGCTCTTCCAGTCGATTCCGGACAGCTGGGCGATCAAGCAGCTGTTCCCGATCATGCCGATCCACCGCCTGAACGAGCGGCCGACGCAGCACGCGGTGCTGGGCGACATCACCTGCGACTCGGACGGCAAGGTCGATCAGTTCATCGATCGGCGCGACGTGAAGAAGACGCTGCCGCTGCACCTGTTCAACGGCGAGCCCTACTATCTCGGCGTGTTCCTTGTCGGCGCCTACCAGGAAATCCTCGGCGACCTGCACAACCTGCTCGGCGACACGCACGCCGTCCACGTCAGCCTCGGCGACGACGATACGGCGGTGCTCGACGCGGTGATCAAGGGCGACACCGTGCGCGAGGTGCTCGACTACGTGGAGTTCGACGGCGATGCGCTGGCCAGCAAGCTGCGCACCGACGTCGAGGCCGCGGTGCGCGCCGGCAAGCTCGACTACGAAGAGTCGGGGCGCCTGCTCCGTTTCTACGAAGCCGGCCTCAACGGCTACACCTACCTCGAAGAACGTCCGCGCTCGTAAGCGGCGCGCTCAGACGATACGGCACGCGTCCTCGAAGTCGAGGCGCGGCCGCCTCGGTACGAGCTGCGCGTGGTCGGCATAGCCAAGGTTCAAGAGGAAGTTCGACTTCCAGGCCGTGCCGGCCATGAACGTCTCGTCCACCATGGCGGTGTCGAATCCGCCGATCGGCCCGCAGTCGAGGCCGAGCGCGCGCGCGGCGAGAATGAGATAGCCGCCCTGCATGGTGCCGCTCTGCTGCGCCATCTTCGCCAGCATCTCCGGCGGCCGCGTCATCAGCCGGCCGCGCACGTCCACCCCCGGCATCAGCTTCGGCATCTGCTCGTAGAACTCGAGGTCGTAGGCGACGATCGCCGTGACCGGCGCGAGCATCACCTTGTCGACGTTGGTCTCCCAGATCGCCGGACGCAGGCGCGCCTTCGCCTCGGCACTCTTCACGAACACCAGCCGCATCGGCTGCGTGTTGGCCGACGTCGGCGGCATCCGCCCCAGGTCGTAGAGGTCGTGCAGCACGGAGTCCGCCACCGGCGTCTCGAGCCAGTGATGGTGCGTGCGGGCTTCGAGGAAGAGGGCGTCGAACGCGGCGGGAATCATGGGTCTGCTCCGTTACCCGTCGTACACTGATCGCGCGCATGAACGCAGACACGATCGTGGTTTTCACCGACGGCTCATCCAAGGGTAACCCGGGGCCTGGCGGCTGGGGCGCCCTCGTTATCAGACCCGATGGGCACGTCACCGAACTCGGCGGCGGTTCGCCGCGGACAACCAACAACAAGATGGAGCTGACGGGCGCCATCAACGCCC
>CALQBJ020000077.1 GCA_943328785.2 Bifidobacterium breve
TGCATCGCGGCGCCGTCGGACGCGAACCTGCCCGGCGGCGGCAACTATCAGGTCTGCGGCCTCTACGACCTGAAGCCGGCGGTGTTCGCGCTCAACCAGCCGGCCAACAGCCTCGTGCGCTCGTCGTCGGACTTCGGCGGCGAAACGAACAGGTATCAGGGCTTCGACATCAATCTCGACGCCCGGTTCTCGCGCGGCGCGTTCCTGCGCGGCGGGATCAGCGCCAGCGGGCGGACGTTCGACAACTGCAACCTGATCGACGCGGGGTATGACGCCGTCGCGACGACCACCGTCCTCGGCACCGAGGTCTATGCCGACGGCAGCAGTACCTGCCACCGCGAGTACGCGCTGCGGCCCGACTTCAAGCTGCTCGGCTCCTACACGCTGCCGCTCGGCATCCAGTTCAGCGGCACCTATCAGTTCAGCCGCGGCGTGCAGACTGGTGGCGCCGGCCCGTCGGTCCTGGCGAACTGGTCGGTGACCAACGCGGTAATCAACCCGATCCTCGGCCACAACTGGACAGGCGTGGCGTCGAAGAGCATCGGCCTGATGCGCGAAGGGCAGGACTACGGCAAGCAGAACCTCAGCCAGCTGGACCTGCGTGCCTCCAAGCGCTTCACGGTCGGCAAGTACCGCCTCCGCGGCGACTTCGACCTGTTCAACGTGTTGAACAGCAACTGGCCGTACACGGTGAACACCACGTTCTCGACGGCGTCCACCAGCCAGTGGCTGCGTCCGACGAACGTGCTGCAGGCCCGCTTCTTCAAGCTGGGCGTGCAGATCGATTTCTAGCGTGCCCTTCGGACGGCGCTAGAAATCGGGCTATGGGCGCTGGGCTCTCGGCGCTGGGCCAGGCACGCTGTCACACCGCACGCGGCAGGGGAGTTCGCTCTCCTGCCGCGTGGTCTTTTGAGCGGCCGCACGCGGTGCTACGATCGCGCGACGTCATGTTCCCCCGCAGGTGCCTCTTCGTTCTCGCACTGTTGTGTGGTGCCTCGTCGCTCGAGGCACAGCCACCGCAGCCCCCCGCGACTCGCATCCCGATCATTCCCGACGACCTACTCCACCGCCCGCTGCCGCTGCGCCTCGGCATCGGCTCGGCGCACGACGTCGTCGGCACCACCTCGCGGCAGGCGCAGGCCTACTACGACCAGGGGTTGGCCTGCCTTCACTCGTACGGGTGGCTCGAAGCGGCGCGCTCGTTCAACGCGGCGCTCACACTCGACGCGAACCTGGCGATGGCGCACGTCGGTCTCAGCTACGCCTACGCCGAGTTGAACAAGCCCGAGCAGTCGCGTGCGGCGCTCGACCAGGCTACGCGCCTCGGGGCAACGGCGACGCCGCACGACCGTCTGCACATCGCGGCGCGCGTCGCGCAGGTGGCGGCGGAGGCCGCGCCGGCCGATCGCGCGACGCTCGCGGCCTACCGCACCGCGCTCGACAGGGCGCTGCAGGCGCAACCGGGCGACGCGGAGTTGTGGATCTTGCGCGGCGTGGCCGAGTCGCTCGATCCGTCGGACCGTGGCCAGGGGAGCGTGGCGTCGGCCATTCCGTTCTACACGCGTGCCCTCACGCTCGGCGGCCTCAGCGCCCATCACTACCTGACGCATGCCTACGAGAACAGCGAGCAGTATGCGAAGGCGGTGGAGCATGGCAGCGCCTACGCGCGGCTCGCGCCGAACGTGCCGCACGCCCTGCACATGCATGGGCATGTCCTGCGGCGCACCGCGCAGATCGCGCGGGCGGTCGCCGCGTTCGAGGAAGCCGACCGCGTGCAGCAGGCCTACTTCCGCACAGAGCAACTGCCGCCCGAGTCCGAGTGGCACCACGAGCACAACCTCGATCTGCTCGGGTCGTCGTATCAGTATCTCGGGCAGATGCAGAAGGCGGAGCGTGAGCTGAGCGCGGCGTTCGAGTTGCCGTCGACGCTCGCCGTGCAGATGTACAACAAGCGCGGCTGGCCCGAGTTCCTCATCGGCCGTGGCCGCCTCGACGAGGCGATGGCAGCGGCGACCATCCTCATCGCGCATCCGGTGTCGCTGGTGAAGGCCACCGGGCACATCGAGGCCGGCCACGTGCACCTCGCCGCCGGCCGTTTCGCCGCGGCCGCCGAGCAGACCAACCTGGCGCTGCGCGCGTTGCGCATGGCGTCGACCGGGCAGGCGCTCATCGCGCCGGCGTTCCAGCAACTGCAAGGGGAGTTCTTCCTGCGCACCGGCGAACGCGAGAAGGGGCGCGGCATGTTGCGCGAGGTGGTCCGTACCGCGCGGGCCCTGCCTGGCCCCGACAACTGGGTGCAGGCGCTCTTCACCCTCGAGTCGATCGCCAGGACGGCGCGGGCCAGCGGTGATTGGGAGTTCGCGGCGTGGGCCGCGCAGCAGATGCTGGAGCACGATCCGAACTACGCCGGCAGTCATTACGCGGCCGCCCTGTCGGCCCGTCAGGCCGGCGACCTGGCGACGACGCAGCGCGAGTTCGCGGCGGCGGCCAGGCTATGGGCTCGCGCCGATCCGGCCCTTGCCGAAATGGCGGACATCACGGCAGGTCAGCCGGTCCCGCGGGACTGAGGCCCGACGACACGCCCTCCGCTGCTCACCACCGACGACATCCGCCTGACCTGTCCTGCACTCGCACGCCGTCCGAGGTGTTGTTCGGCGCGAGCAGGACCACCATCACGTTCTACATCGCGCGCGCCCGTGGCCGCGGCCTGGGGGCGCTGAGTGGTGCACGGCTTTTCTTGCGCCGGGTGTGCGGACCGCCGCTGAAGGGTTTACGATGGAACCGTTTCCGGCGCGAGCATCTTCCCCTCCTGCCTCACGCCGACGACAGAATCGAGCCGCCCATGAAGTCGCGCGTTGCGTTCGGCCTCATTATCCTGTCGATCCTTGCGGCACCCATCGGTGTGCACGCCCAACTCCGCGGCCTGCTGAAGAAGAAGGCCGATGAAGTCCTGAAGGGCAAACCGGCCCCGGCGGAACCGGCGGCGCCGGCCGCTCCCGCGCCGTCCAGTCCCAGCGCACCGTCCTCGCCGGCCTCCACCCCGAGCGCGCGTGCCGACGCCAAGCCGCCGGCCGACCCGCTCGACATCGACGGTCTCGACTTGAAGATGGCCGCTGACCGCACCCTGCGCGGCGATGGCCTTTTCCCAGAGCGCGGCGACTGGGACCAGCTCCCCTACATCGCGCGCAAGACCATCACGGCCGCCAAGGCGCTCGACGAGCCGGCGCGCGTGGCGTTCGTGCAGAACGTGGGCGCGGCCTTCAAGGCCCTCGTCATGTCCGAGAGCTTCACGACGGCGCACGCCGACTACATCACGCAGGCATACAAGGCGGTCGACCACGGTCTCAAGGGGCTGGTGAGCCCTGAAGATCTCATGAAGAAGGGGAGCTACCCGGCGGCGCAGGCGGCCCTCGAACGCGATTCCTCCGCGGCGCTTGTCGAAGGGATTGACGGGATGAGTGCGGCCGACATCCAGCGTCAACTGGCCGACGACCTCGCGGGGTGGACGCGGCGCGCCAACGACCCGGCCCGGAAGGACCGTGCGAAGTACCAGAAGTGGGTCAAAGACGGCGCGGTGCTCCAGGCGCGCGGCACCTCGGACGTGACGAAGCTGCGTCGCGGGTTCGCGGTGCTGAAATCGGCCGACAACGACGGGCCGGCGACCGAAGAGGCGCTCTTCGCCGTCGTCGCCAGGTCGAAGCAGGAACGAGAGCAGTTGGCCTACGACAAGCACAACCTCAAGGCCGTGCTGAAGCTGCAGTTGTCCACGTTCGTGGCCGTGGTGCCGACGGTCGACTTCGCCGCGGCAACCACGCCGAAGAACGGCACCACCGTGTTCGTGAGCCCGGCCTTCGAAAAAAAAGGCGTGGTCTGGAAGGCCTGCTACCGCGCCGGCAAGGGCGCGTCCATGGCGGCGCTGGCCTTCGCTCAGGGCTGGCTGAAGGAGCTGTGAGCCTGGCAACGCCCGGCCGGCGTTATGTCTCAGCGGTCCCGGTGGCGGTCGACGCGGCCGGTACGCCGCTGGGCGCCCGCATCGCGCCGAGCGCCGCGAGCGATACGAGCCCCATCGACAGGTAGCCGGCGGTGACGTGGCGCAGCGCCACCTGATAGACGACGTGCACACCGAGATAGCAGAGCGGCACGGCCATCAGCGCGGCGGTTCGCAGCGTGAAGGCGCGTCGTCGGGCGACCAGCACCAGCGTGGCCAACCAGACGCCCAGAAGCGCCCATAGCGGGACCGTTGCCTGGACCAGGCCATTCGAGAGCCCGGCAATCCCACGGGCCTGGTACACGAGTCGTGCCCACACGTCGGGTGAAGCGGTCAGCAGATCAGACGGTTTCAGGACGAGGTTCTCGGGGATGTCCGCGCTCTTGGGCAGGAAGGTGAGCACGCCGGCGTAGTGGTAGTTGTGCCAGGCTGGGAGCAGGACGACGAACAGTCCGAACGCTGCGGCCATGGCCAGGTACGAGCGCCATTGCGGCGTCATGATCAGGGCCAGGCACGCCACGCCACACAATGCCGCCAGCCCACGTACCGGAGCAGGCGCGGGCTGCGACGGCTAGCGGCACGACGGCACCGCTGGCGTTGTAGGCGGTCACGCGAAGCGTCGCGTACGGGTGCCCGCCCCGCATCCCGATGCGATACCCGTCGTCGTAGGTGTAGGTGGCTCGGCCGGAGCGGCAGCAGCACGACGCACGAGACGATCTCGAGCGGCGTGTCGAAGGGCAGTCCGTTCAGGAACGCCGTGTTGACCGACGGCAGGGCGAGTGCCGCAAGCAGTGCCAGCTGCGAGAGGGCAGGCGTGAGTCGGTGCACGGGGCGCGAGGCGACGTCAGCATCGCACCGCGCCGTACGGGGGGATTTCGGCCGGCTCGCCGCCCGCACCGGCCGTTCTGCGCCACGGGTCGTCCGGTAGGCGATAATGGCGCGATGCCTGTCGAGGTGAAGGACCTCATGCGCGAGATCGAAGACGATGTGCGCCGTGCCCGGCGCAAGCGTCTGCTGGCGCGTGGAGGCGCGGGAGAGTATCGCGACCCTGGCATCTATGCCGGCGTCGACGCCGTGCTGCGCCGCGCCATCGATGCGCGCGACCACGACGCGCTGCTGCTGCCCGATTTCCTCAGCAGCGAAGCCGACTGGAACCTCGCCCTCCACCTGCACTACGCCAGCCATCGTCCGGCGCTCGGCGGGCTGATCATCGCGGCGAAGCGCCGGTTGCTGCTGCCGCTGATGCGCTGGCTCTACGAGTACAGCCTCGAGAACTTCCGCAAGCAGCGCCGCATCAACACCGTGCTCTTCGCCTGCCTCGAGGAACTGGCCATCGAGAATGCGCGGCTGCATCAGGCGATGGTGGCCGGCGGCCTGTCACCGGCCTCGGACTCTGGCAGCGCCGCGCCTGAGCCTGGCACCGCGCCGACCAGCGCCGCGTGACCCGTCGATGAAGCTCGCCTGCGTCGTTCACCGCTTTGGCGCCGACATCGCCGGCGGTTCAGAAGCCCATTGCCGCCATGTGGCCGACCATCTGGCCGCGCATCACGACGTCACCATCCTGACGTCGTGCGCCCGTGATCACATCTCGTGGCGCAACGAATTCGAACCGGGCGACTCGATGCTCGGCGCCCTGAAGGTGAAGCGCTTCGCGGCGGCGCGCCAGCGGTCGCTGCATCGCTTTGCCGAGGCCAGCGAGCAGGCCTTCAGCGGCCTGGCGACTGACGCGCAGCAGGAGGCGTGGTTCCGCGAGAACGGCCCCGAGTTGCCAGGGCTCGTCGAGTATCTGCGCGCACACGGGTGCGAGTTCGACGTGGTGCTGTTCTGGGCGTTCCGGTATGCGGAGGTGTTCTTCGGGTTGCCCGAGGTGGCGGAGCGTGCCGTGCTCGTGCCGACGGCCGAGGACGACCCGGTGATCCGCATGTCGATCCTCGAGCGCTTCTTCGCGCGTCCGGCCGGCTACATTTTCCTCACGCCCGAAGAGCAGGAACTGGTGGAGCGACGCATGAGTACCGCCACGCCGCCGTCGGTGATCATCGGCTCCGGCCTCGCTCCGGCGCCGACGGTGTCGACCGTCGACCTCGCGGCGCTCGGCGTGCGCGAGCCGTTCGTGCTCTATCTGGGGCGGATCGACCCGAACAAGGGGTGCGCCGACCTCCTGCAGCACTTCATGCGCTTCAAGGCGGAACAGCCCGGCCCGGTGCAGCTCGTCATGGCCGGCCCGGCCAGCATGCCGCTACCCGAGCACGAGGATGTGCGCTATCTCGGCTTCGTCGACGATCCGACCCGCGAGACGCTGCTGCAGCAGGCGCGCCTGCTGGCGATGCCGTCGCGCTTCGAGAGCCTCAGCCTGGTGCTGCTCGAAGCGTGGAACCATGCGCTGCCCGCGGTGGTGAACGGTCACTGCGCGGTGCTGAAGGGGCAGGCCGAGCGCGCCAACGGGGCGCTCTTCTATCGCAACTACGACGAGTTCGCACGGTGCCTGTCGTTCCTGCTCGAACGGCCGGACATCGCGCGCACCCTCGGACAACAGGGACTGGCCTACGTTGACCAGCACTACCGCTGGCCCACCGTGGTGGCCAGCGTCAACCGCCTGCTCGCGCAGGTGGCGGCACCGCGGTCGTCTTGACACGACCGGTGTATGCCGTATAGTCCTCCGCGGAAGGGAAAAGCCGTTGATGTCTCCAGCGTTTCGTAGTCTGCTCACCGCGGCCTCCGGCGCCGCGCTTACGGCGTTCGTGTCCCTGGCCGTTGCGCCGGTCTCGGGGCAGCAGCTCGCCCGCTACCGCGCGCCCCGAGCCGCCGACGGGCATCCCGATCTCAACGGAATCTGGCAATCGCTGAACGAAGCCAACTGGGATCTCGAGATGCACATGGCGCGTCCGGCGCTGCAGACGCGTCCCGGTCCCTACGGTCCGGTGCCCGCGCCGCCGGTGCTGGCCATGGGCGCGGTGGCCGCCGTGCCGCCGGGCATGGGTGTGGTCGAAGGCGGAGAGATCCCCTACAGGCCAGAGGCGCTGGCGCAGCGCAACACGAACCGCGAGAACTGGTCGCAGCTCGACCCCGAAGTGAAGTGCTACCTGCCGGGTGTGCCGCGCGCAACCTACATGCCGCACCCGTTCCAGATCTTCCACAGCAACAAGGCCATCTTCTTCGCGTACCAGTACGCAGGCGCCGTCCGGAACATCTACCTGACCGACCCGGGACCGGCGCCGGTCGATTCGTGGATGGGGCAGTCGTTCGGCACGTGGGAAGGCGACACGCTGGTGGTCGATGTCACCGGCTTCAACGCCGACACCTGGTTC
Organism: Bifidobacterium breve; assembly: GCA_943328785.2. Taxonomy (GTDB): domain Bacteria; phylum Acidobacteriota; class Vicinamibacteria; order Vicinamibacterales; family CAVVIG01; genus CAVVIG01. The sequence continues at coordinate 7,294 of CALQBJ020000077.1, forward strand.
GACCGTGCGGGCAACCATCACACCGAGAAGCTGCACGTGGTGGAGCGCTACACGCGCACCGCGCCCGACGTCCTCACCTACGAAGCCACCATCGAAGACCCGAACGTCTTCACGCGTCCGTGGACGATCTCGATGCCGCTCTATCGCCGCCTCGACAAGGGGGTGCAGTTGATGGACTTCAAGTGCGTGGAGTTCGTCGAAGAGTTGATGTACGGACCGTTCCGGAAGACGCCGCTCCCGCGCTGACCGAGTTATTGTGGTGTCCAGTCTCAGCCGTGGTCAGGCGAGTCCCCATAGCCGGCCACCGGCGATCGGTTGTTCGACTACGCGTGCCATGACGCCAACTACGCCCTCGGCAACACCCTGCGCGGGGCGCGGCAGTGGGAGCACGACGCACGAGCGGCCTGGGATCGGTAGAATGCGTGCGGAAGGAAGGCAACCTGATGAACAAGACAGTCTTCGTCGTGCTCGGAACCGTGGTGCTCGGCGCCATCGCAGCCGTTCCGCTGGTGGCGCACCATGCCTTCGGCGGTGAGTTCGATCCGAACCGCCCGATCCTGCTGCGCGGCGCCGTCACCAAGATCGAGTGGGTGAACCCGCACGCCTGGATCCACCTGGCGGCGAAGGAAGTGACGGTCGCTGGTGAGAAGAAGACGGTGAGTGCGCCGGAAGCGTGGGCAGTGGAGGGCGGCACGCCCAACACCCTGCTGCGCCGAGGCATCAACCGCGACTCACTCACGATCGGCACCGAGATCATCGTGGACGGCTACCAGACGCGCGACCACTCGCTGCTGCGCGGCAACGGCCGCAACATCACGTTCGCCGACGGCCGCAAGTTGTTCATGGGCTCGTCCGGCACGGGCGCCCCACGCGACGGCGCCGATCCGACCGAACAGCCACGCTAGCGAGGTCCGGCTGAAGCCGGACACTACAGCGGTCACACGGACTGGCGTAGTGTCCGGCTTTAGCCGGACCTCGCCTTCACCGCGGAGTGTCCGGCTTTAGCCGGACCAAATCCAGGACGTCGTCTAGCCAGAGAACCCGATCCATCGTCCGGCCGCGGCGACGGTGAACCACAGCCCGATCGACAGCACGGCCACGATCGCCTTCGAGGCGCTGCCGACCCGCCCTTCCTCGGCCAGCGCCACGCGGTTGCGGACGCCGTAGGTGAAGATCGTCGCGAAGAAGAGCGCGATGATCTTTATCCGGAACGGCGTGCTGTAGTAGCACTTCACCGCCTCGGACGCGAACAGCGCCGAGCCCGACAGGATGAGCAGCACGAGTCCGGCCGAGAGAAACCGCTGCGCCTCGCGGGCCAGTTCTGCCACCGGGCGCTGGCGCAGGCCAAGGTTCAGCAAGCGCATGTCGACGATCAGCGCCGCACCGCCCATCGTCACCAGCGCGATGAGGTGAATCGATTCGATGACCGCGAAGGCCCAGACGGATTCGCGCACCGCCCGGCCCAGGCCGGATTCCTCGAACCACTGGAAGAGAGCTAGAAGGTCCATCAGCAGTTCCTATCGCTGCGCGTCGTACGAGCAGCCGGTGGCGACCTGGACCCAGCCGGGCTGCGGCTTGTCGCAATCGAACCAGTTGTAGGCGATCATGCGCCCGGTGACGATGATGCCGGCCCAGAGGACCAGTGAAGCGACGCCGGCGAGCTTCGCCCGCGACGGCGGCTCGGCGTCCTTCGCCCAACTCGACACCGTCGTGAAGATGCCGCTGTGGAACATCAGCGCGTTCAGCCCGGCCAGAACAAGAAACACCACCTTCACGCGGAAGAAGATGTTCTGGTACGAGCGCACCGGGATGGCGTAGAAGAGCAGCACCCCGCTGATAACCATCACGATGAACCCGAGGAAGATCCACGGCTGCAACCGCGCGACCACGTCGGACACCGGCACCTGCTTCAATGCCAGGCCGGTCAGCCGCAGATCCATCATCATCGTCATGCCGACGAACAGGCACAGCGTGAGGACATGCATCGACTCGATGAGCGGATACATGAAGAGCGATTCGTGGAGGGCGATGCTGCCGGAGGTGCCGGCCAGCCACTCGCAGAACGGAAGTAATGACATGGGAGTTGTGTCCGCGTCGGGAGTGCCGTGTTATAGCGTCGGGCCTTCACTGAAGTCAACCGCTTGGTCGTTAGTCGTTAGTCGTTGGTCGTTGGTCGTTAGTCATTGGTCGGTTGGTCGGTTGGTCGTAGCCGACCGTGGACTATCATGGGCGCGACTTCACGGGAGATGCCTGCATGCGTAAAGTTGTGATTGCCGCCGCGCTCTTCGTCACCGCAGCCGCCTGCAACAGCGCGCCGCCGGCGCCGCCGTTCAAGCCGATTGCCGAGACCAAGGACCTGATGGAGTTCGTCATGGAGCGCCAGGCGGATATCGTGTGGGGCGCGACCGGCACGATCATCACCGAGGCCGGTGTCGAGGAGCGCAGTCCGAAGACCGACGAGGACTGGATCGCGGTGAAGGCCGCGGCCGTGAACCTCGTGGAGGCCGGCAACCTGCTCATGCTGGCGCCGCGCGCGCAGGACGGCGACCGCTGGATGAAGAACGTGCAGTCGATGATGGGCCAGGGCGAGAAGATGATCGCCGCCATTGACCGCAAGGACACGAAGGCGATGTTCGACGTCGGCAGCGACCTGTACGACACCTGCACCACCTGCCACATGCACTACATGCCGGCGATCAAGGACCTCTATCGCTGATGGTGACCAGCCCGCGAAGCGCCTGCGCGTGACCGCCGCTACTGCGGCACCACGTCCAGGCTGATCTGCAGAGGGAACGTCTCGGCTTTGCCGAGCGGACCCACGTCCGGATCGCCGGGCTGCATGGTCACTTCGATCTTCGTGTTGGCCGGCAGTTCCACCGGGTCGACCAGCCAGTAGCGGCGGGGCCATTCCGGTCGGGCGTTGTGCAGTTTCAGCAGCGGCACCCTGCGGCCCGACGCGGCGACCGCAGTCACTTCCACCGAGGCGTAGGGACCGTCGAGCATGGCGCGCAGCGCCACCACGCGACCCGCCTTGGTGAGCGTGCCCGAGAAGCTGCGGGGCGAACCTGGCGCGTCGGTCGGTCCGTCGATCGCGACGGGTTCGATCGACTTGCCCGAGAGCGGCTCGTCCGTGAAGTAGAGGCCGATGACGCTCTTGTCGCTGACCGCCTTCTGCTCGTCCTGCCACGACTTCTTGTAGTCGACCTTCAGCTTGAGCTTCGCACCGGCCGGCACCTTGAACGCCGCGCCGCTCGGCGGTTCGACCGCATCGTCGCCAGGCTCCCAGATCTGGAGCATGGGGCCGCCGTCGACGCTGATGTAGGCGCGACGCACCGCCGAGGCGACGCCCGGCAGCAAGTCGGCCGCCTTCACCCATTTCGCGTCGGTGAAGTTGGTCGGGATGCTCACCTCGTTCGAGGCCTGCATCACGCCAGGGCCGAGCGTGTACGGCTGCGGCATCGGCAGTTCGAGATCCGGCTTGCCGCCGGCCCAGCCGGTGCGTGCACTCACAGCCGGCAGCTTGATGTTCAGGTCGCCGTGCGGCGTACCGCCGGTGGCCCAGGTGATGATCTTGTCGAGCTCGCGCGGCGACAGGCTGTGGTTGTTACGCACCGCCGGGCCGGTCGGGTCGGCATACCAGGGCGGCATGGCGCCGATGAGCAGCATCTCGCGCATCGACTCGGCCCAGGCGATGGCGCCGCCGTCCTTGTCGTAGGTCATGAGCGACATCGGCGCCGGGCCGCCGTCAGCATGGCAGCGGCCGCAGTTGTCGCGCAGCAGCGGGAAGATGTCGACGTTGTACGAGAACGGCGACGTCTTGGCCTTGTGCGCGTCCACGGTGGTCGAGGTGGACGACAGCACGAGACCGGCCCAGACCAGTCCGAGCGTGCCCCAGGTGATGATGCGCGCGTGACGCGCGCCGAAGCTAACGAGCGCCTTCATATGCTGCCTTCAGGTCTGCGACGGCCGTCGCCATGCGGTTGTAGGCTTCGACGATCTTGGTGCGGTTGCCGAGGTCGCCGTAGCCGTCGATCTCCCATGCGGAGGTGACGACGCGCCTGGTGGCGGAGATGGCCTGCGCGCGCTTGGCGGCCGGCAAGGTGCTCGAATGCTGCTCCAGCACCAGGGCGACGGTCTTGGTGCCCATGGCCGGCAGCCACACTTCGGCGAGGTTGCCTTCCTTCATCAGCTTGTCGATCTGGCCGGCCCGATTCATCAACTCGGCGACGAGTGCGGTGATGTCTTTCGGCAGCACCTCCTCGTTCAGCACGGCGGCGAGCGCTGGCGGCATCGGAGCAATCTCACCCGCGTAGAGGTCGGGCTGTCCGGCGGGCGGCTGGAACTGCGGCGCGGCGTTGTTGTTGTCCGCGGCGGCGGGTGGCGCCTGCGTGGGAGCGGGCGGGGCCGCGGCAGCGACGGCCGGGGTCGCCGCGGGCTTCGGTGCCGCCGGGGCGGCGGTGGGCCGCGGGGTCGACGTCGGGCCAACGGTGGCGCCAACCGTCGTGTCCTTCGACAGTTCGTTGAACTGGAAGTCGAACGGCTGCTCGGGCGTCTTCGCGCTGAACTTCATCTTCAGCGTCACACGCAGCGGCAGTGCGGTCGCCGCCGGCGGCAGCTTCGCGTCCATCGTCGTGCCGTCACGGCCGATCGTCAGCGGCACGGTGGCGATCTCCTTGTCCTTCGCGTCGCGGACGGCCAGCACGCCGGTGATGCCCTTGCCGCGCACCGCGAACGGCTTGGTGAAGTTGTCGTAGAAGAACGCCTTGAAGAGGCCGTTCTGCGGGTAGGTACCTTCGACGTGATGCCACGCATCGGCCGCCATGAAGAACTGCCCACCATGACGCGGGTTGTGGTCGCCGTGCGCGCGTAGTTCGTAGCCGATCTTGCGGGCCGAGCCGTCGGCGCACTTGCCGGGCTCCATCAGCTTCGTGTCCGCGGCGTCGGCGCAACTCCAGGAGAGCGCGAGCGTCACCTGCACCAGGTCGCGTCCGTCGCGGCGGCAGGTGCCTGGGCCGTCGTGCACCTCGAGCGCCTGATGCACGGGGCACCAGTACTTCGCGTCGAGCCGCACCGGCACCAGCGTCATCTTGCACTTGGGACAATTGCCGGGGTGGTCCTCGAGCACATCTTCGTCACCCGGCATGGTGCATACGTAAGACAGCGGCGGAAGCTTCTGCGCGGCAGCGGTCCTCGCGGCCTGCCCAGCGGCGTGGGGCGCCGCTGAGAAGGCCAACGCCAGAGCCGCCACGGCGAGCCCCGCGAATGGTTTCTTCATATGGTCATTCTATAGGACTCGACGTCAGGCTGAGGCGGTCCCTGCTGTACCAAATTACGGGTATGGCCGCTACGTCGCTACCGACCTCCAGGGCGGCAAGGGCCATCACGCTGTCGCAGACTGTCGCAGCAGCGGCGGCCCATTCCTGCTCCCGCACGGCCCGGGTCAGGTATCCCGGCCAGTCGAGCGCGTCACCCGTGCGAACTTCACGCGGGTCGCCGTGCACGATGCGCCTAGACTATCAGCATGCTTCTCGACCGACTCCGGCCACAGGTCAGCGCGCTGCTGCTCGGCGCGGCGCTGGTCCGTTCGAGGTCAGTCAGACCGCGGCTGAATACGCAGCCGGCGCGGCCATCCACTATCCACACGTGCGGGTCGCCGATGGGCAGGTCGACGTCTGGTAGACGCCCGAGGCGTTCATGGTGGGATCGGAACCAGGTCGCCAGCGCACCTGGTATCAGACCCGCGTCGATAAGGTGGAGGTGGCGCAGACCACCGCGAACGGCGTGAACCTGACGGTGACGATCAGCCGGATCGGTCGCGACGGCACGGTGCTGTCGACCGATGACGGGGTGTTTCTCGTGGCGCTGCGCGATGGTACGTGGAAGGTGCAGGCCCGTTCGATGATGGGGACCTAGGCGTGGCACAAGAGACGGCAGGCACGGCAGGTGGGGAACTGGCGCGCGCGCACGCGGCGATGGCCGAGGGGCGCTACCAGGACGCGGCGACGATGCTCGAATCGATCGTGGCGCGCGTCGAGCGAACGCATGGCGCCTCGCATCTCGAGGTGGCGGCACCACTCAATCTGCTGGCGATGAGCTATCACTACCTCGCGCGCTTCATGGACGCGGGGTTGCGCTATCAGCGTGCGCTGGCCATCCTCGAAGCGCACGCACGTGGCAGGGGCGACGAGGCCGCGGACATCTTCCACAACCTCGGCGGGCTCGAACATGCGGCCGGCAACTGGCTGCGCGGCGAGCCGTTCGCGCGGCACGCCGTCATGCTGCGCACGAAGCTGTTCGGAAGCCGGCATCCCGCGGTGGCGGCCGACATCACGGCGCTGGCGGCACTGCTCGATCGGCAGGGGCAGTTCGCCGAAGCCGAGCGGCTCTACCACCGTGCCCTCACGATCCTCGAGCCCGAGCACGGTGCCGAGCATCACCTCGTCGCGGTTGCCCTCAATAACCTCGCGGCGGTCCTCCATGCGCGCGGGAAGGTGGCCGACGCCGAGGCGATGTTCCGTCGTGCCCAGGCCATCGAGATCGCCGTGCTCGGACCGACGCACCCCACGGTCGCCTACAGCACCAACAACCTGGCGATACTGCTGAAGGACACCCGGCGCCCGACGGCGGCGGTGGTGTTATTCCGGAAGGCGGTCACGCTGTTCTCACGTGGTCTCGGCGCCAACCATCCGCACGTCGGCGTGTGTCTCGAGAATCTGTCGCAGGTGCTGCGGCGGACGGGCGATGCGTCAGGCGCGAAGACCGCCGCGCGCCGTGCCGAGCGCATCTTCGCCGGCATCGATGCGGTGACGAACGACGGCGTCGCAGCCACCGGCACAATCAATCCCTGGGCCACGCCCTATCGGCTCATCGCACGCGCCTCCGCCATTCACCGCATCGGGGTGTTTTCGGACGATGCGATTGCGAAGGGGCGCAAGGTGATCGAGTACACCGGCGAACGGATTTCGAGGCGGGAGAGCGGCCGGCGCTGGGATCCAAAGCGGAGCTATCTGTTCGAGCTGACCGAGAAGGTGCACCTCGACGGCGCCATCGGCGGCAGCGGCGCCGAGTACATCAACCACTCGTGTGAGCCCAACCTCAAGACGCGCATCGTCAGGCAGCACATCCTCTACTACAGCACACGGCCGATTGCGAAGGGCGAGGAACTGACGGTCGACTACCGCTACGACCACGATACCGACACGATGCGCTGCTACTGCGGCGCACCGGGCTGTCGCGGCTCGATGAACCTGCTGCCGCCGAAGAGGAAGAAGAAGGCGCGAGCCTAGACGACCTTCTTGCCGCCCTTGACGTCCTTCTTCGGCGGGAGATCCTTCATCAGCACCGGCTTCGCGGCGCGCACCAGGGTGATGCTGTCGTTGGACGAGAGCCGGTCGTTCTTGCCGCTCTTGACGGCGGCCGATTTCGGTGTCAGGTCCGTCAGCGGCGTCTTCGTCGGTGCCATGTCAGCCTCGTTAAGCGGGAAACGCACGCCTGTCTGGCGATTCTAGCCGAGCCGTCAACAGCGTGTGGACTAACATCGCCTCACCCGCATGATTCGGAACGCTGTCCCTGTCGTCGCCTTTATCCTCGGCTGCTTCATCGCCGCCTATGGCTTTCTCTCGGACGCGGCCCAGGCCGGAGCCGCGGCGCAGACCAGGACACCCAGGACAGCCGTGACGCTCGCGCCGGTGTCGGTGACCGATGCCACCCTGGCCGACCTGCAGAACGCACTCGACACGAAGCGCGTCACGTCGGTCGAACTGGTGCAGCAGTACCTCGCGCGCATTGCCACCTACGAAGAGCTGCTGCACGCCGCGCTGCACGTCAACCGCGATGCGCTGCGGGAGGCAGAAGCACTCGACCGCGAACGTGCGGCCGGGCGGCTCCGCGGTCCGCTGCACGGTATTCCGGTGGCGGTGAAAGACAACATCCACACGACCGACATGCCGACGACCGGCGGCGCGCTCGCCTTCGCCGGTTATGTGCCGCCCTACGAGGCGACGCTGGTCACGAACCTGAAGGCGTCGGGCGCGATCATCATCGCGAAGACCGGCATGACCGAGCTGGCCAACTGGGTGGCCGGGGCGCCGACGCCGATGCCGGCGAACTACAACGCAGTGGGCGGCTACGGCTTCAACCCGTACGACCCGAGGCGCGACCCACGGCCTGACGCCGACGGCCGGCCTGCGCTGGCCACGGGCGGATCGAGTTCCGGCGTCGGCACGGCCGCGAGCTTCTGGGCGGCCAACGTCGGCACCGAAACCTCGGGGTCGATCCTGAGCCCGGCCAATCAGAACATGCTGGTCGGCATCAAGCCGACGGTGGGGCGCGTGAGCCGCTACGGCGTCATCCCGATCACGGCTGACCAGGACACCCCCGGTCCGCTCGCCCGCACCGTGCGCGACGCGGCGATCATGCTCGGTGCGCTCGAGGGCGCGACGCCCGATCCGCACGACCGCGCCACCCAGACCTGCCAGGTGCCACCGAACCGCGACTACACGGCCTTCCTTGCTGCCGACGCCTTGCGTGGGGCGCGCATCGGCATTCCGCGCGCCGCGTACTACGACGCCGTGACGGTGCCGGGCAGCGCCGAGCCGCGTGGCGGCCTGAGTGAGGCGCAGCGTGCGGCGATGACCGAGGCGATTGCCGTCCTGCGCGCGCAGGGCGCCGTCATCGTCGATCCGGCCGACATCCCGAGCGTGGTGACCGCCGACGCGTCGGCCAATCTGCTGCAGTGGTCGCTGTGCAGCGAGGAGCGGCGCGGCGCGAACGCCAGTTGTTCCACCGTGTTCCAGTACGGCATGAAGCGCGACTTCAATGCGTGGCTCGAGACGCTCGGCGCCTCGCGCCCGGTCGCGTCGTTGACGGCGCTGCGCGAATGGAACACGGCGCACGCCTCCGCCGGCGCCATCACGTACGGGCA
>CALQBJ020000078.1 GCA_943328785.2 Bifidobacterium breve
CCGCGGCCGGCCGGTCCTGGCGGGGGGTTCAGCGGCGGCGGCGGCTTCGGCGGCCCGCGCCCGCCGTTCGACCCGAACGCACCGGCTCAGCCCCGCGCCAGGAACTTCGGTCCTGACGCGAAGCCGCAGAAGGGTCCAGGCTCGAAGGCAAAGAAGAAGGACGCCGATCGTCCTCGCGGTCCGATCCCCACGAAGTTCACCGGCCGGTCGTTCTCGCTGGACGACGACAGTGCGGATGAAGCGGCGGCGGGAGAACTGGACGATTTCGCGACGAGCCAGCCTGACGACGCAGCCGGCGACACCGGCGATACCGGCGATACTGCCGACACCGGCGCCGACACCGGCGACGGCGGCGACGACACCGGCGGCGACGAGTAGGATGCAGCCCCGCGTCGCGGCTGGCCTTCGGGCTGGCCGCGCGCCGGGACGTCCCTCTCGGACTCCGCGTCGCCCAACCCGTTCGCGTTGCCCCTCCCTGCGGGCGCAGGTGCCAGACTCCCGGCGCTCTCCACCACTTCCCTATCCCGCTAGAATGTCCCCCATGACCGAGAACGTCTGGACCACCATTCTCGAGCGGTTGAAGGGCACCATCGACAGTGAAGAGTTCCGGCGGTGGTTCTCGTCGTCCTCGCAGGCCAGCGACTCCGGCGACCAGATCACCGTGTGGGTGCCCGCGCAGACCGACGTGCGACACATCTCGGTCAACTACCTCGATCGCATCTACCGCGAGCTCGAACAACTGGAACGCACCAACGTCACGGTCCGCTTCGTCGCCACCGGCTACGAGGACGACGAGGACGAGAACTTCCAGGAGTGAACAGACTGTGACCTGGTATCGCAGTCTCTACTGGCGCATCGCCCTCGGCTTCATCGGCTGTCTCGCCCTGCTGCTCGTCGTGCAGGGGATGCTGTTCGTGTGGATGATGTCGCAGGCCGGCTCTGCCGTCCCGAACCAGCCACCTGACCGGCTCGGGCAGACGATTGCCGGCGACGTCTCGCAGGCGCTCGAACGCGACCCCTCCCTCGACATCGAACGGTACATCCGCGACGAGTTCGCCCGCGACGCGCAGCCGTTCCTGGTGCTGCTGTCGTCTGGGACGACCCTTGAGATCGGTGCGCGCTTTCCCGGCGCGATGAAGACCGATGCCCGGGCACGCCTCGACTCGCTGCGGGCAATCGACCCGGCGCGGTTGCTCCGCGGCGGTCCATTCGGGCGTGGCGGCCCGTTCCGCTTCGGCGAACGCGGCGGACCACCCGATGGTCAGGAGCGGCGCCTGAGCGACGTCGACGGACCGCAGCCCCTGGGTGGCCCGATCCCACTTCCACCCGACCGTGCCCCTGCGGCGGACGACCGCATGCGCCCCGAGCCGGGTGGACGCGCCGGCGGCCCCGGAGTCCCCGGCGGGCGCGGCCCCAATGGCCGTAGCGGACGACCGTACCCCATCGTCGCGGCAAACGCCCTCGTGGGCATCGTCCTCGTTCCGCCGCAGCCGCCGTTCTCGTTCCTCCTCACCCGCTATGCGCCGACGCTCCTCACAGTCGCAGTGGCCACGCTGGTCGTCGGCGGGGTGCTGGCAGCCTTCGTCATCTTCGGGCCGACGCGACGCCGGCTGAAGGGCGTGGAAGACGCGGCGCGACGGCTGGGTGCCGGCGACCTGGACGCACGCGCCCCCTCGGACGGGAACGATGAAGTGGCCGCGGTGGCGTCGGCCTTCAATGCGATGGCGGCGGACCTCTCGGCCCGCACCGACGCGCTGGTTGCGGCCGATCGTGCGCGACGGCAGCTTCTCGCCGACGTGTCACATGAACTCAACACGCCGGTCACGGCGATGCGCGGTTACCTCGAAACGCTGTCGATGCCCGAACTGCGGCTCGATGACGCGACGCGCGCCCGCTACCTCGGCATCGTCGGCGACGAGACGGCACGGCTCGAACGGATCATCGGCGACCTGCTGGACCTGGCGCGGCTCGAAGGGGGCGGCGGCGCCCTCCAGATCGAGCCGCTGCGTGTGGAGGAGCTTTTCGCCCGAGTCGTCGGGCGGCATGAGCGCGTCGCAGCGGCCGGGCAGGTCACCCTGCGCGTCGTCATCGAGCCGGGTGCGGACGTCATCGTCGCGGACCGCGCCCGCTTCGAGCAGGCCGTGCAGAACCTCGCGGCGAATGCGCTGCGCTACGCGCCTGAACAGTCGGTGCTGGAACTGCGCGCCCGCAACGACGGCGAGACGGTGGCGCTGCTGGTGACCGACCAGGGCGCCGGCATTCCCGCGGAACACCTGCCGCGCGTGTTCGATCGGTTCTACAAGGTGGATGAATCGCGGACCGCGCAGCTGGGTGCTGCCGGAGGCAGCGGGCTCGGGCTCTCGATCGTGAAGGCAATCGTCGAGCGGCATGGCGCCCGCATCGGCGTGACCAGCCGGCCAGGGCAAACCGTCTTCGAGATCAGCGGCTTGCCGCGCGCCTGACCCTCAGACGCGACGGGTGCTGAACGGGCTCGCCGGCGTGTCGCGCAGGACCGACTGCGGCTTCGGCAGCGCCTCCGCATCGACCTGCGACAGAATCTGCTGGCGCAACCAGTCGACCGGCTGCGAGTGGCGCGCGGTGAACGCCTCCCACTCGGCCTGACTCAGCGGCACGCACACGACGCGATCTCGACCTTTGCTCATGCGCTTCAATCTACTCCCGCAGCGCACCCACGACGACGATAGAAAGTTCTGATTGCACCGATTCGCCGGGCTTATGCGAAGGTGCTGAAGCCCGGCTTCGGCGCCAGTTCCAGCAACGCGGTGATCGCCTCGAACGCCGTCTGGAGCTCGAGCACCATGCGCGGTACCCGGTTGGCGCGCGGGTAGACCCAGCCGGTCTCACGCACCAGTTCGTGCCCGTCGATGCGGGCGCAGAAGAACTGCCCCTCGCGCACTTCCCGCGCCACGGCCTGATAGGGGACGATGCTGATGCCGAGGCCGGTCTTCACCATCGCCTTGATGATCTCGACGTTCTCGGTGTCCATCACGACGGTCGGCTCGATCTTCTCCGTGACGAACAGCGAGTCGATGACGCGGCGGGTGGCCGAGCCGGGCTCGAACAACACAAACGGCTCCCCTGCCAGGTCCTGCGGCGACACCGTCTTCTTCCTCGCCAGGCGATGCGTCGGCATCGTCAGCAGCAGCAGTTCCTCGCGCATGATCGGCACGGTGACCAGGTCCGACTCCTCCACCGGAAGCGTCAGCAGGCCGGCATCATGGCGTCCTGCACGAAGTTCCTCGACCGAACGCGCGGCCGTAGCGACGGTGACGCGCACGTCGAGCTGGGGATGCACCCGCTTGAGGTGCTGCAGCAGCGGCGGGAAGACGTAGAGGCAGACGGTCATACCGCCAGCGAGGCGGAGCGTGCCGCGCAGCGCGCGCGTGTGGTCGGTGATGCCCCCGACGGTATCGCGCACATCCTGAAAGACGCGCTGGCCGAGCTGCACCAGGCTCTCGGCGGCCGGCGTCATACGCACGTGACGCCCGACGCGCAGAAAGAGCGGCTCGCCGAGTTCATCCTCGAGCAGAGCGACCTGGCGGCTGATCGCGGACTGCGACACATGGAGCTTGCGGCCACACGCCGTGAACGAGCCAGTCTCTGCGATCGCCTGGAGGATTTCGAGCTGCCGCAGGTCCATGGTTGAACTGAGGATTGCAGAATTGCCCGATTGCGGCAAGGATCGTACGACCAGATGGACGACGCGCAGTACTACCTCATTGGCACCGATGGCCGGCAATACGGTCCGATCTCGCAGGACGAGGTCAGCACGCTGCTGACCGACGGCCGCGCCAGCCGCTACTCGCGGGCGCGCCGGACGACGGAGAGAGAGTGGACGGCCCTGCGGGAACGGCCCGAGTTCGAGGAGGCGACGCGTCCGCCGTTCATCGTCGCATTCGATCCCGCCGCCGCCGCCCACGCGGAAGAATCGCAGAGCCATGTGCCCGACAGCACCGGCCAGGGCGCCGCGTCAGGCCTCGACCCGGTGGCCTGCTTCAAGCGGGCGTGGCAGCTGGTGTCGCACGACTTTCCGGTGCTCGCCGGCTGGACGCTGCTGGTCGCCTCGTTCATCATCCTCATCAGCGCCATTCCCTACGTCGGCTTCGGCATCGGCCTGCTGCTGAACAACCTGCTGATGTCCGGCGTGTACGTGCTCTACCTCGCCCGTATGCGCGGCTTCCGTCCGTCGCTCAGCGATGTCGCCACGGTCGTCCGCACGTCCGCCATCGCCATCGTCCTTGCGGGGCTGGCGCAGCTGGCGATGACCATCGCGGGGCTGTTCCTGCTGATCCTGCCGGGTATTTACCTGGCGGTCGGCTACGCCTTCGTGATTCCGCTGATCATCGACCGCGGCATGCCGGTATGGTCCGCGATGGAATTGAGCCGCACGACCGTGCACAAGCAGTGGTTCCAGACGTTCGGCCTGCTCGTGGCGGCCGGCATGCTGCTGTTCATCTCCGCACAGCTCTACGGCTTCATGCTGGTGCTCACCCTCCCGATCTGCACCGCCGCGCTGATGTTCGCCTACGACGAGCTGTGTGGGTGATGGTCGTTAGTCGTTAGTCGTTAGTCATTGGTCGTTCGACGCACCAACCGACTAATGACCAACGACCAACGACCAACGACCAACGACCATCAGGCGTATACTCCGTCAGCCTAGGAGGCCCTGATGATCCCTGCGATGTTCTCGGCTGCGCTCGCGGCGCAGTTGCTGGCTCCGTCCACCGCGTCCCTGCCGGCGCTTCGCACGTCGCAGCCGGCCCAGTCACAGGGCACGGCCGCCGCGCCGCCGCCTCAGGCGGCACAGCTCGACTTCGAGGTCTATCGCACCTTCGTCGAACCGCTCTTCACCGTGAAGCGCAACGGCAATGCCCGCTGCATCGATTGCCACGCTCCAGGCGCCGGCACCCTGCGCCTGCAAGTGCTGCCCGAAGGGCGCTATACGTGGACCGAGGCGGAGTCGCGCAAGAACTTCGAGGCGGTGGCGCGGTTCGTCGTGCCGGGCACCCCACGCGCCAGCCGGCTGCTCCGCCATCCGCTGGCGAGGACGGCGGGAGGCGATGCCTTCCACGGCGGCGGCAAGCACTGGGCCTCACAGGACGACCCCGAGTGGCAGACGATTGCGGCGTGGGTGAGCGGCGCGAAGCCAAAGCTCTACACGCGCACGGCCCCGCGCATCGTCCAGACCAATTCAGCCGGCGACACGACTGACGTCATCGACCCGGCGACCAACACGGTGGTCGGTCGCATCCAGGACATCGTCATTCCGCACGGCGTGACCGGCGCGCCAGACGGCAGCCACATCTACATCACCAACGAGCACCTGTCCACCGTCGACGTGGTGAACCCGATCACGCTGCGCGTCGATCACCGCATCCCGCTCACCGGACGCCCGAACAACCTCACGATCACGCCGGACGGCAAGAAGGTCTACGCCGGCATCGCGCAGTCGCCAGGCGCGCTGAACGTCATCGACACGGCCACGATGACCAACGTGAAGACGATTCCGGTGAACGGCTCGGTGCACAACGTCTACGTGACGCCCGACGGCAAGTTCACGGTGTCGGGGTCAGTGGCGACCGGCGTCATCAGCGTCGTCGACACGACGACCGACGACGTCGTGTGGACGTTGAAGATGAGCTCGGGGATCCGTCCGATGACGTTCGAGACGAATGCCGACGGCTCGACGAAGCGGATTTTCGTGCAGTTGTCCGACTATCACGGCGTGGCCGTGGTCGACTGGGCGACGCGCAAGGAAGTGACGCGGTGGGAACACGCGGTCGTGCCCGGCGCCGAGTTGCACAGCGACGGCCTGCAGGCCGCGCCCGCGCATGGTCTCGGCATTCCCGACGGCAAGCACCTGTGGTCCACCAGCAAGGTGAACGGCTACGCCTACGTCTACAACCTGTCGGACCTGAAGGAGGCGGGTCGGGTGTTCGTCGGCCAGCATCCCGAGTGGTTCACCTTCACGCCTGATGGCAAGACCGCCTACATCGCCGCCGCCGGCGACAATAGCGTGACCGTGGTCGACGTCGCGACGGTGAAGGTCACCGCGCACATTCCGGTCGGCCAGGTACCGAAGCGCAACGGCACCGTCATGGTGCTGGTGCCGTAGGACGGCAGCGCTAGAGCGGTTTCGAGATCGGTGTAGTGTCCGCCTTTGCGCGGACCCCAGAAAGTCCGGCTGAAGCCGGACACTACGTACTAGACCAAAACCGAAACGGCGCTAGCCGAGGCGGGAGCCGGTCATGGCGATGATCGAATCGCCAGTCAGGTCCACGTACTTGCGACCGGCAATGCCGCGCACGAGGTCGGAGGTGACGTAGCGCAGGTGCGGCTGCTCGGCCGTCGCCGCCTCCACGATCACCCGCGCCACGTCGGCGCCGGTCTGCGCCGTGGCGAACACCTGCGTGGATGCGGCCAGGTAGCTGTCGCGCATCGTCGTGTAGGCCGCGCTGGCCTCGGTTGGCTGGTTCTGCCCGAGCTTCTCTCGCACCGTCGCCACGAACTCCGTGGCCACCGGCCCAGGCTCGACGATCGACACGTGAATGCCCAATCGGCTGGCCACCGGCGCCAGGCTCTCCATGAAGCCTTCAACGGCGAACTTCGCCGCGCAGTAGGCGTCGGTGAACGGCTGGCCGATCAGGCCACCGATGCTGGTGTGGGTGACGATGCGGCCCGAGCCGGCGCGGCGCATGTGCGGGAAGACGGCCTCGGTGACACGCCACACGCCGTAGAAATTGACGTCCATCACCTGCGTCAGTTGCTCGAACGTCGTCTCCTCCATCGTGCCGAGGAAGCCACTACCGGCATTGTTCACCAGCAGGTCGATGCGGCCGTAGTCGCCGAGGACGCCGTTCACGCACGCCGCGATGGACGCGGCATCCTGGACGTCGAGCGCGCGCACGTCGAGCTCGACGCCGACCGCAGCCGCTTCCGCCTTCAGCGCCGCGGCCTTTGCCGGGTTCCTCATCGTCGCCACAACCGCAAGGCCGGCCTGCGCCAGTTGCACGGCGGTGAACAGTCCGATTCCAGAAGACGTACCGGTAACGAGCGCAACAGCCTTCATCACTCCTCCTGACATGGATGCTTCGACAACACGTGCGGCACACGGTGCGACGGCTCGTCCCTCACGGCTCTGGCCAGTCGAGTGCGGGGCACGGAAACACCGTACCCGCCGGGAAATGGAGACCGAACTCGACCGCGAGCACGTCGAGCAGTTCCTCCGGCGTGCGCAGCACACGCGTGTCGCCCTCGCCAGTCCGGCGGCGGGTACTCAGTTCGCGGTTCACCAGCGTCAACCGTCCGCCGTCCGGCAGGGCGCGCGCCGCCAGCAGCCGGCTCTTGAAGTGCGACTGGGGATGGGTGCTCGTGTACCAGTTGGCCAGTTCGCGGTCGATCGGCGGCATCGCCTCGCCGGAGAATTCGAGGACGTCGTGCCACTCGGTACCGAACCGCGCCTGGTGGAAGACGCGGCCGTCTTCGACGATGAGACGGCGGGGTTCGTGACGTGTCGCCTGTTCGCCCTCGACGTCGAAGCGAATGGCGGAGGTAAGCGACAGCCCGCCCACCCCGGCGTCGGCCACCCACGGCACGCCGTCGATCACGACGCGCAGGAACAGGTGGGTGCGGGCCGGCGTGTAGTCGCGTGGTCGCTGATAGCGCACCCGCGCACTGAGCGGAGTGACGGCAAACCCGAGCTGGGTAAGCACGAGTAGCAACAGTCCGTTCTGCTCGAAGCAGTAGCCGCCGCGACGCTCCCCGATGATCTTTCGCTGGATCGCCGCCGGTTCGAGACTGATGCGGCGGCCGAGCAGGACGTCGAGGTTCTCGAACGGCACGCTTTGAACATGTGCCGTCAACACATCGTTCAGCGTCTCGAGTGTCGGCGTGCGCGGGCCGGCATAGCCGATGCGCGCAACGTAGGCGTCGAGATCCACCGCATCGGTCATGGGCGCGGCACTTGGCTGAACGACCGCAGGAAGACGGCGCGGTCTTCCGGGGCGACGATTGCTTCGCCCAGGCGCTGCGCCTCGGCGTAGTGCTCGCGGTGCAACCCCGGATTCCCGGCGGCCTTCGCGGCGGCGGCCAGCGCGGCGTGCGTGAACGCCTGCTCCCAGTCGGGCGCCTCGTGCTCGTTGAAGTAGTTGAAGGCCGACATCGCGTAGCGCAGGGCGAGCGGGCCTTCGCTGGCCAGCGCGTGCGCCATGCCGAGCAGCAGGTTGGCGCGGGCCTTGTTCAGCGCGGTACCGACGCGCGCCCAGTGCCACGCGGACGCGTGCGCGGCGTGCAGCATCTCGTGCATTTCGGACGGCGTGCGCTCGGCGTTCTCGACAAGCTGCCATGCGCGGTTGTTACACACCACGGCGAAGCGCTTCTGCCAGGTGGCGATATCGTCAGCGGATGGTCGTTCGGACACGAGAAACCCCAGTTGACACACGCTGGCAGCGGCCAGCCCTGAGCTCGAGCTGAGCCCTGGGCATCATGGCACAGCTACGTCTGGTTCAGCGGGGGTCGGATGCGGGAGTACCCGCGCTCAGGCTCGGCAGGAGCACGGGGCGTGCATCCTTCATCCACCCCTCGTCCCAGGTGGGACGCGCCGAGCGGCGGGCACCCGTGCGCAGGCGTTCGAGCGTCGACTGGTCGGCCGGGAATGTCTCGAGCAGATCGAAGAGTACGTCAGCGAGCTGACGCCCCGTGGAGAACAGCATGCCGTTGTCGCCGTGGCGCACGCGCTCGGCGAGGCACGCGCCGTAGTCGAGTGCACACACCGGCACGCCGGCGCCGAACAGGTCGGCCACCTTCATCGGAATGTCGAGTCCTGACGACGAGCGGTGCAGGCAGAGGCCAAGGTCGGCGCTACCGACCACGCGCGGGTACTCCTCGGGTTCGAGCCAGCGGGTGCGCAGTTGGACGCGCCGCGCGGGCAGGCCCGCGAACAGCCGCTCGAACCGCGTGCGGCGCTCGCCGTCGCCGGTGACGAGGATGACGACGTCGGTGAAGCGGCGGCCCGGTGCCGCAGCCTCCCAGCCGCGAATGCGGTCCTCGAGACGGTTCACCGCGTCGATCACGAGGTCGAAGTCCTCGTCCTCCGTCCAGCTCGTTGGGCAGACGATGAGGGCGTTGCGACCGAGGCGCACGCCGAGGCGCCCGTACAGCGTCTGCTTGAAGCGCTCGCGTTCGCCGCGCTCAATCGGCGCGAACACGGCAGCCGGCCGGTCGTAGAGGACGGTGGGCGGCGCCACGTCGAACTTCTTTTCCAGCCACAGCGCCATGCCGCGCGAGACGCAGATGTTGGCGTCGACCCGCCTGGCGTCGCGCCGCTCGTACCACCGCGCCAGCCTGACGACCGGGTTCCAGCGTCCGAGCCGTTGCCGCAGCACGGTGAAGCCGAGGTTGTGCCAGTCGACGACGAAGCGGACGTTCCGATGCCGCAGCGAGAACCAGGACACGGCCAGCGTCGGGAACGCCGGCGGGTTCTGCATCAGCACGAGGTCCGGACGCGCCAACCGGCGCAGGATGCCCCACAGATCGAGCGAGACACGCAGCGTGTCGAAGACCGCCACCATGGCGTAGGCCGTGCCACTGGTCTGGCTGACGCGCTGGGTGGCTGGCAGGAAGCGATGCACGGCGATGCGCGGGTCGTCGAGGATCGCGCGCGAGAGCGCGGTCCCCTCGAATCCGACGAGATCGACATCGACGCCGCTGGCGGCAAGCGCCCTGGCGTGGTACTGCATGCGAGCGCTTTTGCCCAGGTCGGCGAGCGCGATGACGACGGCACGCATGTGTAAGGGGAAGGTGAGCCACGATTATAGACGAAGGTCGGGCGCTCTTCTGCAGCCGGTCGGCAATCATCCCGACATCGACGCGTTCTTCCGGGTTCAGCCTGCCGACAACATGAGGCTGTGCGGGCCCTAGGCGATAATACCGACGACATGCCCTCTTCTGTGAAGCCGCCGCGCGGCCGCGACGTCCAGCTCAACGGTCCGATCTCTGTCGTCGACACTGCGTGTCCGCTCGACTGTCCCGATGCCTGCAGCCTCGCCGTGTCGGTGCAGAACGGCAAGGTGCTCACCATCGACGGCTCGAAGCGCAACCCGGTCACCGACGGCTTCATCTGCGCCAAGGTGCGGAAGTTCGACCAGCGCGTCTACGGGCCAGACCGGATTCTCAGCCCTGGCATTCGCAAGGGGCGGAAGGGCGACGGCCGCTTCGAGACGGTCACCTGGGATGCGGCGATGGCGCGCATTGTCGAGAAGATGGAAGAGGCGAAGGCGAAGTGGGGCGCGGAATCGATCCTCCCCTACTCGTACGGCGGCTCGAACGGCCTGCTCACGCAGAACACGCTCGACGCCACGCTGTGGCGGCGCTACGGCACGTCACGGCTGGCCAGGACGGTGTGCGCGGCGCCGACCGGCGCGGCCAACATGGGCCTCTACGGGAAGATGCCGGCGGTCGTCTATGAGGACTATCCCGACGCGAAGCTGATCATCCTGTGGGGCGTCAATCCGAACGCCTCCGGCATCCATCTCATCCCCTACGTGCGCGAGGCCCAGAGCCGCGGCGCGAAGCTGGTGGTTATCGACCCGCGCTCGACACAGCTTGGCCGGGCGGCCGATGTGCACCTGGCGGTGAAACCGGGCACCGACGTGGTGGTGGCGCTGGCACTCCACCGTTTTCTTTTCGCGAACGGACTGGCCGACACGGCGTTTCTCGACGAGCACGCGACGCATGTCGACGCGCTGCGCGAACGGGCCGAACCGTGGACCTTCGCACGCGCCGCCGAGGTGGCCGGTGTCGATGCCGCGCAGCTCGAACAGGTGGCGCGCCTCTACGCCGAGTCGTCGCCCGCGCTGGTGCGGTGCGGCTGGGGACTTGAACGGAACCGCAACGGTGGCAGCGCCGCTGCGGCCAGCCTGGCGCTGCCCGCGGTGGGCGGCAAGTTCGGGGTGCGCGGTGGCGGCTACTCGATGAGCAACTCGGCGTCGTGGGGCATCACGCCGTCGTGGATCGGGGCAGACGAACCGGAGACGCGGCTGGTGAACATGAACCACCTCGGGCGGGCGCTGCTCGAATACACCGACCCGCCGGTGCAGATGCTCTTCGTCTACAACTGCAACCCCGCCGCCACGGTGCCCGATCAGCGCCGTATCATCGAGGGGCTTCAGCGCGACGACCTGTTCACGGTGGTGTTCGAGCAGGTGATGACCGACACGGCGATGTACGCCGACGTCGTCCTGCCGGCGACGACCTTCCTCGAGAACTACGACTTCGCGAAGTCCTACGGCAACATCAGCCTGGAGCTGGTGCGGCCGGTGATCGAACCGTACGGCGAGGCGCGCCCGAATGCCGACGTCTTCGGCGAACTGTGCACCCGTCTCGGCCTGCTGCACGACGACGAGCCGGCCGGCGAGCTCGACCTGATGCTGAAGGTGATCGAGGGGTTGCCACCGCAGGTGACCGACGCGATCCGGGAAGACCGCGTGCCTGCGCCGCCCTTCGGCACGCGCCCGATCCAGTTCGTCGATGTGTTCCCGAACACGCCGGACGGCAAGATCGACCTGTGCCCGGTGGACCTCGACGCGTCAGCAGCCGCTGGTCTCTACGCCTACCAGCCCGACCCCGGCACCGAGCAGTACCCGCTGGCACTGATCTCGCCCGCGAGCGAGAAGACGATCAGTTCGACGCTGGGCGAACTGCCAGGCGCCGACACGAAGCTGCTCATGCACCCGGATGATGCGGCGGTGCGCGGGCTCGAGGACAACGACGGTGTGCGCGTCTTCAACGCGCTCGGCGAGGTGCACTGCACGCTCAGCGTGCTACCAACGATTCGCCCTGGCACCGTGAGCCTCGCGAAGGGGCTGTGGCGCCGGTCGATGCGCAACAGCCAGACCGGCACCGCGCTCGTGCCCGACACGCTCACCGACATCGGCGGCGGCGCCTGCTTCAACGATGCGCGCGTGCAGGTGGCGTCGCTGCCGTCGGCGTGAGCGCATAGCGAGAACCCCTCAGAAGGCCTGGCCGATGCTGAAGTGGATGCGCCAGCGGCGAGGCTGCGGCTGCCCGTTCACCTTGAGACCGGGAATCTCGTTCAGCTGATAGCCGAGGTCGAAGCGGATCGGCCCCACCGGCGTTTCGTAGCGCAGCCCTGGTCCGACCGCGTAGCGCAGCTCGTTCAGCTTCCACTGAAGGTCGCCGGACCACACGTTGCCGGCATCGATGAAGGCCACCGCGCCGAGGCGGCTGCCCATCGAGAGACGCGCTTCAGAGCTGAACGCGAACATGCTGTTGCCACCGATCGGCAGCCCCGACCCGCCGAGCGGACTCACTTCGTAGCGCCCCCACCCGCGCACGCTGGTGGCGCCGCCGAGGAAGTACTTCTTCGAGAACGGCACGTGCTTCGGGTCGTCGCCCTGCGCGTGGATGGCGCCGACTTGCAGGCGGTTGGCCACGACCAGCCGTCCGCTCAATGGCAGGTAGTGTCTGGCATCGGCCGACATCGCGGTGTAGTTGAAGGTGCCAGGCAGCAGGCGGCCGGCCTCTTCGGCGTGCAGCGCCAGTTGGTAGCCGCGACGGGCGTTCAGCACGTTGTCGGCGGTGCTGCGCTGCAGGTCGAAGCCGAGGGCGCTCAGGGTCCCCTCCTGCTTGCCGGTCGTCGGGTCGAGGCCGAGCGCGATCAGGTCCGAGTAGAGCTCGGGGTCGTTGAGTACCTCTTCCTTGATGCTGCTGTTGTTGCGCTCGCTCGACATCGACACCGACCACGAGAAGCGCGGGCTGCGCCGGTGCATCAGCGTCGTGCGGGCGCCGGTGACGATGGAGTAATAGGCGGGGGTATAGGTGTACCAGCGCTGCGCCTCGCCACCGAGTGAGAGATGTGGTGCAAAGAAGTAGGGCTGGTTGAAATCGAGCCTGACACCGCGGTCGAGTGACGACCAGCGTCCGTGCGCGCCGGCGGACCGCGCGCCGCCCAAGAAGTTCACGTGGTGGTACTCGCCGTCCACACGGGCTTTCTCCTCCGTGCCGTAGCCGACGCCGAAGTTCACTCGCTGATGGCGTCCTTCGGCAACGGTGACCCGCGTGTCCACGTCGGTCCGCTGCTGCTCAGGGTTCAACGCCTCGACGTTGACGAACTGGAACAGCTCCATCTGGTACAGCCGCCGCTGCGACTCCTGCACGACGCTGCGCCGATAGAGGTCGCCAGGCTTGAAAGTGAGCTGCCGCTCGATGATCCGGTCGCCGACGCTGCTGTTGCCGGCGACCTCGACGCTGCCGAAGTGCGCCAGTGGCCCAGGCTCGGCCGTGAAGACCACCCGTGCGGCGCGGCCGTCGGCGCCGTCGTTCTCATCCGTGGCGACGCGCGCATACGGGTAACCGTGGTCGCGCAGTTCGTTCACCGCCAGTTCGTGCGCGGCGGTCACCGCCTGCCGATCGCGCGGTTGCCCGACGACGAGCGGGTTCTGTTTCTGCAGTTGCTGGAGATGATCGGCGGGCACGGCGTCGAAGCCGCGGAACTCGACCGCCGCCACAGTGACGGGCTGCCCTTCGTCGATGGTGACCGTGACATCGACCGCGTCCTGCTGGCGATTCAACCTGACGTCGACGTCGGTGACGCGTGCGTCGGGGAAGCCGCGGTCGGCGTAGAAGGCCTGGATGCGCTTCAGGTCGGCATCGAAGCGGCCGCGGTCGAAGGCGTTCTTCTTCGACCAGGGCAACTGCCAGCCGACGACGGGCACCCTCGCGTTCTCGCGCGTGGCCAATGCGCTCTTCAACAAGGCGACGTCCACATGCGTCGCTCCCTTGAACTCGAGCGAATGCACGGCCACCGTTCCGCCCTCCTTGCAGGCGGAGGAGGCTATCGCGAAGACCACGACGAGCGACAGGAGACGAGCGCGGCTCATGTGGCTCCAGTACACCACAGTCCGTGCCAGTCTCAGTTCAACGGCTGGCGTTGGCGAGACGGTCGCCGAGCACCAGGTGGTACTCGGCCGTACCGATGTAGCAGGTGTGCCCTTCCACTTCGACCCGCAGGTGCGGGTCTTCACGGAGCGCGGTGACGGCCTCGTCGAGGATGCGCGTGGCCTGCGCAGGTGCTTCCTGCATTCCCGCGGTCCAGCGTCGGGATGTTCCAGCTCAGCCCCCCGCCGACGAAGAACCCGCTGCCGTGCTGCCATGAACGGCACCACGGTCGCGTCTGTTACTGGGCGCGACCGCCTGAATCAGTGGCGAGCGCCGCTGCATCCGCTGTTGCAAGCAAGCGGCCTCGTCCGCCGCGGCTGACCTGCCCGCCCTTGCGGCCGGCGTTCCGCGCTTCGTCGGCGGTCCACTCATGCGCCGTGCCCTTTTCGTGCGCGGCGCGTCCACCCTTGCTGGCGATCTCGCGCTGCTTCTCGGGCGACATCGAGGCGAATCCGCGGCGTTCCTTGCGCTGTTCAGTCGTCATCTTCGTTCTCCTCTATCGACGGTCCCGTGTCACCAGGCGCTGACAACCAACGGGCCCTCTGGCCCGGTTCAGGTATCAAAGGATGTGCCATGTCAGCCGCAGCACGCTGATTGGAACTAGATGGAATTCAATGACTTACGGGTGGGCAATTCAGGTGCGATCCGAGCGGTGCAGCGGATCACTGCAGTCGGGCTTATTGCGAGTAGTAATCCACGACGCGGCTCGGCCGTGGCGCACGCATGCGCCTCAGCCGGCCAGCGACTTCAATTCACAATAGATGGGCGGAAGGCGCGGGCGAGAAGCCCGGCCCTAACTGGCGGAGGTTGAGCGCCTGGCGCGATAGTAGTCGCAGCCTTCACAGTTGCGGACGTCGAACTGGTAACCGACGACCGGAAAGAGCATCGGATGGGCACAGTAGAGCAAGTGCCCGTCCTCGATGGTATGAAAGCCGATGTTGGGGGGAATGTCCGGCGTCCGCCGGCCGTACCAGCACGCGCGATGGCGATCTTCCTGCTCGGGCATGGCCTACGGCGTGCTACTTGGTCTGTTCGGGCTTGTAGTCGGGCGGCAGCGCGGAGCCTTCACCGAAGA
Source organism: Bifidobacterium breve (assembly GCA_943328785.2). Lineage (GTDB taxonomy): Bacteria > Acidobacteriota > Vicinamibacteria > Vicinamibacterales > CAVVIG01 > CAVVIG01. The sequence continues at coordinate 15,053 of CALQBJ020000078.1, forward strand.
AGAACTCTTCCATGTGCTTGGCCACGATCTCCTGCGCCTCTTTCTGGAACGGCATCAGGCGGTACTCGTTGAGGATCATCTTCATCCGCTCTTCCCAGAGCTTCCACGCCTCGGCCGAGACGTTCTCGAACACGCGCAGTCCGAGTTCGCCTGGCCACGGCTGCGAGGGGAGCCCTGGCAGTTCCTTCTGGAGTTTCACGCAAAACACGGTACGTCCGCTGTCAGCCATGGGTCGATTGTAGCACCGGCAAATCGGGAGTTACGGCGAAGGACAGGCGTCGGTGCGCCTCGCGCAGCGCCCGGTCGGCCGCTGCCGGCGTCTCGCCGTGGGCGAAGATGAATCCGAGGTAGCTGGCCCCTTCAGGCAGCGGCACCAGCAGCTGACCGACCTTTGCGGTGACCACCACATCGTCGACACCGACCACCTCGCGCGCAGCCTCCACGCCTGACACCCCTGTGTAGATGCCCCGGCGTGGAATCGGAATCATCATCACGCCCGACGCCTGCGACTCGCGCTGCCAGCCGCTGACATCCTCACCCAGGGCATGCCGCAGCAGCAACTCCTCGAGCGACATGGGCGCGGTGGCCGTGGGGTGCTCGAACCTGAGCGACCGCGCGCAAATACCGCCAATGGGGCGCGCCGCCACTTCGAGCACGAAGACACCAGACGCGTTGACGCGGCACTCGGCGTGCACCGGTCCATGGCGCAGGCCCATGGCCAGGGCTGCGGCCGCCACGGCGGCTTCGATCCGCGGCGCCTCGGCGGCACCCGACTCGCTCCCGGCGAGATAGATCGTCTCCTCGAAGAACGGACCATCGAGTGGGTCGGGCTTGTCGAAGACGGCGAGCGTCCGCAGGACACCGTCGGTCATCACCCCTTCGAGCGCGAACTCGTGACCGGGAATGAACGACTCCACGAGGAGCAGATCGTGCGCCGGATCGCGCTCGACGCGGATGTCGGGGCGCGCCATCAGCGCACGCAAGCGTTCGACCGCCGCCGACAACTGCGCCTCGTCGTCGACGCGCATGACGCCGCGGCTGCCAGA
>CALQBJ020000079.1 GCA_943328785.2 Bifidobacterium breve
ACATCTGGCGCTCGTACACCAGGTCTTGCCCGGCCAGTTCGCGCATCTTGTTCTCGATGACGTCGAGATCGGCAGGCACGAACGGACGCGGCACGACGAAGTCGTAGAAGAAGCCCTCGTCGGTGGCCGGACCCATGCCGCACTGCGCCTCTGGAAAGAGGGTGGTGACGGCGGCAGCCAGCAGATGCGCGGTGCTGTGACGGTAGATGGCAAGCGCTTCGGGGCTGTCCTGCGTGAGGATCCTGACCGAGGCGTCGGAGGAGAGGGGGAAGACGAGATCAACGAGTTTGCCGTCAACCATGCCAGCGACGGCGGCCTTGGCGAGTCGTGGCGAGATCGCTTCGGCAACGTCGCGCACGCTGGTGCCGGCTGGCACAGCGCGAATCGAACCGTCGGGAAGCGTGACGTTGACCTGACTCATTAAACTTGGAACGCTCTGACCTTGATGCCCACCTTCGCTCCTGTAGAGCTAAGTGAGCGACGGCTGGCAACCTTCGCTGGGCTTGCCAGCCAAAGTTGCAGCGTGTATTGGCAAGCTGTAGCGAAGGTTGGTAGGCACGGGTGGAATCGAACCACCGACCTCCTGCGTGTCAAGCAGGCGCTCTAACCCCTGAGCTACGCGCCTACAGCTTTGAAATCAAGACGTTAGGCGAAGGTGCAGTATAGCAATCGTTGAAGTGGGGCGTCAACGAAATGATGCGCTATTTTACGGCCGCCTTGAGTGCCTTGCCCGGGGTGAAACGTGCAACCCTGCGCTTCGGGATCTTGACCGGCTCGCCCGTCTGCGGATTACGCGCCGTGCGTGCCTTGCGGCTGCTCGTCTTGAAGCTGCCGAAGCCGACGAACGACACGGAGTCGCCCTTCTTGAGCGCCTTCGTGATGCTGTCGAGAGCCGACTCCACCGCCGCCGACGCGGTGACTTTCGTCAGCCCTGTGTCCTTCGCAATCTTCGCGACGATCTCGGCTTTGTTCATCTGGTGTCCTTCAGCGGGAGCAGCGCCGCACAGCTACGCGCGGCGTCACCGGGGGGGCATTGGGTATGTAGGCGTTGTATACCCGCAGCTCAGCTGTAGTGTCAATACCGAGAAGTCGCGTGTCTGGCCCGGCTGCGCGCTACGCGGCCTTATTTTCTGCGAGCAGCGCCAGCGCCTTGTCGAGCATGGCATCGGGCGTCGGCTCGGGCTGGCCGAATTCGACATCGGGCACATCGATGGCCACCGACGGCGTCAGCCCTTTTTCGTGCAGCGGTTCGCCCGCGGGCGTGAGGAACTTGGCGATCGTCAGCCACAAGCCGGTGCCGTCCGGCAACTTCACCAGCGTCTGCTCACCGGCGCGGCCAATGGTGTGTTCGCCAATCAGTTCCGCGCGCTTGTTGCCCACCAGGGCCGACGCGAAGATCTCCGCTGCCCCAGACGTGCCGTTGTCCACGAGTAACTTCACCGGCATCGTCACTGACCCGTCGCCGGCCGTGGTCGCAATGGTCTGTGGTTCGCCGTCGCGCACCTGGCGCTTCGCGAGCGTGCCGTTCGCCACGAAGAGGCGGGCGAGTGCCAGCCCCGCATCGTTCGAGCCGCCAGACGTGCGACGCGCATCGACGACGAGCGAGGTGGCACCTGCCCGGGTGAGCTCGGCGATGCCGGTCTTCGCCTGCGCAGCCGTGCGCGGCGTGAAGGCGGCCACGCGCAGGTAGCCGACGCCAGGCGCGGCGATCCGCGTGGTGACGTCCACCGTCGGCACCGCTTCGCGTGTGAGCTCGATGACGTGCGGGTCGTTCGTGTTGCCGCGAATGATCGTGAGCGACACCTTCGTCCCGGGGGCGCCGCGCAGGCGGCGCATGCCTTCGAAGACCGACATCTCGCGGGTGGCCATGTCGCCGATGACGCGGACGTAGTCGCCGGTGCGGAGGCCGGCCTTCGCCGCGGGCGAGCCGTCGCGCGTGGCGATCACACGGAGCCAGTATTGCCGCGTGAGGTCGATGCCGAGCTCGCCCGCCGGCTGCGGCGCGTTGGCCTCGATCTGCGTCACGAGTTCTGTCGAGAGGAACGTGCTGTCCGGGTCGAGGCTGTCGGCCAGCCCGTGCATGGCGCCGTTCATCACTTTGTCGATGTCGGTCTTCTCGACATAGCGATCGGTGATGAGGTTGACCACGTCGTAGAAGACGCGGAGATGGGGATAGGTGTCCTCGCGGGCGGCGACCCTTCCGAGGAAGCCACCGGCAATCGCGAAGGCAATCACCGGAGCGGAAATCCAGAGCACGACGCGGCGGATATTGGAGGACATAGCTACCTTTTCGCCAGCCATTGTATGGGATCGACTGCGCGACCGTCGACGCGGAGTTCGAAGTAGAGCGCGGCGGTATCGCCCGAGAGCCCGACCGTGCCGAGCGGCTGCCCCCTCCCAACCCGCTCGCCCTTCGTCACCTGGAGCTCGCCCAGGTTGCCGTAAAGCGTAAACGTCTGATTGCCGTGATCGAGGATGACCAACTGGCCGTAGCCGGTGAAGGCATCGGCAAACGCGACGGTGCCTTCGTGCACCGCCTGCACGGCTGCTCCCTGCGCGCCTGCCAGTTCGATGCCGCGCAGGGCGGGGCGTCCGCCCATGACTGCGCCGAACCGCTGGCGCACGGTGCCGGCGATCGGCCAGTCGAGGTCGCCCTTGAACGGCGTGAGCGGCAGCACCGACGCGGGTGCGCTGTCGCCACGGTCGGTGAGCGACGCCTGCAGGCGCTCCTGGGCGGCGAGCAACTCACCGTAGTACTGCGCATTCAGGTCGCGCCGCGTATCAATCTCGCGCACCATCGCCTCGTGCGCCGTCAGCGCCGCGGCAGACGCCGACTGGGCCCGTTCGGCGACGGACTGCAGTTGCTGCACGCGCGCCTGCCGCTCACGCGCCACGTCGCGTGCGGCCTGCAACGCCGCGAGCCGTGCCTGGTACTGCTGCACCCGCACCCGGTCCTGTTCGGCCAGCGCCGACACGAGCCGAACCGCCTGCCCGAACTGCCGCAGGTCCGAGGCCGACAGCAGCAACCGCGCGTATTGCCCGCGGCCCAGCTTGTAGAGCGTGACGAGGCGAGCCTGCAGGTCGGGAAGGGCCGCCGCCGTGTCGGCTGACAGGTTGGACACCTGTGCGTCGATCGCCGCCAGGTCGGTCGTGGCGTGCTGGGCCGCCTGCGTCGCCTGCTGTAGTTCGGTGGCGCGAATCGCCCGCTCGAGTTCGAGCCTCCGCAGATCGCCGAGCACGGTGCGTGCCTCGGCCGCCAGCCGGTCGGCCTCCTGTCGCAGCGCTTCGAGGCGATCGGTCGCGCGGCGCGACAGCGTCTCCGTCTGCGCGCGGCCTGGTTGCTGCGCGTAGCTCGCGGCGCCCGTCAGTCCGACGACGAGCGCGGCGACGGCGAGGAAGCGGCAAAACATCAAGTCTGCGGCAGAATATAGCATCGCCATGCGTATCCTTGCCCTCGACGTCGGCCGTCGTCGTATCGGAATGGCCATCAGCGACCCCTCCGGCATGCTGGCTCGTCCGCTGGGCACGGTCACCGTCGGCGACACCGACGCACCAGACCTCATCGCCACCGAGATCGCGCGGCTTCGGGCCGACGACGATGGGCTGGGCGAAGTGGTGGTGGGGCTGCCTCGTCACCTCGACGGCACACGCAGCGAGCAGACAGTGGCGGTGGAAGCCTTCATCGCGGCACTTCGGCTGCGCGTCGACCTGCCGCTCGTCACTGAAGACGAGCGACTGAGCAGCCGCGAGGCCGAGAGCCGGCTGGCTGTCCGCCAGAAGGATTGGAAGAAGCGGAAGGCCCAGCTCGACGCGGCCGCGGCGGCCGTGATCCTGCAAGACTATCTCGACCGGCGGAGCCGGTAGATGATGCGTGTTCGGAACGAACGGAGCTGATCGGCCGTGAAGAAGCTCGCCCGTGTCCTCGTGGTGCTGCTCCTCGCTGCAGCCGCCGGTGCGTTCGTCCTGTACGCCCGCGTTGGCCAGCCCTACCGCGCCTACGACACCGAGGCCCAGGACGTGGAGATTGCGCCCGGCTCAGGGACACGGGCCATTGGTGATGCCCTCGTGGCAGCGGGCGTCGTGCGCGATTCCCTGACTTATCGCATTGCTGTCTGGCAGAGCGGCGACGCTCGCCGGCTGAAGGCGGGCGAGTATCGCTTCGATCGGCCGATGACGGCGCGCGAGGTGGTCGACAAGCTCGCGAAGGGCGAGGTCGACCTCGTGCGCATCACGTTCCGCGAGGGGTTGACGATTGCCGACATGGCCGCGCTCTTCGAGACGCAAGGACTGGGTACGGCCGCGTCGTTCAGCGCCGCCGCCGGCAACGCCGCGTCGATTGCCGATCTCGATCCTGCGGCGACCGACCTCGAGGGCTACCTGTTTCCGGACACCTACGCCGTCTCGCGTCGCGTGGATGCCGCGAAGCTCGTCGCCGCCATGGTGGACCGCTTCCGCGTCGTGCTGACGCCCGAACTGCTTGAGGCGGCGCGTGCGCGAGGGTTGACCCTGCGGCAGTTCGTCACCCTCGCGTCGATTGTCGAGAAGGAAACCGGGGCGGCGTCCGAGCGGGCGACAGTGGCCGCGGTCTACTCGAACCGGTTGAGGATCGGGATGGGCCTGCAGTGCGACCCGACGGTGATCTATGCCCTGCAGCGGGCGGGCACGTTCGACGGCAATCTACGTCGAGACGACCTGGCGTTCGATTCGCCGTACAACACCTACAAGTACGCCGGCCTGCCGCCGGGACCGATTGCCGCTCCCGGCAAGGATGCGCTGGAAGCGGCTGCGCATCCTGCCGAGGTCGACTACGTCTATTTCGTGAGCCGCAATGACGGCACGCACGCTTTCGCACGCTCACTCGACGAGCACAACCGCAACGTGCAGAAGTTTCAGGTGCAGTACTTCCGTGCGCGGCGCCTGGCGGAACGTCGGCGGCGCGATGCGGCCGCGTCGCAGCCGGGGCGCTAGCACCGTCGCTCTGGCGAAGGCGCCTCAGCTCAACGCTCGCCCCACTTGAGCTTCGTGCGCAGTACCTCGAAGTAACTGCGCGTGGTCGGCCGAATCAGCCGCATCGGCTTTGGCGCGCGGCACACGGTGATCTCGTCGCCGGCATGGATCGGAAAGGTCGACTGCCCATCGAGGGTGAACACGATCTCGTCGCGTGCGTCCATCGTCGGCTGGACGCGCACCGTGCTGGCGCCCGGGATGACGATGGGCCGGTTGGTGAGCGTGTGCGGCGCGATCGGCGTGATGATCATCGCGTCCATGTTCGGCTGCACGATCGGCCCGCCAGCCGACAGGTTGTAGGCGGTGGAGCCGGTCGGCGTGGCGATGATGAGGCCGTCGGCGCGCACGCGCGTCACGAACTCGTCGCCGACATAGACGGACAGATCGAGCATGCGCGAGCGCGCGGTCTTCGTGACGACCGCGTCGTTCAGCGCCAGCGAACGGGTGCGCACGTCGCCGCCGCTCGTCGTGATGGCGCGCAGCATCATCCGCTCTTCGACGTGGGCGCGCCCGTTCAGGGCGTGTTCGAGCGACCGATAGAGTTCGGGCAGCGTCACCTCGGTGAGAAACCCGAGGTTGCCGAAGTTGACGCCGAGAATCGGAATGCCGGAGCCGGCGTCGGCAATGCAGTCGGCCATGCCGATCAGCGTGCCGTCGCCGCCGAGCACCAGCACCATGTCGACGTCGGTGGCCAGCGCCCCGCGCTCGAGGATGACGCGACCGCCGGCCGGCGGCATCAGCGCCGCCGTCTCCGTTTCATAGACCGGCGTCAGGCCGCGCGCCGAGAGCCACTCGCCCAGTTCGAGCAAGTGCGGCGTCGCCGCGTGCAACTCCGACTTGGCGACAATGCCCACTTGCGAGACGGGCGGCAGCGGCAACGGCGACATCAGACCTGTATCCTAGCCGACTCGTCGTCGGTTCCCGTCGCGGCCGCATCGCGCAGCCGCAGGTGGATCAGGAACTCGCGGTTGCCGGTGGCGCCGGTGATGGGCGACGGCGTCAGGCCGCAACGCACGAAGCCGAGACCTTCGGCCGCCGCCGTCACGCGTGCCACCACCGCCTCGTGCACCGCCGGGTCGCTGACGATGCCGCCCTTGCCGACCTCCTCGCGTCCGGCCTCGAACTGCGGCTTCACCAGCGCGACCACGTCGGCGCCCGGCGTCAGCACCTTCGGCACCTCGGGCAGGATGTAGGTGAGCGAAATGAAGGCGACATCGATGGTGACGATGTCGACCCGGTGCGGCACGTCCTTCTCCTTCAGCGTGCGGGCGTTCACGCCTTCCCGCACGATCACGCGCGGGTCGCTCCGCAGCCGCCAATCGAGTTGGTTGTGTCCGACGTCGAGGGCGATGACATCGGTGGCGCCGCGCTGCAGCATCACATCGGTAAAGCCGCCGGTCGAGGCGCCGATGTCGAGGCCACGGCGTCCATCGACGCTGATGGCGAAGGTGTCGAGCGCGTGCGCCAGCTTGAGGCCGCCGCGCCCCACGTAGGGATGGTCTGGGGTTGTCAGTTCGACGAGCGCGGACGCCTGGACCGGTGCGCCGGCCTTGGACACCACCTGGCCGTCAACCCGTACCTGGCCCGCGAGGATGACCGCGCGGGCGCGTTCGCGCGAGGGGACCAGCCCTCGCTCGACGAGCAGCAGATCGAGGCGAGATTTCGGAGAGGCCATGAAGACGGGTCCGCCGTCAGTTCCGGCGGGCGATGACCCAGTCGGCAATCGCGTCGAGCCAGCTGTCGGTCAGGTTGTGTTCAACGAGGATGGCGTGCGCGCGCGTGGCGCACGCGGCGGCCATCGCCTTCGCCTGCTCGAGCCCGAACAGCGAGGTGTAGGTCGGCTTGTCGCCGGCGGCATCCTTGCCCGTCGTCTTGCCGAGGGCGGCGGCGTCACCCTCGACGTCGAGGATGTCGTCGACGATCTGGAAGGCGAGGCCGACTTCGGTGCCCCAGCGGTCGATGGCGTCGAGCTGCGACGGCTCGGCGCCGGCCATGAGCGCGCCGCCAAGGGCCGAGGCCCTGATGAGCGCGCCGGTCTTCTGGAGGTGCATGGCGCGCAGCGACGGCGGGGTCAGCGCCAGTGCGTGGCCGGGCACCTGTCCCGCGGCCTGCAGGTCGACCACCTGGCCGCCCACCATGCCCGTGGCGGCTGCGGCCGAGGCTACGACACGGATGGCGGCGACCTTGCGCGCCGTGACCGCCGGGTCGTCTGAATTCGGCTCGCGCGCCATCAGCGCGAACGCTTCACCCTGCAGCGCGTCGCCCGCGAGAATGGCGATGCCGTCGCCGTAGACAGTGTGCAGGGTCGGCCGGCCGCGGCGCAGGCAATCGTTGTCCATTGCCGGCAGGTCGTCGTGGATCAGCGAGTAGGTGTGGATGAACTCGACGGCGCACGCCGTGGGTAACGCCAGTTCGAGCACGCGCGTTCCGGTGCGGCGGGCGATCGCGTCGGCCGCGGCGACCACCAGCAGCGGCCGCAGCCGCTTGCCGCCGCCGAGCAGGCTGTAGCGCATCGCTTCCGACAACAACTGCGGACAGTCGGGTGGAGCCGGCAGGAAGCGATCGAGCGCCCCTTCGACATGGGCGCGCGTATCGACGAGGAACGTCGCCAGCGTCGACGAGCGAACGCCGGTCATCGACGCTCCGGGTCGTCGTCGCCGACGAGCGAGGCCGGTGCCGGCTTCAGCTCGCCGCGCTCGGTCAGAATTTCGACGCGACGTTCGGCCTCCTCGAGCTTCGTGTGGCAGAAGCGCGAGAGCTGAACGCCGCGCTCGTAGAGCGCCAGCGATTGCTCGAGCGACAAGTCGCCGTCCTCGAGCTTCTTGACGAGCAGGTCGAGCTCCGCCAGGGCGGCCTCGAAGTCCTTGATAGAGGTGTCAGACATGGTCTGGTAGTCGTTAGTCGTTAGTCGTTAGTCGCGGAGCGGTCCCGCGGACGTCACACTCGAGTTCGCCGTCGGCCAGTGTGACGCGGATGCGGTCGCCAGGGACGACGTCGGTCGCGTGGCGGAGCGCGTGGGTGCGGTCGGCGTTCCAGGCGACGGCATAACCGCGTCCGAGCACGGCGAGTGGGCTGAGGCTGGTGAGTCGTCCGGCGCGCTCACGCAGGCCGGCCTGTGCGTGGTCGTGCCGCCGGATGACGGCGGCGCGCAGTCGTCCGTCGGCGGTGGCCAGGCGTGTCCGAATCCCGTCGAGTCGTCGCCCGAGATCGAACGCGTCGAGGCGGCGGCGCAGCAGGGTCAGTGTGCGCTCGCGCCCGGAGAGGCGCATGCGAAACTGCTGGTCGAGCCGGTGCGCCAGTTCGGTGACGTCGCGACCGCGCATGGCCAGGCGTGTGGGGAATCCGGCGAGGGCGGTCCGGCCGCCAAGCACGTGCACGCGACGGCTCAGCGCCTGCACGCGGCCCATCATCGCGGCATCGAGTCGGTCGCGCATGCGGTCGATGCGGTGGCAGAACTCATCGCGCGACGAGACGACGATCTCGGCGGCGGCTGAGGGGGTCGGCGCACGCCGGTCGGCGACGAAATCGGCGATCGTGACGTCGCTCTCGTGACCCACGGCGGAGATGACCGGCACCGGGCACTCGGCGATCGCGCGCGCCACCGGTTCCTCGTTGAAGGCCCACAGGTCTTCGACCGAGCCGCCGCCACGGCCGACGATGAGCACGTCGACGCCGGGGACGCGCTGGATGGCGCGAATCGCCTGCGCGATCTCCGCGGCGGAGCCGTCGCCCTGCACGCGCGTCGACCGAATGACGAGATGCGCATGGTGATAGCGGCGGCCGAGCACCTTCAGCATGTCGCGGATCGCCGCGCCGTCGAGCGAGGTGACGATGCCGATCTTGCGCGGCAGTGCGGGAAGCGGCCGCTTGCGCGCCTCGTCGAACAGTCCTTCGGCCTGCAGTCGCTTCTTCAGTTGCTCGAAGGCCAGTTGCAGGGCGCCGAGCCCCTTCGGCTCGAGCATCTCGCAGGTGAGCTGATACTCGCCGCGGGCTTCGTAGACCGAGACGCGCCCCCGAGCGATGACGCGCAGGCCGTCGACCGGCTTGAACTTCAGATAGCGCAACTGGGTGCGGAACATGACGCCCTTCAGCTGCGAGCGATCGTCCTTCAGCGTGAAGTACAGGTGCCCGTTGTTCCAGATCTTGGCGTTCGAGAGCTCGCCTTCGACCCACACGGTGAAGAACTGCGCCTCGAGTTGGTCGCGAATGGCCGCGGTCAGTTCGCTGACCGACAACACCTGGCGGCGCGGCGCCGCGGGCTCGATCGGCGCGGCGGGTGCCACCGGCGCGGCGGGCGTCGACCCCAGCGTGCGGCGCGCGATGTCGCGGACGCGTGCCTCGAGCGATGGGGAGGTGGGCGCCGCGGGCACGGCCTTCGACGCGGCGGGCGGCTGGTCCGGCTCGTCGTCGAAGGGCAGCCCGAAATGGCTCGGCATGGGCAGGCGATCAGACGCGCGAGTCGCGCGCCAGATCCTCGAGCTCGTCCATGCTGTAGCTGACACGCTCGATGTCGGTGGCGAGCCCCGTGGTCTCGTCGGCCTCGATGATGACGCCGTTGAGGCGCGGATTGCCGCTTGCCGTCTCGAACCGGGCCGGCATGCCGTTGAGGAAGCGTCCGAGTGCCGCCGCCACTTCGACGCCGATGACCGAGTCGTGCGGGCCGGTCATGCCGACGTCCGTCAGGTAGGCCGTACCCTTCGGCAGGATGCGATCGTCCGCGGTCTGGACGTGCGTATGCGTACCGACGACCGCGGTCACCTTGCCGTCGAGATGCCAGCCCATCGCGATCTTCTCGGACGTGGCTTCGGCGTGGAAGTCGACGAAGACGATGCGGGCGCGCTGCTTCACCTTCTCGATTTCCTTCAGCACGCCGGCAAACGGATCATCGATGCTCAGCATGAACACCCGGCCCATCGCGTTGACGACGCCGACGCTGACGCCAGCCTCCGTGCGGGCGATGTAGCTGCCGTTGCCGGGGACGCCGGCAGGGAAGTTGAGCGGCCGCAGCAACCGCGGCTCGATGCCGATGTAGTCGACCGCTTCCTTCTTGTCCCAGATGTGATTCCCGGACGTCATGACGTCGACGCCGGCGTCGAGGATCTGTTCGCCGAGTTCGCGCGTGATGCCGAAGCCGGCGGCCGCGTTCTCCGCGTTGGCGATAACGAGATCGAGCTGGTGGTAGTGCCGGAGTGCGGCCACACCGCGACGCACAAGGTCGCGTCCGGGGCGTCCGACGATATCGCCGATGAAGAGCAGTCTGGTCACGATGCGGGGGACTCGCCTGAAATCGCGATGCGGATCGGGCGGCCGCGCCGCTCCGTTATCCGCGGGATGGTGATGCGCAGTTCGCCGTGGCGAAGGCTGGCCGTTGCGCGGCTCGTATCGCACGCGGCGGCCACGCGAACGGCGCGCGCGAACCGGCCGTAGCCGCGCTCCACCAGGTGAAAGCTTGCGTCGGTGCGGGCGCGGCGCGGCGCCTTGTGGCCCGCGATGAGGATGGTCGGCCCCTTGGCCACGACCCGGACCGTGTCCAGCGGCACGCCCGGAAGGTCCATCGTGATCTCCACCGCTTCGTCGGTTTCGAGCACGTCGAGGGCCGGCGTGCACTCGCCGTTCAGGGCGTCGTCGCCGGTGAACCGGTCCAGTTCCTGAAAGATCCGCCGCAGTTCCTCGCGAAACTCGGTCGGTTCCGACGGGAGCACGACCGCCTGAATCCTCGAACGCATCCTGAAATCATCGCACATCGGATCGCCTGCGGGACGAGCCCGTGCGCGTCTATGGAGCCAGCCAGTCCGAGGCAGCGCTAAGCCTGGTGCTTCTTAGATGGGTGTTTATGACCAATCAAGGGTGAGTGACAGGCACTCATTATCGATCTGGATTCGGTTCATCCTTCGTTCCTTGGAGATTCAACACATGGCACGCGCGGTCATCGGCCTCGACCTGTCGACGAACCGCGAGGGCAGGTTGGCCGGGTGGGAACGGCCGGACATGACGCGCAAGGAGACATCGACGTCGCGGTGGACAACGGCACCGTGACCATCAAAGGCGAGAACACGCTGTCGGGACGTCGCCGCGTAAGCGACTGGCTCACGGCCGTCGTAAAGGCCTGTAGGTTGGACAGGAGAGGGGCGGTCGTGTGCCGCCCCGTCGCCTGCGCCCTTTCAGCCGTGCAAGGTGACGTGCTAGGCTTGGTGGCCATTTATGGAAGAGGCACAAGATTTCGCCGCCGACATCATCCAGAGCGACTCGACCGACGCCCTCGAGGCGCCGCGTGTACCGGTCGAACCTGCTCCACCCATCACCAGCCGCTTCCTCTACGTGGACGTAGCGGCCATGCGCGCCAAGCAACTGCGCAAGGGCGCCAGGCTCCGCTACGACGTGGAACCTGGCACTCCCACGCCGAAGAAGCCCGAACGCCAGGCGATGGAAGAAGTAAGGCTCTGCCTCGTCCCGTACACCATCCCGCCGTGGAAGGGTGTGGGCGTGCGCGCGGCTGAAGAGGAAGCCGCCGCTGCGGCGGCCGAAGCCGCGGCGCTCGCCGCGGGCGAATAGTCAGGTGCTCGACGCGGTCCTCGGCACCCTGGCCGGCGTCGTGTCGAGCAGTCTGTTCGTTCTGGCGCTGGTCGTCGGGTTCTGCGTGCTGTTCGGGCTGGTGAAGCTCCGGCGGACCGCCGGCCGTGGCGCCGTCGTGAAGAGCCTCGACGAAACCCTCACGCACCTGCCGCTACAGTACCTCTCCCCGGGCACCCCGCACGGGCAGGTCGACCAACTCCACACGCCGGAACTCATCGAGGCTGCCGCACCTAAGTCCTGAGTGCGTGCCTCGTGCTGACGCCACCGCTGGATGCGTGAGTCGTCGGTCAGCCCGGCCGCGTCCGCGGATGCGGCAAAGTCTTCACCCTTGGCAATCTGCGGATTCGGATTGGCCTCGATCACTCAGGGACGCCCCTCGGCATCGAGCCGCAGGTCGACCCGGGCGTCACCGATCAGCTCCAGTGCCCGGAACGTCCGCTTGCAGACGTGCTGGACCGCCGCGGTCGTCGCTGGCGTCAGTTCGTGCGCCGCGCGCGCCGCCGTCGATGTGCTGCTCGACGATGGCGGCCGTCCCGATGCGCTCGTGGATGAACGCCACGCGGTCCTTCAGCTTCTCGTCGCTATCGACGACCGACGCCTGCGAAATGCCGATCGACGCTTCCTGCGTCAGCGACTTCACCATCAACGGAAAGGCCAGCCGCTTCTTCGAGAGCGACCTGTCGCGAGCGAGGAGCAGGCCGCGCGGGTTGCAGCCGCTGTAGGGGCGCTTCAACAGTTCGAGCACGCTGACGACGTTCATGCGGCCGCTGTGCAGGTCGTTCATCGCCTGAACGGTGAGGAACACCATGCAGTCCACCCCGGGTCGTCTCTTCATCATCGGCGAGCCGAAGGCCACGCCAGACACACCGTCCGGGCTGAACCGCGCTTCCGATATCCCGTCGTGCGGCACCACGAGGCCCCGTGCCTGCAGTTCCGCATGCACCCTGGTGATGCGGAGCGGCAGGTCGGTGCCGTCGATGCGCAGGTCGAGGTTGCACAGGCGCACGTTGAGCAGTTGCTCGTCGGCGAGCGACGCCCACGCGGGTGCTAGAGGGTCGGCTGGGCCTTCCACCATGCGGTCTGCCGTTCGTACGCGTGCGCCGCCGAGAGAAGCGTGGTTTCGTCGAACATCCGGCCGGTCAACTGCAGGCCGATGGGAAGCGAGTCGGCCGTGAAGCCGCAGGGGAGGCTGATCGCGGGCAGCCCCGCCAGGTTGGCGCTCACCGTGAAGATGTCAGCCAGATACATCTGCAGCGGATCGGATGTGCGTTCGCCGATCTTGAAGGCCGGCGTCGGGCTGGTCGGCATCGCGACGACGTCTACCTGTTCGAAGGCGTGTTCGTAGTCGCGGCGGATCAGCGTTCGCACGCGCTGCGCCTTGAGGTAGTAGGCGTCGTAGTAGCCGGCGCTCAGCACGTAGGTGCCGAGCATGATGCGGCGCTTCACTTCGTGGCCGAAGCCGAGTTCGCGCGAACGGCCGTACATGGCGCGTAGGTCGTCCTGCGTGCCCGGCCCGCCTTCGGCCGGCGCACGGAAGCCGTAGCGCACACCGTCGTACCGCGCCAGGTTCGAACTCGCTTCTGCCGTGGCGACGAGGTAGTAGACCGGAATCGCCGCCGACGCATAGGGCAGTTCGATATCGACGAGCGTGGCGCCAGCCTCGCGGTAGGCATCGAGCGCCTCGTTGAACGCCTTCGAGACGGCGGCATCGACGCCGTCGCTCACCAGCGCGCGCGGCACGCCGATGCGCAGCCCCTTCGCGTGCCCCGTCAGCGCCGCGGCGTAGTCGGGTACCGGTTCTGGCGCACTCGTCGCATCGGCCGGGTCGTGTCCGGCCAGCACCTGCAGCGCCAGCGCCGCATCTTCCACCGTCCTGGTGAACGGCCCGATCTGGTCGAGCGACGAGGCGAAGGCCAGCAGGCCGTAGCGCGAGACACGGCCGTAGGTCGGCTTGAGGCCAACGAGTCCGCACAGCGCAGCGGGCTGACGAATGGACCCGCCGGTATCCGAGCCGAGCGACAGTGGCGTCATGCCGGCGGCGACCGCCACGGCCGATCCGCCGCTCGATCCCCCCGGGATGCGATCGGTGGCCCACGGATTCCGCGCCGGACCGAACGCCGAGTTCTCGTTCGACGAGCCCATCGCGAACTCGTCGCAGTTGGTCTTGCCCACCGCCACGGCGCCGGCCGCAACCAGCTTCGCCACCGTGGTTGCGTCGTACGGCGGCACGAAGTGCTCGAGGATCTTCGACGAGGCGGTCGTGCGCACGCCGAGCGTGCAGAGGTTGTCCTTCAGCGCCACGGGAACGCCGGCCAGCGGGAGCGACGCTCGGTTCGGGTGTGCATCGACCGCGGCCGCCTGCGCCAGTGCCTGGTCGCGCGTGACGGTGTTGAAGGCGTTGAGCGTGCCGTCGTGCGCCTCGATGCGCGCAAGCGCCTCGGTGCACACGTCCACAGCGGAGCGAGCGCCCGACTGCACGGCGTCGCGGATGTCGCGAAGGGTGGCGAACTGGCTCATCCGATGACCCGCGGAACCTTGAAGAGACCGGCGTCGACGTTGGCGTCCGGCGCATTGGCCAGTGCTGAGGCGCGGTCGAGCGACGTGTGCACGACATCGGCGCGATCGGCGTCGTGACGCGCACCGATGCTGGCGGTTGGCGGCACGCCCGTCGTGTCGATGTTCTGGACCTGGTTGGCGTATTCGAGGATCTCGCCGAGTTGACGCGCGTAGAGCTCGATTTCGGCCTCGTCGAGGCGAAGATGCGCGAGTGCGGCGATCGCTTCGATCTGCGATCGGGAGAACGTGGCGGGCATGCCAAATGCTAGCATTTCCGCCGCGTCGCCCGCTTCATCCACGCGGCCGTACGAGAGCGCGCAGCGTGTTCAGGTTCTCCTCGTCGAGCGGATCGACCGCAATCGGTCCCGTCGGCTTGCCCTCGCCCTTGGGCGTCTCGAGCAGCATCGGGATGCTGGCGAAGCGGCGATCGTTCACCAGGCGCCTGAACGACTCGAGCCCCAGGTGTCCCTTGCCGATGTGTTCGTGCCGATCGACGCGGCTGCCGAGCGGCTTCTTCGAGTCGTTGACGTGGAACACCCGCAGCCGGTCGAACCCGACGATGCGGCCGAAGGCGGCGAAGGTCTCGGCATAGCCGTCGTCGGTGGTCAGGTCGTAGCCCGCGGCCAGCAGGTGGCACGTGTCGAGGCAGACACCGACGCGGGCGTGCCCGTCCATCAACCCGATGATCTCGGCCAGTTCCTCGAAGCGCGAACCGATCGACGACCCCTGTCCCGCCGTGCACTCCAGTAGCACCATCGTCGTCCCTGCGGCGCGCGCGTCGAGCAACTCTCGGAGGTTGTCGGCGATGAGCCTGATGCCGTCCGACGCGCGTCCGGTCGTGTACGCGCCAGGGTGCAGGACGACGCCGAGCAGGCCCAGTGCTTCGGCCCGATCGAGTTCGTCGGCCATCGCCTCGCGCGACTGCGCGCGCAGCGCGGCGTCGGCGGTGGCGAGGTTGATCAGGTAACTGGCGTGCGAGACGACCGCGACGAGGCCGGCGCTCGCCACGTCGCGGCGGAACTGCGCGACCTCGTCCGGTGGCAGCGGGCGTCCGCGCCACTGGTTGGCGTTCTTTGCGAACACCTGCAGCGCGTCGCACCGGTGCACCACCGCGCGCGCAACGGCGCGCGGCAGGCCACCGGCGACGGACATGTGCGCGCCGAACGGAGGCATGCGGACGAGTAGACCTGCGGGGACGAGCGCCACGCTATCGCGGCAGTGCCGTGCTGCTGGGCACGATGCGCGACGCGTCGGTTCCGGGCTTCGGCGTGTACTTCTGCGTCCGTCCGCCGAAGCTGTCGGCGGCGTAGAGATTCCCCTCGCTGTCGACCGAGAACTGGTGCAGTTCCCAGAACGCGCCGGGATAGGTGCCGTAGGTGCCCCAGAAGTAGAGCAACTTGCCGCTGGCGTCGAAGTGCAGCAGGCGCGCATTGGTACCATCCGACACCCAGACCGTCCCGTCGGGCGCGGCCACCACGTGATTGGGGAAGCGCAGGTTCGGCCAGGTGTCGAGGTGGCGGCCGTTCGCATCGAACACCTGAATCCGCTGGTTGCCGCGGTCAGCGACGTAGACGCGACCGTTCTTGTCGGCGTCGATGCCGTGGATGCTGTTGAACTGACCGGGGCCGTTGCCCTTGGTGCCCCACTGGCTGACGTACTTGCCGGTGCGGTCCAGCTTCACGATGCGCGTGTTGCGCAGGCCGTCGGCGACCAGCAGTGAGCCGTCGGGCAGGAAGGCGATGTCCTGCGGCAGGCCGAAGTGGGTCTGGTCGTCACCGGGCACGTCGGTTTCGCCGAGCGTCTGGACAAGCTGCTTACCGTCGTTCGTGAACTTGTAGATGACGTGGCGCGAGTCGTTGACGATCCAGACGTGCTTCTGCGGAT
>CALQBJ020000080.1 GCA_943328785.2 Bifidobacterium breve
CGACGAAGAGATCGAGCCAGCCATCGTTGTCGATGTCGCCCCAGGCGCCGGCCTGCGATGCCGTCACCGGCGTCGCCAGCCCCGATTCGACCGTGGCGTCAGTGAACGTACCATCGCAGTTGTTGCGCAGCAGGGACCGGCGCTGCGCCACCTCCCAGCCGCCGCGCTGGACGAGAACGTCGGTGCAGCGGTCGTTGTTGTAGTCGGCCTGAATGATGCTGAGGCCACCCACCTGATCGCGCAGCCCCGCCGCCGGCGCGCGCTCGGCGACGGTGCCGTCGCCGCGGTTACCGAAGTAGTTGAGCGGACCGCACCTGTAGAAGTTCGACGTCATCACGTCGAAGCGGCCAGTGTTCTGCAGGTCATCGGCGATGACGCCGCCGGCGCTGGCAAAGACGTTCAGCCCCATGGCGGGTGCGACGTCGGTGAAGCGGCCGACATTGTCGGCCGAGGCGAATGCGGAGCGGGCGATCCGGAACTTCGCAGGTACGGCGTCGGGCCAGGTGCCCATCGCCATGTACGCCGTGTTCAGCAGCCACCGCCCTTCGGCATCGTCTGGGCGTCGATCGAGATACTTCGTGAAGAGCGCGATCGCCTTTTCCACATCGGCGGTCTTGCTGTACGCCAGACCCGGTGTGCCGGGCATGAGGCAGCTGTCGTTCGGCTGCCGGAACAGGTTGCTGTCCATCCCGGCCTTGTGCAGATAGGCCACGCCGAGCATCTCCTCGACCTGCGGCACCGCCGTCGGCACGCTGGCGAGCGCGAGCGCGTAGGCCGCTTCGTAGTGGCTGACGGCACGCGTCATCGAGCCCTGGTAGGCGTAGAGCTGCGCCATGCCGAGGTTGGCCTGCATCAGCTCGAACGGCGGACGTCCCTTGCGCAGGTCGGCGGCGGCAGGCGCGAAGAAGTTCTCGAAGAGCGTGGTGCCGGCCTCGAGCGAATCCTGGCGGGCCTGACAGATGGCCCGCGGATCCTGGTTCCAGTTGTCGGCCTTGGGGAACTCGCGCAGCAGCGCTTCGGCTTCGGGCAGACCACCGATGTCGGGCACGAACTTCACGCTGCCCGTGCCGCTGATCACGGCGTAACTCACCGGGTTCAGTGCCGTGGGCGTGCCGGGCGCGTCACTCACCACCTGAAAGACGGCAAAGCCGGTGGCCACCTGCGCAATCGGCGAGAACGGCCCCACGCGTAGCCCCTGCAGCGCACGCCGCACCTGATCGCGCAGCGACGACACGTCGACGCGGCCGAGCAGACCACCGTCCGAGGCACTGGGATCGATGGAGACGGCCCGGGCCACCACGGCGAAGGTCTCGCCCCGCTTGAGGCGATCGAGCACCGCGATCGCCTCCTCGTTGGTCGAGACGACGATCATGCGCAGGGTGAGCGCTTGGGGCTGGGTGTTCTGCGCCGACTGTGCGATGAGACCCGCGCCGGCCAGCAGGGCGATGAACAGGGCCCACGCCACGCGGCAGGAGGTCATGGTCGGGGCAGTGTAGCAGGGATGGTCGTTGGTCGTTGGTCGCGCGGACCATGGGCGGGCAGGGCTAGGGCTAGGGCTAGGGCTAGGGCTAGGGCTAGGGCTAGAGGCGAATCCGAGGACGGGCGCGGTGCGTCAAAAAAGCGCTCGGCGTAAGATTTCCGTTCACTTGCTCTACCCGCCGGTTTTTCGCCCTCGACCAGGAGATGTCTTTCATGCAGCGCAAAGCTCTTGTTGCCGCCCTTGCCCTCTGGGCTGCCACCCCGGCGTTGACCGCATCAGCCCAGGTGGCCGACCCGCGTCCGCCGAATGCCCCGACCCAGAAGCCGGCCTTTGCCGGTCAGACCGACGCCCCCGAGAAGAAGCTCGGCGTGGCGTTCGACATCGTGACGCTGAGCGAAAGCCTGCGGAACCCGTGGGGGATGACCTTCCTGCCAAACGGCAAGATGCTGGTCACCGAGCGCATCGGCTACCTGCGCCTCGTGAACGCGGACGGGACGCTGACGCCGCAGGCGATTGGCGGCCTGCCTGCCGTCGACAACCGCGGACAGGGCGGTCTGCTCGATGTGACCATCGACCCGAACTTCGCCACCAACAACCTGATCTACTGGAGCTACTCCGAACCGCGCGAGAACGGCACCAACAACACCGCCGTGGCACGGGGTACGTTCGTCGAGGGGCCGCCGGCCCGCGTCGAGAACGCGACGGTCATCTACCATCAGGGTCCATCGCTGAATTCGACGTTGCACTTCGGCTCGCGGCTCAACTTCCTGAAGGACGGCACGCTGCTCATCACGCACGGCGAGCGGTCGATCACGGAAGGGCGCATGCAGGCGCAGCGCATGGACGGCCTGCTGGGCAAGGTGGCGCGCATCAACCCGGACGGCTCCATCCCGAAGGACAACCCGTTCGTCGGCCGCGCCAACACGCGTGAGGAGATCTTCAGCATCGGCCACCGCAACATCCAGTCGGCGGCGATTCATCCGGTCACCGGCGAACTGTGGGAAGTGGAGCACGGCACCCGCGGCGGCGACGAGCTGAATGTCGTCCGCAAGGGCAAGGACTACGGCTGGCCGACCGTGGCCTACGGCATCGAGTACGCCGGTCCACCGATCACCGGCGGCCTCACGCAGAAGGACGGGACCGAACAGCCGCTCTACTTCTGGGATCCGGTCATCGGTCCGAGCGGCATGGCGTTCTACACCGGCAACCTGTTCCCGGCCTGGAAGGGCAGCCTGTTCATCGGCGGCCACCAGACGAACGACCTCGTGCGGCTGTCGCTCGACGGCGAGACGATCACCAGCGAAGAGCGCCTGCTGGTCGATCGCACGCCCCGCCTGCGCATCCGCGATGTGCGTCAGGGCCCCGACGGCGCGCTCTACCTGCTGACCGATGAGCCGCTCACCGGCAAGCTGCTGAAGCTGGTGCCGAAGAAGTAACAGGCCCGGCGAGGACGCTTTCTTCGCCTCGCCCTGCCGAGTCGCGGGCGGGCCAGCGCTTCGGCAGGGCGAGGCGACAGGCGTGTCGTACCTCGTCGGCGTGGCATGCGCGCCGGTGTCACGCATGGCCCCCGAAGGCCCCAGCTCCCGCACACGACCGTTTCACGTCGATGACGTCAGGCACGCCGACGGCTCCGCCCGGGCTCCGCACCGTGGTGACCCGCGACCGCACAGTACGAGACCGGTGGACAGCGTCCACAGCGCATGCAACGAGGTGTTGAAATGAAGAACGAGGCCTGACTGAGGACTCAGTCAGGAATGGTGCGCCCTGCAAGACTCGAACTTGCGACCTCCTGGTTCGTAGCCAGACGCTCTATCCAACTGAGCTAAGGGCGCGTAGGGTGTTGACTGTTTACGTCGGGCACGTGCGTCGCCCAAACGTCCAGTCAGTGTATCGCAACACCAAGCAGTCCTGCAATCAGGGAAACCGGCCGGCAGACCGAGCGCACACGGGCCACCTAGCGGCGTGTGGCGCGATCTGGCGGCGTCGAGCGGATGATGACGAGGCGCTCGGAGAAGAGTTGCGCGTCGTCGAACAGCAGTTGCAGCCGGCGCTGGAGTTCGCGGGCCGATGGCACGTCGTGCGGGTCGAGCCGCGTCGCCGACGCCCCGCGCCCGGCCAGCCACGACAATACCAGCGGCGTCAGACCCGCACGCACGCGGCTGTCCCGCGCCGTCGTAGCGAGCGCGTCCCCGGCGAAGAAGCGACGCAGGGCCGTGGCGCGCGCCGCCAGCCCTGTGCCCTCGCGCGAGGCGCGCTGCAACAGCACCGTGGCGTCCATGCGCACGGCCAGCAACTCCACTGCCCCCTCGGCGGCAGACGGCAGCACGAGCAGCGTGTCGCGCAGCAGCGCGGCGGGAACGGCGCGACGGTCGAGCGTGGGCGCACTCACCTGCACGTTCGCGAGCGGCGCCAACGCCACGATCCACTCGGCCTCGAGCAACAGCGCCTCGATCTCGGAGCCAACCTGCTGCCACTCGACCGATGCGGCGCGCGCGAACGCGGGCTTGAGATGACGCCAGCGCCGCTCCGCGAAATGCGTCTGCAACCGGCGGCGGATGTTGTTCGCCTTCCCGACGTAGAGCGCTCGTCCAGCGCTGTCGCGCAGCACATACACGCCAGGCACGGCTGGCGCATCGGCGCAGAGCCGCGCCCCTGCGGCGAGCCACAGCTCGCGGCGATCCTCCACCACCAGCGCCTGATCGACCAGACGCTTCGCCAGGGCCGGCGGCGCATTGCGGATGCCGAGCACCTCGGCCGCGAGCACGACGTAATCCGGCGTCGCGCCCATCTCGGCCATGCGCGCCAGCAACCTGTCTCTCAACAACATGCGGCACCATCGTACCTGTCGAGGCGTACCAGTGACGGCGCACCTGAAGGTGGGCGGCGACATCTGGCCCTGCGGCCCCACCCGCCCTGTACAATGTCGCCCTGATGAGGCCCGACGTCGAACACAAGCAGCACGCACCGCGCATCGTCCGCTGCGTCGTGGTCACCGTGAGCGATACGCGCACCGAAGCGACCGACACGGGCGGGCGCGCGGTGGCCGATCTGCTGACGGCGGCAGGACACGTCGTGCACGGCCGTGCGCTGGTCAAAGACGACGCCTCGCAGGTGCGCGCCGTCATCGAGACGCAACTGGATGACGCGGAGGTGGACGTGGTGATCACCACCGGCGGCACCGGCATCACCTCGCGCGACACCACCTACGAGGCCATCGACGCGTTGCTAGAGAAACGGCTCGACGGCTTCGGCGAACTCTTCCGCATGTTGAGCTACGAACAGGTGGGCGCAGCGGCCATGATGAGCCGCGCCACGGCCGGACTCGCACGCGGACACATCGTGATTGCCTTGCCCGGCTCGGAAGCGGCCGTGCGGCTGGCGATGGAGAAACTCGTGCTGCCGGAACTCGGCCACATGGTGCAACAGGCACGGAAATAATGTCCGGTCCGGCTGAAGCCGGACACTACGCGAATCGCCAATCTCCAATCGCTGATCGGCGAAGTGAAGCCGACCAGCGACTTGCGACCAGTGACTAGCGACTAACCCTATGCGTCCATTCAAGAGCACCATTTCGATCGAGGAAGCGCGCGAGCGACTGCGCACAGGCGTGCGCCCGATTGCGCGGACGGAGGAACTGCCGATCGGCGCGGCCGCCGGCCGCGTGGCCGCCGCGGACCTCGCGTCCACGCTCTTCGTGCCGCCGTTCTCGCGCTCGGCGATGGACGGCTACGCGGTGCTGGCCGAGGACACGCGCGGCGCCTCCCGTGAACGTCCCGCTCGACTCCGCATCGTCGAGCGCGTCTACACCGGCGCCCCCCCGCAGCACGGTGTGACCCCTGGCGCCTGCGCCGAAATTGCCACGGGCGCCCCGCTGCCCGAAGGCGCGGATGCCGTCATCATGGTCGAGGAGACGGCGCGTGTGGACCACGACCACGTGGCCATCTGTGCTGAAGGCCGGCCGGGCCAGAACATCGGGCGCAAGGGGGCCGATATTGCCCCTGGCGATATCGTCGTGCGGCGTGGCGACCTGCTGAACCCGAGCCGGCTGGGTGCCCTGGCCGCCGTCGGCTGTGCGCATGTGGAGGTGTTCGCCCGGCCGCGCGTCGCCATCCTCTCGACCGGCAACGAGGTGATCGAGCCGGGCACACCGCTCGGTCCGGGGCAGATCTACGACGTCAATCGCTTCACCCTGTCGGCGGTGGTCGAGGCTCAGGGTGGCATCGCCGAGATGCACACGCCGGCGCGCGACACACTCGAGGCCTTGAACGAGGCGCTCGACGCGTGCGCGCAGGCCGACGTCATCATCTTTTCGGGCGGCAGCTCCGTGGGCGACCGCGACCTGCTCGTCGATCTCGTCGCGACGCGCGGCCAGATGATCTTCCACGGCGTGGCGGTGCGGCCCGGTAAGCCGACGATGTTCGCGCGGGTCGGCGACACGCCGTTCTTCGGCATGCCAGGCAATCCGACGTCGTGCCTGTCGAACGCCTACATCCTGCTGGTGCCCTTCCTGCGCGCCACGGCACGGCTGCCGCTCTATGCGCCACGCACCGTCTCGGCGACGCTCGGCCGCACGATTGTGTCGCCGGCCAACCGCCACCAGTTCTACACGGTGACGCTGCACGGCACCGTCGCGCTGCCGGCGTTCAAGGGGTCTGGCGATATCACCAGCCTGTCGCAGGCCGACGGCTACATCGAGATTCCAGCGAGCGAACACACGGTGGAAGAAGGGTCGTCGGTCGAGGTCACGCTGTTCTAGCGTGTTCGGCCGACCGGACCCTACGCGGCACAAGCCCAGGTCCGGCTAAAGCCGGACTCTACGCGGATCTCGGCTGCGTGCATCCGTAGTGTCCGGCTTCAGCCGGACCCTTACTTCACGAGCGCGTCCCACTGCGCGGCGAGTTCGTCGGTGATCGACTGGATGTCTTCGCGCAGAATGAACCGCTGCTCCGCCAGTGCCGTAGCGGCGCGCTGGACGCGCCCGACGTAGTCGGCACGGCCGCTGTAGCGCTCCGCGATCGACGGACGCGGATCGTTCGTCCGTTCGCGGTCGGCCTTCGTCTGCGCGAACGGCATGAACGAGCCGGCCATGGCGATGAGGGTCGTCGGCGCACCGATCTTCGCGCTGCGGAAGTTCCAGCCGGTGAGCGTGCCGAGCGGCACCGCCACGATCGGCAGCCTGATGCCGGCCACCTCGCTGCCGTCGGCATCCACCTTCGGTAGTAGGAACGGCATCGCCGCATACGGCGCCGGCACGTCGGCGCGGTAGCCCCCAGGCACGAACGTCGGCTGCGTCACGCCGGGAACCGCCGGAAAACGGAAGTCGCGGTGCGCCACCAGCGTCCCGTCCTTCAGGTTCGGATGCGTGCTCGGTGGCGGCGTCACGCCCTGGCGGGCCCACGCGTCGAGCGCCGCCATCAGTCCGCGCTGCGCCCAGCGGTAGTCGTTGGTGTTCTCGCCGAACTGCCCGCCGTTGGCGGCCGCCGGAAACGACCCGGCACCATGCTTCGTGCCCGCCAACTGGTATTGCCGCACGTTCGGCGCATCGTCCAGGTCGGCCGAGCCGTCCATCGCGGTATGCCGCATGGCCGCGACACGCCCGCGGTCCCAGTATTCCGACGACGAGTCGACGAGGAACAGCTTGGGTTCCATGCCGGCCGGAATCCGCGCGCCAAGCCCGTCCTCGCGCCCGGTTACCGGATCGACGGTCGTCTTGTAGAGGAAGGGAAACTTCGTCTGCGTGAACGGGCCAAGCTCGTTCGGCTGCGCGAAGCGCTCGTTGAAGCTGCCGAAGCCGACCGCGCCGGTCTGGATGAACGCCGCGTCGAACACCGTGCGGCCGCGCTCGTCGAGCGTGAACCCTTCGTGAATCATCTGGCGGATGAGACGCCCAGTCTGGGACGCGCCGTACAGATAGGCGCGCGTACCGGCCGCCGGCTGGTTGCTGCCATAGCGGAACGCCGACGCCGCGTCGCGAATGGCGGCCATCCCGAGTCCGGCGACGGGCGGGTTCTGCGTTTCGTACGCGAGCTCGTAGGTGAAGCCAGGCTGGAAGCCACCCTTGAGCCAGAGAGAGGCGGGGTCGGCCACGGACGTGCCGTTGGCGACGCGCGCGAACTGCCAGTCGTCGCGAGCGATGAGCCGTGGCGGCGCGAAGTTGCCTTCACGCACGGTCAGTCGATAGCTGCGGTCCTGGACGTTCACCGGCAGGTAGGTCGCGGTGTTGTAGCCGCCGCCGTAGGCAAACGACGCCGCCGGCGCATCGGGAATGAACGGCATCCGCACCCACCCCTTGATGGGCGCGCCACGTTCGGTCGCTGTGGGAGCCGTGAAGCCCACCAGCGTCTTCCCCGCTGCAATGTCGAACTGCCAGCCGACGAACACCAGCGTGTAGCCCTGCGTCAGCAGCCAGGCGTCGCCGAACTCGCTCTCGGTGGTGAAGTCGGTGGCACGCGTGCCACGGCTGAAGACGCTCAGCAGACTCTTGTTGCCGCGATTGACCACGTCGAAGAAGAGGACGCCGTTGCCTTTCGACCGATCCTTCGGCCGGATGATGAACAGGTCCGACGAAAATTCCACTCGTCCCTGCGCGTTCGTCGGCGCCTTGTCGAGATCGGCAATCACGCGGTTGCTCGCGTTGGCCGGATCGACCGCGAAGAAGATGGTGCCCTTCAGTAGCTCGTAGGCGCCGACGCTGCCGAACGAGCGGCCGCCAAGGGCGTCGGTGGTCGAGCGAATCTCCACCCGGGTCATCTCGGCCTGCGCGCGTCCGGCGGCGAAGACGAGAAACATTAGGATTAGGACGACGCGGAATGCGCGCGGCACAAGTGTCATAGCAGCTCCCCTGAGGCGCGTAGTATACGCGCGCCGGTACAATGAACGCTTGGCTCACGCACTCGGCATCGACTTCGGCACCACCAACAGCGCGGTCGCCCTCATCGACAACACCGGATCGCCCCGTCTGGCGCGGTTCGAGACGCCCGGAGGCCCGACCGACACGTTCCGCTCCATTCTCTACTTCGACGCGAAGCCGGCCCGCGGCGCGGAGTCGGTGTTCGCTGGTCCGCAGGCCGTGCATCAGTACCGGAACGCCCAGCACAAGGGGCGGTTCCTCCAGTCGCTGAAGGCCTACCTCGGCGATGCGAGCTTCTCGGGCACCAACATCGGCGGACGGCACCGCACGCTGCCGCAGCTCATCGCACTCATTGTCCAGCGCCTGCTGCGCGCGGCCGAAGCCGACCTCGGCGCGCTTCCCTCACGCGTCGTCATCGGCCGTCCGGTGCACTTCACCGTGGCGCGCAATGCCGAACACGACGCGTTGGCATTGACGCGGATGCGCGAAGCACTCGCGCTGGCCGGCATCGCCGAGCCGGTGTTCGAGTTCGAGCCGGTCGCCGCGGCCTACGCCTACCAGCAGCGGCTGACGACGCCGGCGACCGTGCTCATCGGCGACTTCGGCGGCGGCACCAGCGACTTCTCCATCCTGGCGCTCGAACCGCCGTCGGGCATTGTCGGGGCGGGAGTGCGCATCCTCGGCAACGACGGCGTCGCCATCGCGGGCGACGCGTTCGACCGCGCCATCGTGAAGCATGCGGTCACGCCGCAGCTCGGTCGCGGCTCCGACTTCCTGTCGCCGCCGGACAAGGTGCTGCCGATGCCCGAGTGGGTCTACTCGAAGCTCGAACGCTGGCACCACCTGTCGTTCCTGAAGACCGGCGAGACCCTGGAGATGCTGCGCCGCATCCAGAAGACATCGACGGCGAAGCGCGCCATCTCGGCGCTGCTGCACCTGATCGAGGAGGACCTCGGCTACGAACTGCACGAGCGCGTGAACACCACCAAGGTGACGCTGTCGTCGGCGCTCGAGACCGAGCTGCGGTTCGACCTCGAAGGGCTCGAGATCCAGTGGCACGCGACGCGCGAACAGTTCGAGCACTGGCTGCGCCTCGATCTGCACGCGCTCGAACGCTGCCTGCAACAACTGCTGCAGCGGAGCGGCGTCGCCCCGGCGAGCATCGACACCGTCTTCCTCACCGGCGGCACCTCGTTCGTGCCGTCCGTGCGCGCCATCTTCGAGCGGCTGTTCCCCACCTCGCAGATTGCGGGCGGCCACGAACTGACCTCCGTCGCGACGGGGCTCGCGCTACGCGCGCGGGGGGAGTAGGAGTCGCGTTTCCGTCTTGCTATCGCGTCGCCGCGAGCCGGCGCCCTGAAGAAGAGGCGTGACCCGGAACGGCGCCTGCGGGGATACTCGGGGGTGAGGCCAGACCACTCCGTCCCGGCCCTGACCGAGGAGCGCAGCGTTGAATCGTGTAGCGAAGCATCGTGGCCTGACCGGACTGATTCTCGCGATATGCGGGATGTGTCCGGTCGTGTCGGCCCAGCAGACCCAGAAGCCGGCACCACCGGCGTTCGAGGAGGCCGTGGAGGTCGTGGCCGCCACGCCGCTGCCAGGCGTCGAGATGCCTGCCGACCAGATTGCCGCGCCCGTGCAGACGGCGACGTCGAAGGACCTTGAGGCGAGCGGCGCGCTCGACCTGTCCGACTTCCTGAAGCGTCGGGCCACAGCCGTCACCGTGAACGAGATTCAGGGCAACCCGTTCCAGGCCGACGTCAGCTACCGCGGCTACACGGCGTCGCCGCTGCTCGGCACCCCGCAAGGATTGAGCGTGTACCTCGATGGTGTGCGCATGAACCAGCCGTTCGGCGAGGTGGTGAGCTGGGATCTGATTCCGCGTGTCGCCGTCGGGTCGTCGACGCTGATGCCGGGCTCGAATCCGCTCTTCGGCCTCAACACGCTTGGCGGCGCCCTCGTGCTGCACACGAAGGATGGCCAGGCGAACAAGGGCACCACGGTGCAGGGGCTGTTCGGCAGCCACCGGCAGCGCGCGGTCGAATTCGAACACGGCGGGGCGCGCGGGAGCGGCACGCTGAACTGGTATGTCGCGGGGAACCTGTTCGCGGAAGACGGCTGGCGCGACGACTCACCCTCCGACGTGCGGCAACTGTTCGGCAAGCTCGGATGGCAGGCCGGACGCACGGGCGTCACGCTCACGGCCGCTCAGGCGGACAATGCCCTGCACGGCAACGGCCTCCAGGAACTGCGGTTGCTCGAGCGCGACTACCGCAGCGTCTACTCCAAGCCCGACATCACCGACAACCGCTCGACGCTGCTGAACCTCACGCTGCGCCGCGCGCAGTCCGAGCGGCTCACGTTCTCGGGCAACGCCTACTACCGCTACATCCACTCGAACTCGCTGAACGGCGACCTGAATGAAGCGTCGCTCGACCAGGCGGTCTACCAGCCCGGCGCCGCCGAGCGTGCGGCACTGCTCGCCGCCGGCTACGCGAACGTGCCGGCGAGCGGGGCGACGGCGGCCAACACGCCGTTTCCGTTCTGGCGCTGCCTGGGCAATGTGCTGCTGAACGACGAACCTGGCGAGAAGTGCAACGGCCTGCTCAACACCACCGAGGCGCGCCAGCACAACGCCGGTCTCTCGGGCCAGGCGATGTGGCGCCTGGCGCAGGGTCGCCTGAAGCACCAGTTGACGATCGGCGGCGCGCTGGACGGCAGCCGACTCGGCTTCGTGCAGCAGACGGAACTGGGCTACCTCGCCGACGACCGCAGCGTCACCGGCACCGGTGCCTTCGCTGATGGCGAGACCGCTGGCAACGTCGACGGCGAACCATTCGACACGCGCGTCGACCTCGACGGCGTCCAGCGCACCTGGAGCCTGTTCGCGGCGGATACGCTGACAGTGGGCCGCGCGTGGCACCTCACCGCGTCGGGCCGCTATAACCGCACACGCCTCGAGAACACCGACACCATCCGTCCGGACGGCGACGCGTCGCTCAGTGGCGACCATCTCTTCGCGCGATTCAATCCGGCCGTGGGGCTGACGTTCAATCCGTCGCCCGTACTCAACGCGTACGCGGGCTACAGCGAAGGGAGCCGCGCGGCCACCTCGGTGGAGCTCGGCTGCGCCAACCCCGATCAACCGTGCAAGCTGCCCAACGCCATGGCTGGCGATCCACCGCTGAAGCAGGTGGTGACCCGCACGCTGGAAGCGGGTGTGCGCAGTGCCAGGCGCCGGGCGTTCCAGTGGAACGCGGGCGTCTACCGCGCGCAGAACCATGACGACGTCATGTTCGTGGCGGCCACGGATACCGGCTTCGGCTACTTCAAGAACTTCGGCACGACCAGGCGGCAGGGTGTGGAACTGGGCGTCAGTGGCGCGGCAGGGCTGTTCACGATCGGTGCGGGCTACAATTTCCTCGACGCGACATTCCAGAGCGCGGAGCACCTGAACGGCTCGGGCAACAGCTCGAACGAAGAGAACGAAGCGGGCGGCACGCCAGGCGTCGACAGCTTCATCTACGTGATCGCCGGCCACCGCATTCCGCTCATTCCGCGCCACACCCTGAAGCTGTTCGGCGAATGGCAGGCAACAGGCGCGCTGTCGCTCGACCTCGACCTCATCAGCATCTCGAGTTCGACGGCACGCGGCAACGAGAACGGCGGACACGAACCCGACGGCGTGTA
Source organism: Bifidobacterium breve (assembly GCA_943328785.2). GTDB lineage: Bacteria > Acidobacteriota > Vicinamibacteria > Vicinamibacterales > CAVVIG01 > CAVVIG01. Next base: position 12,021 of record CALQBJ020000080.1, read on the forward strand.
CTACCTCGGACCCGGCGAGTCACCGGCCTACAGGGTCGTCGATCTGGGTGTGCGCTACACGGTGGGCACGACGCTCGAACTGTTCGCGCAGCTGAACAACGCGTTCAACCGCATCTACTACACCGCGGCACAGCTCGGCCCCACCGGCATCACGCCAGAGGGTGGATTCATCGCGCGGCCGTTCCCCGCCATCAATGGCGAGTTCCCGGTGCAGCAGAGCACGTTCTTCGCGCCAGGTGCGCCGCGGACGGCGGTCGCCGGCATCCGCGTGCGCTTCTGACGCCCAGGCGCCTCTCACTCCTTCACGAAGAGCACGAAGACACACGCAGGTCTCTCCGTGGAAAGGCCCGGCGCGGCTACGGACCGAACATCTCACGCGTCGGCGAACTTGTAGCCGACGCCCCACACCGTCTGGATGAACGCCGGGTTCGCCGGCTCGGCTTCCACTCGACGACGGAGCCGCTTCACCAGGGTGTCGACGCTCCGCACCGTGACGTAGGTGTCGCCGCGCCAGATCTTCGACAACCGCGCTTCACGGCTGAAGACAATGCCGGGATGCGTGGCAAGCAGGTGCAGCAGGCGGAACTCCTGGTCGGTCAGTTCGACGTCGCGGCTGTCGACGCGCACCTTGCGTCGCGGCACGTCGATCTCGATGCCGCGGATCGTCAGCAGCGCCTCGGTGGCGCTTGCCGCCGCCGTCGACGCGCCGTGGCGAGGGCGTCTGAGCAGCGCCCGCGCGCGCGCCACGAGTTCACGCACCCCGAACGGCTTGGTGAGGTAGTCGTCGGCGCCGCTCTCGAGTCCCACGACCTTGTCGGCCTCCTCGCGCTTCGCGGTCAGCATCAGGATCGGCACGTCAGCATTCAACCGGCCGTTACGCACGGCGCGGCACAGCGACAGGCCATCGAGCCCCGGAAGCATCAGGTCGAGCACCATCAGGTTGTAAGTGTCGGCTTGCGCCTTCGCGAGCCCAGCCTGGCCGTCCGCGGCCGGATCGCACGTGTAGCCTTCGTGACGCAGGTGAAGGCAGACGAGCTCGCGAATGTTCGGCTCGTCCTCGACCACCAGCACCCGCACGACTTCCTGACTCATCGTGTTCCCCGTGTCATCGTTGTTTCACACATCCACCATCTCCTCGTCACAGGACGGTCGTCCAATCAAGACAGAACACGCGGCCGCGTCGCAACGGCCGGCTTCAGGAGGACAGTGATGACGACGTTCAAGGCAATCGGACTCGGTCTCGGCGCAGCGGCCATCGCGGTGGTCATCGCAGGCGCGAGCTACCAGAATCTTAGCGCGCAGGGACGCGGCTTCGGCGGGCCGGGAGGGCCGGGAGGGCCTGGCAGGGCTGGCGGGCCAGGGGGGCCTGGTGCACGTCGCGGCGGCCCGGGCGGGCCAGGCGGACCTGGCGGTGTCGGACCGATGATGCTGGAGCGGCTCGACCTGACGGGCGACCAGCGCGACCGCGTCCGCCAGATCATGGACTCGCACCGCGACGAGCAGCGCGCACTTGGTGACCGCGCGATGAAGGCGCACGAGGCGCTACAGGACGCCATCACCGCCACGTTCGACGAAGGCGCAGTTCGCGCACGCGCCGCCGACGTCGCCGTGGTCGATGCCGACATGGCCGTGGCGCAGGCCCGCGTCTTCGGTGAGGTCTACCAGATCCTGACGCCGGAACAGCAGGAGAAGCTGAAGAAGCAGGCGGCGGAGATGAAACAGCGCCGCGAGAAGATGCAGGAGAACCGGCAGGAGCGGCGCGGGGGGCGATAGTCGAGAGTGGCAAGTTGCAAGCCTTGGGTCATTGGTCGTTGGTCACGTGGCGTGACCAACGACCAAGACTGATGACTTGTGACTTGTGACTACCCGAGCGCCTTGACTGCCGCCACAATGTGGCTGGCGGAGATGCCGAAGCGCTCCAGCAGTTCCTCGGGCTTGCCGCTGCGCGGGATCTCGCGCACGGCGATACGGTGCACCGTGATGCCCGCTTCACTCACGGCCTCGGAGACCGCGTCGCCGATGCCGCCCGCCGGATAGTGATCCTCGACGGTGATGATCCGCCCCTTCGTGGCCAGGCCGGCCGCGATGAGCGCGTCCTTCGCAATCGGCGCCAGCGAGTAGAGGTCGATCACGCGAATCGCAATGCCCTCGGCCTTCAGCACGTCGTGCGCCTTCAGCGCTTCGAATAGTGTCACGCCGGCGCCCACCACCGTCACGACATCGTTGGCACTCTGACGGACCACCTTCAACCCACCCAGTTCGAACGTCTCGTCCGGACCGTAGATGACCGGGGTCTTCGGCCGGCTCGTGCGCATGTACGCCGGTCCCTTGTGCGCGGCCATCGCCGCCATCAGCCGCTCGGTGCTCACGGCATCGCACGGGTAGAGCACGGCGAAGTTCGGCTGGCTGCGGAACATCGACAGATCTTCGAGCGCCATCTGCGACGGGCCGTCCTCGCCGATCGACACCCCGGCATGCGAGCCGGCCAGCTTCACGTTGAGGTTGCTGATCGCCATCATGCGGATGAAGTCGGCCGCACGCGTCAGGAATGCCGCGAACGTCGAGGGGAACGGAATGGCGCCGCGCGCCGCAAGCCCCATCGCCGAGCCGACCATCACCTGTTCGGCGATGAAATTCTGGTAGAAGCGTTCCGGGAACGCCTTCTCGAATTTGTCGCTGAAGGTGGAATTCTTGACGTCGGCGTCAAGTGCGACGATACGCGAGTCGGCGGCACCGAGCTTGGCGAGCGCCAGGCCGTAGGCTTCACGCGTGGCAATCTCTTCGCCCAGCTTGAAGTCCGGTGCCGTCATCGGCGTCGGCGCGGCTGGTGCGGCGGGCCGCACCGGCTTCACGATGAGCGCCGCGAGGTCGAGCCCCTCCTGCTGCGGCACGAAGTGGCCGTTCAGCTCAGCGAGCACCTTGTCGAGCTCTTCGCCCTGCTTGAACGCCTTGCCGTGCCAGTTGTCCTTGCCCTCGGTGACGGCAATGCCCTTGCCCTTCACCGTCCCCGCCACGATCATCGTCGGCTTGCCCTTGATGGTGCGCGCCTCGGCGAGCGCATCGAGCACCTGGTTCAGGTCGTGGCCATCGATGGTGATGGTGTGCCAGCCGAACGCGCTCCAGCGGCGGGCGAACTGGTCGAGGTCGTGCTGCCACATCGTCGGGCGGCTCTGACCGAGACCGTTCACGTCGGTGATGGCGCAGAGGTTATCGAGGCCGTCCTGCGCGGCCACTGCTGCCGCTTCCCAGACCGAGCCTTCAGCCGATTCACCGTCGCCGAGCAGGCAGTAGGTGCGGTAGTCGGAGCCGATGCGGCGGGCGTTCAACGCGCTGCCGATGGCGGCGCAGATGCCCTGGCCAAGCGACCCGGTGGCGACGTCGACAAACGACAGGCGCGGCGTTGGGTGCCCTTCGAGATCCGAGTGAAGGTCGCGCACCTTCAGCAACTCGGCGCGATCGAAGAGGCCGGCCTCCGCCCACGCCGCGTAGAGAATCGGCGCGGCGTGCCCCTTCGAGAGCACGAAGCGATCGGCGCCGGGGTTCTGCGGGTCTTTCGGATCGAACCGGAGTTCCGCGAAGAACAGGGCCGCAACCAGTTCGGCGGCCGACGCGCAGCTGGTCGGATGGCCGGTGCCCGACGCGGACGTCGCAACGACGGAGTCGATGCGCAACCGGGTGGCAATGTTGGTGAGAGCGGGAACGAGAACGGAACGATCCATGTGGGTCATCGCGAAATGCTGATTTCAGAATGCAGAATGCAGATTTGCGCCAGATTGCTCCGACACATGATGCGGAGCCGCGTGCGGCCTCAGAGTGCCGGGGTGCTCAGGAGAGCGCTTAAATTCTAGTGCAGAAGCTCCGTCAACGCGAACCAGTCGAGCAGGGCGGCGCCGAAGCGGCCTGCCTCATCAGGGTATTCGCCCGAACGCGTCTCGAGCATAGACGCGA
>CALQBJ020000081.1 GCA_943328785.2 Bifidobacterium breve
CCGTCTGCTGCTCGACGAAGTCGCAGTGGTCCAACATGCCTGCGAGTTCGACGACGCGCTTCAACTGGATTTCGCCCCAACGGCCACGCACGCCGGGCCGCTTCAGGGCATCGACCAGCCTGCGGGTTTCCGCCTGGAGATCGCGGCTGTTGCCGTCGAGCAGCGCCATGCGCTGCAGCAGCTCGGCCGACTCCGAGTGCCGTCGCCGTTCTGCGTCGCGCACCTCGGCATCGACCCGCTCGAGCGTTTTCGCCATGGGCGACAGCAGATCCTCGATGGCCTTCTTCCGTGCGTCGACGTCGGCCACCGCCTCCGTTCGCGCCTGCCGCAGGCGCGTTTCAGCCAACTGCAGGAACGCCGCGTTATTCTCGTTCAGGGCCTTGGCGCTGAGCGAGCTGAACGCCTCGCGAAAGGCCAGCTCGGCCTGCGTCCAGATCCGTTCCTGCGCCGCCCGGGCTGTCCGCTCCGTATCGAGCGCGGCCTGCAGGCGCGCGGTGGCGGGCCGGCCGGCCAGCCACCCGACGAGCGCACCCATGGCCAGCGCGGCCAGGACCAGGATGAAAGTGGCGGGATCCACGACGCGTCAGTATCGCATGCGCGTTACTGGGCGACGACGAACGGCAGCCACGACTCGGGCAGCTGCATCTCGGCCGCGCGCATCGCCATGCCGGCGGCACGCTGGCGGCTCTGGCCCTGACCGGCACCGGTCAGTTCGCGTTGCTTCAGCCCGTGCAGGAGCCGCGCGAGCGCATGGCGCGCGTCGATCTGGGCGCGGTGCCGCTTCTCGATGTAGCGGCCGGCCCCCTCACGGGCCGTCACACGGGCTTCCTGGCGCTCGACCTTCAGGCGCGCCAGCCGCGACGTGTTCACCGGCTCGAACGGCAGGGTGCACTGGAACCGGGCGTCGGACGCCGTATCCAGTTCGGCCGCGGCCTTCAGCTTACGGTTCTTGTCGATATCTGCGCGGTAGCACTGGAAGCACAGGGCTGGCTTCCCGGCGCCGGTCGCGCCAGCGATGTCGCGCCCGATGCGGGCACGGCACGTCTGGCACTGTGCCTTGGGACGCGCCCCTTCCAGCTCGCCGCCGGGAAAGGGCGTCCAGTCGATCTCGGTGTGGGTGGGGGCGTCGTCGATGCGCAGTGTGTTCATGCCCTTCACTGTAGAAGGGGGGTGTGACAGGTCAGGTCACAGGCTCAAATACGGCGTCAGCGCCGCGAACCTGAACTCGATCTCGTCCCGCTCCTGCGCCGTGGGCACCACCTCCCGAAGCGCGGCCGGAGCCAGGCCGGAGGGCGCCGAGGTCCGGCGCACCGCCGTCTTGAAGACCCCGCGCATCTTCATGACGTAGAGGTCGGTGCCTGGGATCGAGTCGTTCAGGTTCCGCATCAGCAGGAAGCGGCTGTAGGCATCGCGCACCTGTTCGTGTTCGCCGCGCTCGTGCAGCGCCCACATCCGCCCCATGAGGTCGGCGTACATCCCCATGCCGGTGATGACGCCGTCCAGGCCGAGCCGCATCTCGTAGAGGAAGCCGGTACCGAGGCTGGCGCCGAACACCCCCTTCATGACCGGGCGCGCCGCCAGTTCGCCCTGCATGCGCGGCACGAGCGGCTCGCTTTCCTCTTTCACGTAGGCCATGTGCGGAAAGGCGCGCGCCAGCTCGACGATCAGGTCGACACTTGGGAACAGGTCTTTCGCGCCGCCGCTGGTCTGCACGATCGCCGGACGCGTGGTCGCCCCGGCCAGGGCACGGAAGTAGGCCCGGTAATCGTCCATCGTCTTGCCGCTGGTCGGTGGCATGGCGATGACCGCGTCGCTGCCGACTGTGTCCGCGCGCTTGGTGTAGTCCAGCATCTCGGCGGTGTCCTTGCCCTGCACACCGAGGACGAGCGAGACCCGCTTGCCCTGCACCGCCTTCGCCAGCACCTCCATGCCGCGCAGCCGCTCCTCGCGCGTCAGCGTCGTGACCCCACTCGACCCCTGTGGCCAGACCACGCCGGCGCAACCACCCCGGTCGACGAACGCCACCTCGCGCTCGAGGTCGTCCCAGTCGACGGCACCGCTCGCGGTGAACGGCGTGTTCAGGATGATGAAGACCCCGCGCATCGGCTTCGTGGCCGGAGCCGCGACAGCGGACGCCACGCTGAGGCGCGGCAGCAGGGTGGCCGCGCCGAGGGTCTTGAGCAGGGCACGACGTGACAGGGGCTGGACCATGCGGCGCAGGGTAACACAGGGCGCGGTGGAACCGTGGAGGGACGGGCCGGACGAGCGGAAGGGACCTTACACACGACGGGCACGAACACTCTGGCGAGCGCCCGTGCCCTGTCGGTCGGCAGGTGACGTTGCGGCTTACTTGACCGTGACCTTCATCAGGGCGTTGGTCCAGCAGCAGAGGTCGCCGCCGCCGCCGTCGCCGGTCTGGTCGTTGGCCTGGACGCGCAGCACGTATTCGCCCGCCGCCTTGAAAGTGACGTTGGTCTTGGCTTCCATCACCGCGTTGCTGTCGCCCTTGTTGAACAGGCGCGCGACCGGTTCACTGAAGGTCACGTTGGACGCGGCGCCGCGATGCACCTTCCAGGAGACGGTCACGTCAGGACGCGGACCACTGCCGCGACCGAAGTCGCCGCGCGGCTGGCCGCTGTCGCGTGCGGCCGACACGTCGAAGTTGGGTGCCGGCCCGCCGCCACGCCGACCCGCGGGCTCAGCACCAGCGGCGGCCGGACGCGACCGCAGGTTGGCAGGCAGCCCCTCTTCGGGATCGTAGGTGTTCGGCTTGTCCGAGACCCAGACCGACAGCGCCAGCGGCTGACCGGCCGTGGCCGTCCGGTTCTCGGCGATCTTCTGGGGTGGACCCAGATTCTCCGGACCGGCCTGTGCAAAGCGGACCACCGGCGGGGTGTTGCCCGTGGAGGGGTTCTCGAAAAAGTTCACCCAGTACGGGCCGGCCGTCCCGAGCTGCACGCTCGACGTCTGGCCGTTGGCCACGATCGTCCAGGTGTACTTTTTCGTGCCGAAATCCTTTGGCACCGTGATGCCGAACACGCCGTAGTGGCGGCCTGCCTCGAAGTGCGTCGGCTGGCCCATATCTGGCCCGCCTGGCTCGATGCGGTTGTTGGGACCGATCGGGATGTCGATGACCTGACCGCGATTGCGGTTGTAGTAGCCGACCTCGATGACGTTCTGCCCGTCCTTGTGCGGCCCCCAGCCTTCGACGGCGGCGAAGACAGCCTCACCCGTGGCGGTGAGCGGGGCACCGGGCAACTGCGGCGTCGGTGCCACCTGCTGCTGCCCGCGACCTACGCCGACCCACGTGCCGGCGACGATCACCGTGGCCATGGCGGCAACGGCGGATCGATATGCGTTCATGGACGATCTCCTGGACCTGAAAAGAAAGGCGCCGCCCCGACGATGGAACGGCGCCTGGCGATAACAGACGGCTCGAGCAACAAACGGCAGGCACCAGGCCCGCCGTCCATCACACCTACTGCTGCTGTTGCTGCTGCGTGCTCGGGCGCTTGGCGCGACGCGCGTCCAGTTCCGCCTTGTAGTCGGTGTCGCCCATGTAGGTGACGTTCACCCACGCATGCGCCATCTCGTCGACCGTGCGGTCGCCGTAGCCGACCCACACGTTCGGATCGGGGTTGTTCTTGTTGGCCGCGGTGTTGTCGTGCCACGCGACGATCTTGAGGATCGTGCCCTTCGGCAGGAGCGGCGCCGCATCGTCGGCATACATGTAGGTGTTCATCCACGCGAAGTCGAAGCGGTTCACGTAGCTGAGGACCTGCACCTGGCCGTTCGGCAGGATGGCCGACATCTCCATGGCCTTGCCACGCAGGTGCATGTGCGGCTGGAAGCTCTCGACGCGACCGTTCTCACGCATCACGAAGAAGCCTTCGGTCTGCTTGAGGGTGTTTGGCGGAATGTCCACGCCGCCCGCGTTGGTGGCGCCCATCAGGTGCAGCACCTGGCGGAACTTCGGCTCCTGCCCCTTGGGGTAGAAGTAGACGCCGAGTTCGACGATGTCGGTGATGTTCTCGCCACCGTTTGAGTAGTGGATGTCCCAGACGATCTTGGAGCCGGGGAGCATCAGCTTGCCGGAGTTCGGCCGCATCATCTCGCCCTGCTTGCCGACGGCCCATTCCATGAAGGTGCCGGCCTGCGGTGCGCCGTTCTGATCGACGTCGTTGCGGGCCAGCGCGTCGGTCTCTTCCTGCTGCAGGCGCGCAATGGCGTGATGGGTGATTTTGCGGCCCTTCACCGTGGCGGGGCGCAGCTCGATGGCGCGCACCCAGCGCGGCTCGGTGAGGCCAGTCGCGACAACCGGCTTCCACCAGGTGTCGTTTGCGCCAGCCTTCTGCGTCCACGGGGTCGAGCGGATGATCAGGTCGGGTTCCTTCTGCCCGAACTGCGCGGCGAAGTTCCAGCCCTGCTCGTTCGGCCACACCTTGGGAGCTGGCATGTCCGTCGCGTCACCCTTCGGCGCGCCACCGTCAACCCAGCGGGTGATGGTGTCGACCTGGGCGTCGCTCAGCGAGCGGTCGTTCTTGAAGTCCTGAATCCCGAGCGTCTTGTCGATGTGCCAGGGCGGCATCGAGCGGCTCTCGACACGGCCGCGGATCGAACGCGCCCACGGGCGGGCCTCTTCGTAGGTGATGAGCGACATCGGCGCGATCGAATCGGGCCGGTGGCAGGCTTCGCACTTCTCCTGGAAGATGGGGGCGATGTCTTTCGTGAAGGTGGGAACGGTGTCGGCCGCGCCGGCGACGCTCGGGGTCATCAGGGCAACCGTGGCGAACGCGGCTCCCAGAATACCGAGGGACGTAGGTCTGATCATCTCGGACTCCTTTTGCCTCATATCGCTGGTGAGGCGCACTCAGGCCGCTAGATATTACACAGATCGTACGAGCCGGTATCTATCAATTTCAGGGGAGAGACGGCGGAGGCAGCACGGGCCCGAGCGAGGCTCCAGCCAGCTCAGCCAGGCCTGTTGACGTCGACGAAACGGACGACATTCCAGCTGGCAGCCAGGTACTTCTCGAAGCCGGCGAACGAGAGCACGAGCGTCCGCGTGTTGATGTTCGGATGGAACGAGATCCGGGCCGCGGCCTTCAGTTCCTTGTCGAGGAAGACCCGCACGTGGTGGTCGATGTCGTGGATAAGCCCGAATGGCGACACGGAGCCCGGCGTCACCCCGAGGTAGGTCATCAGGCGCTCGGCCGAGGCGAAGCTCAGCTTCCCGTCGCCGATCTGGTCGGCCACCATCCGCAGGTCGGCGCGCTTCGTCACCGGCAGGATGACCAGGTAGTGCCGGGTCCCCTTCTGGTTCCGCAGGAACAGGTTCTTGCAGTGGACCGCGTCGATCCCGTCCCAGTGTTCCAGCCCCTCGTCGCCGGTAGCGATGGGCGGATGCTCGTGGCGGTCGACGGCGATGTCGAGTTGCGTCAAGCGGGCGAGGACCGGCTGTTCTTCGGCGAGCACCATTCGATGCATTCTAGCGGCCCCTGCCCCAACTGGTCAGCGGACGAAGAAATACACGGTCATCGTCCACGCCACGAGGATGACCACGCGCCGCACCGCGGGGCCGGCCACACGGCGCGCCAGCGAGGCGCCAGCGTAGCCACCTGACACGCCGCCGAGCACCATCACCAGACCGGGCGCCCAGGCGATGGAGCCGCTGACGATAAAGGCCGCGAGTGCGACGCCGTTGATGGCGATGGCGAGCACCGTCTTCAGGCCGTTCATCTCGTGCATGTCGGTCATGCCGGCCACCGCCATGGCCGCCAGCATCATGATGCCCATGCCGCCGCCGAAGTAGCCGCCGTAGATGGCAATCAGCAACTGCAGCGGCAGGGTCCACAGCGGCACGTGCACGTTGTGGATGCTGCCCGGGTGACCCGTCGCCGGCGCGCCGGCGGCGGCCACGCTCCCCTTCCGGCCTCGTGCCCATGCGGTGATCCGGCTGCCGAACGAGAACATCGTCGCCGCTACCAGCATCAGCCACGGCAGCAGACGCACGAAGCTTTCGTCCGAGGTGCGCACCAGCAGCAACCCGCCGAGCAATCCGCCCACCAGGCTGATCGCGCCGAGACGCAGCATCCAGGCGCGAGACCGTCCGATTTCCGCGCGGTAGGCCAGCGCGCTGGCGAGCGATGCCGGCCACATCGCAAGCGTCGATGTCGCGTTTGCCGACACCGGAGCGACACCGCTATACAGCAGAGTTGGCAGGGTGATGAACGATCCGCCGCCGGCTACCGCATTGAGGGCCCCACCGACGAACGCCGCAAGAAACAGGAGCACTGAGGTCACGTCAACCCCATTGTCGTCTATCAGATCCGTGGTTGCGCCGGACTCATCGTGCGTGGGCGACGCCAACGCTGCCGTGCTGCCGCGGCCGCGCATCCACCCGTCGCCGGCGGGTCCGAACGATGGGTGCACCCGACGGCATCGAGTTTGCGGGAGCCCGGCTCATGCTTTCATCCCTGCTCTCCGTGTTCTCCCAGGACCTGGCGATCGATCTCGGCACCGCCAACACCTGCGTCTACGCACGCGGCCGCGGCATTGTCGTCAATGAACCGTCCATCGTCGCGGTGAACAACGTCACGGGCCGGATTGAAGCGGTCGGCGCGGAAGCCAAGGACATGCTCGGACGCACGCCGGGGAACATCACCGCCATCAGGCCGATGCGCGACGGCGTCATCGCCGACTTCGACGCCGCCGAGAAGATGCTGGCCCACTTCATCCGCAAGGCCCATCGCCCCGGCACGTTCCTGCGGCCGCGCGTCATCATCGGCGTCCCGTCGGAGATCACGCAGGTGGAACGGCGCGCCGTGCGCGACAGCGCGATGCGCGCCAAGGCGAGCGAAGTGCACCTGATTGAAGAGGCGATGGCGGCGGCGATCGGCGCCGGCATGCCGATCACCGAGGCGGCCGGCAACATGGTGGTGGACATCGGCGGCGGCACGACCGACATCGCCGTCATCTCGCTCGCTGGCGTCGTCTACGGCCGTTCGGTCCGCATCGCCGGCAATGAACTCGATGAGGCGATCATCCTGCACGCGAGGAAGGTGCACAACCTGCTCATCGGCGAACGCACGGCCGAGCAGATCAAGATCAACATCGGCTCCGCCGCCGAGTTCGAGACGCCGCTCACGATGGAGGTGAAAGGGCGTCACGTGTCCGAGGGACGCCCGAAGACCATCGTGATGAACGACACCGAGATCAGGAGGGCGCTGGCCGACCCGGTGCGCGCCATCGTGCAGGCGGTCCACGACGCGCTCGAGCGGATCCCGCCGGAACTCTCTGCCGACATCTTCGACCGCGGCATCATTCTCACCGGCGGCGGCTCGCAGTTGAAACACCTCGACCGCCGGCTGCGCGAAGACACCGGGCTGCCGGTGCAGATGGCCGAAGACCCGCTCACGTCGGTGGTGCTCGGCGCAGGCAAAATGCTGTCCGACTTCCCGCTGCTGCGGCGCATCTGCATCGACTGAGCGGCGACAGGCGCGGGTGGCGACGGTACAATCAGCCGCATGCCCCGCAATGCGGAAGTCATCCGCCAGTGGAACATCCTCCGCGAGATCGAGCGCTCGCGCGCGAGCGGCGTCACCATCGACGCCCTCGCCACCCTCTGCGACGTCACGACCCGCACCATCAGGCGCGACTTGCAGGCCCTGGAGGAAGCCGGATTCCCGCTCTACGACGACCGCTCGCATGACGACGGCCGCACGCGGTGGACGATCAACGGCACGGCGTTCAAGGGGCTCTTCGCCGGGCTGACGCTCTCGGAGCTCTGCGCGCTGCACTTCAGCCGCACGCTGCTCGAGTCGCTTGCCGGCACCCCGTTCCGCGACGAACTCGAAAGCGCCTTCGACAAGCTCGGCGCGTCGCTGACGCCGCACATGCGGCAGTTCCTCGACCAACTGCCACGCGTCATCGCCTCGAAGCCCGACCCGCTGCGGCGCCTGTCCGACGACGATGGGCGGCAGCAGCAGGTCATTGCGCGGGCGCTCGAAGCGACCCTGCACCAGCGACAGGCCACCCTCACCTACTACTCGCGCTCGAGCGAGCGGACGAAGTCGTATCTCGTGCACCCGTACCGGCTGGCCTATGCGCAGGGCGGTCTCTACCTGCTTGCGCACGTGCCCGAGTACAACCAGGTGCGCACGTTCGCGGCGGAACGGATCGCCGAGATCTCGCTGCTCGAGGAACGCTTCACGCCGGTGGAGGAACTGCCGGATGAAGCGTTCCAGCACTCGCTCGGTGTGCACTCGGGGCCGCCCACCGAAGTGACGATCGAGTTCGAACGGGCCGTGACCGACTATGTGCGCGCCCGCGAATGGCACCAGTCGCAGGTGTGGACCGAGCACGAGGACGGCCGCCTGGTGCTGACGCTGCAGGTCTGCATCGACCAGGCGCTGCACAGCTGGATCCTCAGCTTTGGCCCGTTCGCCCGCGTGCTGACACCGGCACCGCTCGCCCTGGAGATTGCCTCCCAGATCAACCTGGCCGGCGCCCGCTACGCCGAACCGGCCGCGAGCACGCCGTCCGGTGCCTGAGCGGATGCGTCCCGGGGCGGTAGTTCGGGCCACGCCACGGCCAATCACGGCGATGGGCGATAATTCTGGGACGGGCACCGGGGGCGTTGGGCCCGCCGCGCGCGTCTGAATGAATTTCGAGGTGACACGTTTGAGGATGATCGGATACGCCAGCGCAGAGCGCGCCAGAGGCCTCAAGCCGAAGGCGGACCAAGCCCCGGGTGGCAAGGACAAGAAGAAGATCAGCCCCGGTGCCATGCAGGACGCGCGCGCCCTCATCTGGCTGCACCGCAAGCGCCTTGGTCTCGGCCTCGGCCTGATGGTCATCAACCGGCTCGCCGGCCTCGTCCTCCCCACCACCTCGAAGTTTCTGATGGACAACGTGATCCTGCGCACTCAGTGGGATCTGCTGCCGAAGCTGGCCATGGCGGCCGCGGCCGCGACGCTCGTCGAGTCGGTCACGTCGTTCTCGTTGTCGCAGGTGCTCGGCGTAGCCGCGCAGCGCGCCATCACCCAGATGCGCAAGGACGTCGAAGCGCACGTGATGCGCCTGCCGGTCCGCTACTTCGACTCGACGAAGACCGGCGTCCTCATCTCGCGCATCATGACCGACGCCGAAGGCATCCGGAATCTGGTCGGTACCGGCCTGGTGCAGCTCACCGGATCGATCCTTACTGCGTTGCTGGCGCTGGTCGTCCTGCTGTATCTCAACTGGCAACTGACCGCCGTCACCATGCTGGTGCTCGGCACGTTCGGCACCGGCATGGCCATGGCGTTCAAGCGCCTGCGCCCACTGTTCCGCGAGCGCGGCCAGATCAACGCCGAAGTAACCGGCCGCCTCGCCGAGTCGCTCGGCGGCGTGCGCATCGTGAAGGCCTACACGGCCGAGAAGCGCGAAGAGCTGGTCTTCGCCAAGGGCGCGCACCGCATCTTCCGCAACGTCGCGCAGTCGCTCACCGGGGTATCGAGTGTCACCGCGTTCTCGACGGTCGTCCTCGGCCTGATCGGCATCTCGATGATGCTCGTCGGCGGCAACTCGATCCGCGCGGGACAGATGACGATCGGCGACTTCGTGATGTACCTCACCTTCACCGCACTGATCGCAGTGCCGGTGGTGCAGCTCGCCAACATCGGCACGCAGCTCACCGAGGCGTTCGCCGGTCTCGACCGCATCCGTGAAATCCGCCAGATGGCGACTGAAGACCAGGAAGACGCGTCGCGCGCGCCGCTCCCCACACTGCGCGGCGACGTCGAGTTCGACGATGTGAGCTTCGAATACAACGAGGGGGTGCCGGTGTTGAAGCACATCTCGTTCAGCGCCAAGGCCGGGTCCACCACGGCACTGGTCGGGTCGAGCGGCTCTGGCAAGAGCACCCTCATTTCGCTGGCGATGGCCTTCAACCGTCCGCTGACCGGGCGCGTCGTCGTCGACGGCCTCGACCTGATGGACGTCAAGCTGCGCGACTTCCGCCAGTATCTCGGCGTCGTGCTGCAGGACAACTTCCTGTTCGACGGCAGCATCGCCGAGAACATCGCGTTCGCACGTCCGCATGCCGCACGCGACGAGATCATCGCCGTCAGCCGCGTCGCGCACTGCGACGAGTTCATCCAGGCATTCGAGAAGGGCTACGACACGGTCGTCGGCGAGCGCGGCGTCCGCTTGTCCGGCGGACAGCGCCAGCGCGTGGCTATTGCCCGCGCCCTCCTCGCCGAGCCGCGCCTGCTCATCCTCGACGAAGCGACTTCGAGCCTCGACAGCGAGAGCGAGGCGCTCATCCAGGACGGCTTGCGCTCGCTGCGTCATGGCCGCACCACGTTCGTCATCGCGCACCGCCTGTCGACCATCCAGAGCGCCGACCAGATCCTGGTGCTCGAGCATGGCGAGATCGTCGAGCGCGGCACGCACGACGAACTACTGGAGCAGAACGGCCGCTATCGGCAGCTCTACGACAAGCAGTACCGCTTCGAAAAGGATCGCTTCATCAACCCGGGCGAAGACTTCACGCCCGACCCGGAACCGGTGCTCACGAAGCCCGCGGGCCGCAGTTCTGGCGCGCTCTAGCTGTTCGGTCTCTCAACCTGGACGCGCCGCGGCGCGTCACCCGCACGCGAGGTGTTCGTGTTCACTCGTCTCCCACTCGTCCTGACCCTCGCCGCCACACTCGCGGCGGTGCATGCCGGTCCGGTGTCTGCCCAGACACCAGCGCAGGCACTACCCCAGCCGTCTGCGACACCCGCGGCCGTGCCCGCGTGGCTCGACGGCTACCGCGACACCGCCGGCCGCCTGATTGGGGCAGCCATGGTCGACCAGTTCGCGTGGCGCCGGCTTGCGACCCTGACCGACGGCATCGGCAACCGCCTCAGCGGCTCGCCAGAACTGACGCGGGCCATCGACTGGGCGCTGGCGGAGATGAAGCGCGACGGCCTCGAGAACGTGCACCTCGAACCGGTGATGGTGCCGCACTGGGTGCGCGGGCGCGAGAGCCTCGCGATTGTCGAGCCGGCACCGCACCAGGTGGTGATGCTCGGGCTCGGCGACAGCATCGGCACCCCGCAGGGCGGCGTGCAGGCCGAGGCGATCGTCGTGCGCAGCTTCGATGAGCTCGATGCGGCCGCCAGCCGCGTGAAAGGGCGCATCGTCGTGTTCAATGTGCCGTTCACCACCTACGACGAGACGCGCCCGTACCGTAGCGAGGGACCGTCGAGAGCGGCGCGGCACGGCGCCGTCGCCACCCTCGTGCGCTCCGTCGGTCCGGCGGGCCTGCGCCTGCCGCACACCGGCGGCCTGAACTACGCCGCGAACACCCCGAAGATTCCGGCGGCGGCAATCACCAGCGAAGATGCGGAGCGGTTGCAGCGGATGGCCGACCGTGGCGACCGCATCGTCCTGACGCTGCAGATGGAGGCGCACTTCGAGGCGGACGCCCCGTCGGCGAATGTGGTCGGTGAGATTCGCGGCCGCGAGAAGCCGGACGAACTGGTGGTCATCGGCGGGCACATCGACAGCTGGGATGTCGGTGCCGGCGCCAGCGACGATGGCGGCGGTATCGTCGCCACCTGGGAGGCGCTGCGCTTGATCAAGTCGCTCGGCCTGCGCCCGCGGCGCACGCTGCGCGTCGTGCTGTGGACCAACGAGGAGAACGGCGATCGTGGCGGCGAGGCCTACCGCGACGCCCACCGCGCCGAACTGGCGAAGCACGTGATGATGCTCGAAGCCGACAGCGGCCTGTTTCGTCCCGTCTCGTTCGCCATCACCGGCAACGACATGACCAGGGATACCGTGCGAGCCATCGCCTCGTTGCTGACGAACATCGAGGTCGATACCGTCACGCCGGGCGGCGGCGGTACGGACATCGGACCGAGCGTCACGGCGGGACACATTCCCGCCATGTCGTACGAAGGCACCGGCGACTACTTCCTGCTCCATCACACACCGGCCGACACCGTGGACAAGATCGAACCGGTCGATGTGTCGCGCGCGGCGGCGGCCATTGCGGTGATGAGCTACATCATTGCGGACTTACCGCAGCGGCTGGGAACCAGTGCAGAATAGGACCCACATGCGCGGACTACACCTTCCACTGAAAGCCCTGGCGGCGCTCGGCCTCATCATGGTCGCCGCCTGCTCGAAGACCGACGCCCAGCAGACGATGCTGCCCAATCAGTCGGAGGTCGTCGCCACCGTCGGCACGTCGAAGGTGACGCTGGCCGAGGTCGATACGCGCGCCCTGCAGGAGCCCGTGTCGTCATTCGGCAGCGCCAAGCTGGTGCAGGCGCTCTACATGGCCCGCCGCGCCACAATCGAAGAGATCGTGGCCAACCGCCTGATCGACGATGAGGCCAAGGCGCGCGGGATTGACCGTCCGACGCTGGTGGAGCGCGAAATCGCCTCGAAGGCGCCGGCACCGACCGAGGCCGAGATCGCCGCGTGGTTCCAGGCTAACCAGGCGCGCGTCAACGGCGCCACGCTCGACCAGGTGCGGGCGCCCATCAAGAGCATGCTCATCGAGCAGCGAATGGATGTGGCTCGCGCCGCGCTCGTCGATGCGTTGAAGGCAAAGACCACCGTCACCATCAGCCTCGAGCCGCCGCGTGTCGAGGTGACCGACGGCGGCCGCGTCGCCCGCGGCAACGCCAAGGCGGCGGTCGAGGTGATCGAGTTCTCCGACTTCCAGTGCCCGTTCTGCCTGCGCGCGAAC
Source organism: Bifidobacterium breve (assembly GCA_943328785.2). Classification (GTDB taxonomy): domain Bacteria; phylum Acidobacteriota; class Vicinamibacteria; order Vicinamibacterales; family CAVVIG01; genus CAVVIG01. The sequence goes on from CALQBJ020000081.1 coordinate 12,731, forward strand.
CCGGTGGTGGAACAGGTACTGAAGACCTACCGCGACAAGATCAAGTTCGTCTACCGCCACTATCCGCTGCAGAACCATCCGAATGCGCGCCCCGCGGCTGAGGCATCGGCCTGCGCCGAGGTGCAGGGCAAGTTCTGGGAATACCACGACCGCCTGTTTGCCAACCCCACCAAGCTCAGCGACGCCGACCTCAAGACGCACGCAGCGGCACTGGGACTGGACGCCGCGAAGTTCAACGCGTGCGTGGACAACCATCAGCAGAAGCCGGGCGTCGATGCGGACATGGCCGCGGCGGAAGCCGTTGGCGTGACCGGCACTCCGGCGTTCTTCATCAACGGCCGCTCCATCGAGGGTGCCCAACCGTTCGAGTCGTTCAAGCGCGTCATCGACGAGGAACTCGCGAAGACGAAGTAGACCGCGCGGGCTCGGCACGTGGCGAGCCGCCGGTTACTGGCCGAGGTACGGCCAGAAGCTGAAGAGCGAGTAGGCGGTAGCGGCGAATGAGGCGACGAGGCAGACGACGGCCACGAGCATGTGGTCGCCGCGCTCGCGTGTCAGCGGGTTGAAGAAGACCGACGTGACGTAACCGCCGATGAATCCGCCAGCGTGCGCGAAGTTATCGACGCCCGGCATCACCAGCCCGTAGATGAACAGGATGAGCGCCCACTGCTTGGCCTGGCCATGAATGAGGCTGCTGCCGCTCTTCTGTCCGTAGTGGAAGAGCGCTCCCAGCAGGCCGAAGATGGAGGCCGACGCACCGACCGTGAGCGGCGCGCCGCTGAGCGACGTGAACAGCAACGGAATCGGCGGCAGATACTGCCCTGCCAGCGAACTGAGCAGAAATCCACACACACCCGACACGACGTAGATGATGACCGTCCGCGACGGCCCGACCACGTCTGCCGTCGACGGTCCGATGTCCCGCACCCACATCATGTTGAACACGATGTGGAGGAGGCTGCCGTGCAGCCAGGTGGCGCTGAGCACCGACCACCACGCACCGAGGGCGAAGACCGGCGAGGAACCGCTCGCGCCGAACGCCAGCAGCGTGTAGCCGCCGGGCGCCAGGATGTTGAAGCCGCGGCCCATCACGACAAGCGACTGCCCCGAGGCGATCAGCGAGAGGGCATAGAGGACCGACGACGCGCCGATGACCAGCGGCACGAAGCCGAGGTCCGAACCGAATTGTCGCAGCAGGGGCGCGAAGCCCCACATGCCGGGGTTGGCGCGGCCACACGAGTAGCAACGGTCGTCGTTGACACCGACCAGCGACCCGCACGACGGACACACCACCGAACCGGACGTTCTGCGACTGAGCATGGAGGACATGTTAGCGCAGGCCGCACCGGTCAACCGGGGGCCTGCGCCACGGGCGTGCTATTCGGACTTGTCCTTCTTCGGTCGCTGGTTGCTGGTCAGGACCCGCTTGCGCAGGCGGATGCTCGTCGGCGTCACCTCCACGAGTTCGTCGTCGTTGATGAACTCGATGGCCTGTTCGAGGCTCAGTTTGCGCGGCGGAACCAGGCGAATGGCTTCGTCGGCTGACGACGCGCGCATGTTCGTCTGCTTCTTTTCCTTCGTGCAGTTGACGTCCATGTCGGCGGCGCGCGAGTTCTCGCCGATGATCATGCCTTCGTACACGGTGGTCGCTGCGTCGATGAAGATCTCGCCGCGTTCCTGGATGTTGTAGAGGGCGTAGGAGGTGGTGATGCCGGCGCGATCAGCGACGAGGGCGCCGGTGGCACGCGCCGGGATGATGCCGTGCCACGGTTCCCAGCTCTCGAAGAGGTGGTTCATGATCCCGGTGCCCTTCGTCTCGGTCATGAACTGCGACCGGAAGCCGATAAGCCCGCGCGCCGGGATACGGAATTCGAGGCGGACACGGCCGCTGCCGTTGTTCACCATCTTCGCCATCACGCCGCGGCGTCCGCCGACGTTGGCGATGACCACACCCTGGTGATCCTCGGGCACGTCGATGACCAGCAGTTCGACCGGCTCCATCCGTGTGCCGTCAATCGTCTTGGTGACGATGTCCGGGCGCGAGACCTGGAGTTCGAACCCTTCACGGCGCATCATCTCGATCAGGATCGAGAGCTGCAGCTCGCCGCGGCCGACGATACGCATCTGCTCGGGCGAATCGGTCGGCTCGAGGCGAAGCGAGACGTTACCTAGGAGTTCCTTGTCGAGGCGGTCCTTGATCTGGCGCGAGGTGACAAACTGCCCGTCGCGGCCCGACAACGGCGAGGTGTTCACGCCGAAGATCATCGACACCGTCGGTTCGTCGATGGCAATCGGCGGAATCGGCTGCGGGTTGTCGATGCAGGCAATCGTCTCGCCGATGGTGATGTCGTCGATGCCGGCGAGGCAGACGATGTCGCCCGCGGCGGCCTCCAGGGTATCGACGCGCTTCAGACCATCGAACGTGTAGAGCTTGGTCACCTTCGTCGGCTGATGCGTGCTGTCCAGCTTGCAGACCGTGACCGGCTCGCCGACCTTCACGCGGCCATTGAAGATGCGGCCGATGGCGATGCGCCCGACGTAGTCGTTGGCGTCGAGGTTGGCCACGAGCAACTGCAGGGGCGCTTCCGGATCACCCTCGGGCGGCGGCACATGCTTCACGATGGCGTCGAACAGCGGGCGCAGGTCCTCGCCGATGCCGCTCTGGTCGTAGGTGGCAGTGCCGGCCTTGGCGTTGGTGTAGAGCACCGGGAAGTCGAGCGCCTCTTCCGGCGCGTCGAGGTCGATGAACAGGTCGTAGACCTCGTTCAGTACTTCCTGGGCGCGGGCGTCAGGACGGTCGATCTTGTTGATGACGACGATCGGAAACAGCCCGCGCTCGAGCGCCTTGCGCAGCACGAAACGGGTCTGCGGCAGCGGACCTTCCGACGCGTCGACCAGCAGCATGACGCCGTCGACCATCGAGAGCGTGCGCTCGACTTCGCCGCCGAAGTCGGCGTGGCCGGGCGTGTCGCAGATATTGATCAGCAGGTCCTTGTAGTGGACCGCCGTGTTCTTCGCGAGGATGGTGATGCCTCGCTCGCGTTCGAGTTCGTTGCTGTCCATGGCCCGTTCGGCCACGCGTTCGTTTGCGCGGAACGTGCCGCTCTGATGAAGAAGCGCATCGACCAGGGTGGTCTTACCGTGGTCGACGTGCGCGATGATGGCGACGTTACGCCGCAA
>CALQBJ020000082.1 GCA_943328785.2 Bifidobacterium breve
TACGTGCAGCATGACCAGCCGGCCGATATGGCGCGGCTCATCCGCGCCACGCTGGCGCGTCAGGCGAGTGGTGCGCCGCCGCAGCAGGCGCCGTTCAACCTCACACCTGACGCATGCGGTCCAGTGCTGGTCCGCACGAACCCGTGAGTGAAGGTCCGGCTAAAGCCGGACACTACGACGATCACGTCTTACGCCACGTAGTGTCCGGCTTCAGCCGGACCAGGCGACAACGCGTAGTGTCCGGCTTCAGCCGGACCCCTACAGCAGGTTCCGCCGTCCGATCGACGTCGAGCCGCTGGGCAGCGATAGCAGCAGCCCATCGGTACTGACACTGATCGGGCCCTTGTAGAAGCGGGCCGCGTCGCCGAGGAAGACCGCGTTCAGGTACGACATCGGCAGCGGCGGAATGGTGTGGTAGAAGACCAGTTCGCGCACGCCCGCCTCGGCAGCCACCTTCGCGGCATCTTCTGGCGTCGTGTGATACGACGGGATGTCCGCCGTGATCGTGGCCATCGGCGCGCGGCCGTTCCGGACCGCCGCCTTCTGCATTTCCGCCACCATCGTCACCTGCAGCCCTTCGTGCAGCAGCACGTCGGCGCCCTTCGCCGCCGCGGCCAGCACCGGCGACGCTGCGGTGTCGCCGCTGATGACCAGCGAGCGTCCGCCGTAGTCGAAGCGATAGGCGACGGCAGGAAAGACCGGCTTGTGATTCACCGGGATCGCGGTGATGGTGAGACCGTCCTGGCGGAGCACGACGATCGACGCGTCCGAGTCGGGAGCGACGGTGAAGGGGCGGGCGACACCGCCAGAGCCCGATGGCGGCACCGTCTGCTCGCCGTGATGCGCGATGCGGTAGCCCTTGTCGAGCGTATAGGCGAGGTTGAACCCCTGCACCACGAGTTCGACCCCCTGCGGTCCGTAGACCGGCGTCTGGTCGGTGTGGCTGCCGGTGGCCCAGCGCTGCAGCAACAGCTCCCCCAGTCCGCCGATGTGGTCAGAGTGGAAGTGCGTGAGGAGCACGCCGTCGATGCGCGCAGGTTGCACGCCCATCAGCGCCAGCGTCCGCGGTCCGCCTTCACCGGCATCCACCACGAACACGTGGCGTCCGGCGATGACGGCAATGCAGGGGCCCGAACGCGTCGCGTCCGGCATCGGCGAGCCGGCACCGCAGATCGCCGCGTGGAGGCCGTCGGGCAGCGACGCGACGAGCTGGTTGGACATCGCCGTGTCGATGGTGCGGCGCATGAGCGCCATGCCGAGCGGACGCTGGAAGAGCAGCGCCACACCGAGGAGCACGAGCAGCGCCAGCGGCACCAGCAGGAGTCCGCGCGTCTTGGCGCCCCGCGTGCGGCGCAGGTTCATCACTGTCAGCGCGAGCACGCCAATCGCCACCACCTCGACCGTCAGCGAGCGCATGGCGTCTGGTGACAGCCCGTCGGCTATGAGGTTGACGAGGCGGCCGGCGGCGATAATGCCGAGAAACGCGGCCGGCACCATCAGGACCGCGTCGGACGCGATGACCGCGCCCACCAGCGCGAAGGCACCCATGCTGAGGAACAGGCCGGCGAGGTCGGCCCGCACGGTGCTGAGTCCGGCCGGCCCTGACGGCATGATCGCGAATAGCGCCGACTGCCGGCCAGGCGCGAGCAGCAGGCTCACGCCGATGAGGACGAACAGCAGCCCGATCGTGCCGGACAGGTAGCGCAGGAGTCGTTGCGTCATGGGTGGCGCGAGTCTACCGCAGGACCTCCGCCGTATAATCCTCCGGTCGCGACACTTACTCCTGGCACCCGCCCGACTTCGCAGAGGTCCTCTCATGCCCGCCGTCTTCGTCCACGGAAATCCCGAGTCGTCTGCCATCTGGATCGAACTCTTCTCGCAACTGCAGCGCAAGGACGTGGTGGCGCTGTCGCCGCCCGGCTTCGGCGCGCCGGTGCCTGCCGGGTTCACGGCCACGTCGGACGCCTATCGCGACTGGCTGGCCGACGAACTGCAGCGCATCGACGGGCCGATCGACCTGGTCGGCCACGACTGGGGCGGCGGACACGTGCTGCGGATCGCGATGGAGCGGCCTGAGCTGATTCGCTCGTGGACGACCGACATCGCCGGCGCGATGGAGCCCGACTACGAGTGGCACGACATGGCGAAGTCGTGGCAGACGCCCGGTGTGGGCGAAGCGCAACTCGGGTTGATGGTGATGGCACCGGCCTTCATGCGTGAGGCGCAGTTCAAGTCGATGGGGCTCGGCTCGGCTTCACGCGCCGTAGCCGAGGCGGTGAATGCCGACATGGTGCGCTGCATTCTCGCGCTCTACCGCTCGGCGGCGCAGCCGGCGATGCGCAACTGGGGCGCGCATTTGCCACAGGCGGCGGCGCGGCCGGGCCTGGTCATCGCGGCTGCGAACGACAGCTACGTTGGTGGTGTGGAGCGCGCGCAGCGGGCCGCCGCACGCGCGCAGGCGCGCTGTGTCGTCCTCGACGAGCGCGGGCACTGGTGGATGTGCGAAGACCCGGCCGGCAGCGCGCGCGTGCTCGACGAGTTCTTCGCGTCGTTGGGGTGAGTGGACGCTGCGGGTCCGGCTAAATCCGGACGCTACGCCAGCCACGCGTGCATCTTGTAGTGTCCGGCTTCAGCCGGACCCGCAGCCAGGCACGCGTGCACCCTGTAGTGTCCGGCTTCAGCCGGACCTACTTCAGGAACTCGAGCAGCAGCCGGCTCAGCTCCGCCGGCTGTTCCTGTTGCACCCAGTGTCCGGCGCCGTCCACCAGCTTCGTCCCCTTGTAGTTCGTCGTGAGCGTCCGTTCGAGCCGTTCGAGTGCGCCAGGGTTCTGGTAGACACCCCAGTCGCTCTTGCCGCCCATGAAGGTGGACGGCACCTCGATCTTTCGCCCCGCGAACAGCTGCAGGTCGACATCGCCAGGGCTGCCGCGGTAGCCGTTCAGCCCGCCCTGGAACCCGGTGCGGCCGTACTCCTGCGTGTAGACGCGCAGGTCCGCATCGGGCAGCCACCGGTTGGCTGCGACCTGCGCCGCGGTCGGCATGTCGAGCGCCACCTGCTCGGCCATCCCCTTGTCGAGATCCATGACGTAGTAGCGCGGCAGCTTCGCCCACTCGCTCGCATTGCGCGCGGTGAGCGGACCCGGGTGGTTGTTCGGCCAGTCGGCGCTCTTCGCGTGGTAGTACGCGCGCAGGAAGTCGTGTAGCCCCTGCTTCGCGTGCCACATGTTCTCGTTGGCCTCGGCGGTCTGGTAGTAGCGCTGATAGTGCTTGCGCGGCGGCGAGAGCTTCGCGAGGTCGTCGTAGATGGTGTCGGGCGGCGGTGCTGCCGGACGCGGGGCGTTTGCCGTGTTGAACGCCAGCGTCGGGCTGCCGCCCCACGGCGCGCTCATCATCGCGACCGACGTGAACACATCGGGGCGGGCGCACGCGCACCAACCGGCGAGCGGCGATCCCTGGTCGTGCCCAATCACGGCGGCCACCGAGCGGTAGCCCATTGCGGAGACGAGCGCGAGCATGTCCTTGATCTTGTTGAGCGAGCCGAACGGTCGCAGGTCGTCGGTGTAGGCCACCGGTGACGGCGTCGTCCGGCCGTAGCCGCGCACGTCGGGCGCAAACACGTGATAGCCGGCCGCAGCCAGCGGCCCCATCACCTTGCGCCAACTGAACGCCAGCTCGGGGTAGCCGTGAATCAGCAGCAGGGCAGGACGCCCTGGCGTTTCGTAGCCCGCCTCGAGCACGTGCATCCGCAAGCCGTTGACGTTCTCGACGAATCGCGAGCGGATGCCAGCCGGCAGGATAGCGGCATCAAGGGGGCCGATAGGCCCGGCAACTGCCGGTGCCTGGGCCGCGCGCACGCGCGTGCCGAGCACGGCTGGCACGGCGGCGGTCAGCAGTCCAAGCAGATGACGTCGCGTGAGCGACAGCGGCAGGTTCGGCAGCGTGGAATCCGGCATGGCCCGGAACCTTACCAGATTCTGCGGGTACCCTGTGGCAAGATAAGCGCGCCATTGGCGCCGTAGTGTCCGGCTTCAGCCGGACTTGTCACGCGTAGTGTCCGGCTTCAGCCGGACCTCAGCGGAGGAATCGCATGCGGAACGTGTTCGGTCGTCTGTCCACTCTCAGCGCACTCGCGCTGCTCGTCGTTGTGTCGCCGGTGTCGGCGCAGCAGGCGGCGCCGCCGCCGCTCGCCATTCCGAATCCGCACTACGTCGCGCTGCCGTTGGAAATTGCCGTCAACAAGCCGGCGGCCGAGGTGTGGAAGCGCATCGGCAAGTACTGCGACATCGGCGAGTGGCTCCGCCTGCCGTGCACCATCACGTCGGGCGTCGACGGCGAGTTCGGCGCGGTGCGCTCGGTGGCGAACGAGATCCTGGTTGGCAAGACCGAACTCTCGTACACCTACACGCAGCCGGTGCGCGAGGGGCGCCCCTATGACGCGTATCACGGCACGCTCGAAGCGCGTCCGGTCACCGCCACCACGTCGAAGATCGTCTACACGCTGTTCTTCGACAACTCGATCCTGGCCGACGATGCGGCGCGCGAGCGGAACCTGGCGCAGCGCAAGACGACGTTCACGCAGGCGCTCGAGAACATGAAGATTCTCGCCGAGGGTGGCACGCTGCCGCCCGCGCCGCCGCGTCCCGCCACGCCTGGGCAGTAGCGACGACAGGTCCGGCTGAAGCCGGACACTACTGGAGTCACGCTGGCTTCTCGTAGTGTCCGGCTTCAGCCGGACCATCACCAGGCGTCCGACGCTCCCATCTCTTTCAGCGCCTTCCGCTGGACCTTGCCGGTCAACCCCTTCGGCAGGTCCGGCAGGAAGGTGATCGTCGCGGGCACCTTGTAGGCGGCGAGGCGTTCACCGACGAACGCCCGCAGCTCCTCCGACGTCGCCGTGGCGCCGCTCTTCAGCGCCACGAACGCCCGCACCACCTCACCCAGTTCCGCGTTCGGCACACCCACGACGCCCACTTCGCGCACTGCGGGGTGCTGGTAGAGCGCGTCCTCCACTTCGAGCGGCGAGATGTTCGAACCGGCGCGCACGATGATCTCCTTGGTGCGCCCGACGAACCAGTAGTAGCCGTCCTCGTCGAGCCGTGCCAGGTCGCCCGTGCGCAGCCAGCCGTCGACGATCGTGGCTGCCGTCGCCGCAGGGTCGTTCCAGTAGCCAACCATCATGGCGGCGCTGCGCACCAGCACCTCACCCGACGCCCCTGCGTCCACATCGCGGTCGAACGGATCGACCAGCCGCAGCGTCGTCTCTGGCGCGGCCAGTCCGATCGAGCCGACCTTGCCGCGGCCGTAGAGCGGGTTCACCGCGTAGGGCTGCACTTCGGTCATGCCGCACGCTTCGGTGACGTCTACGCGGAACGTCTCCTTGAAGCGGCGGTGCTCCTCGGTCGGCACCGCGTCGCCACCCGCGAAGCAGGCGCGCAGGCGGCTCAGGTCGTACGCCGATGCGCCCGGCGCATGCAGCATCGCGTTCAGCATCACCGGCAGGGCGCCGAAGATGGTGACACCGTGCTGCTGCAGTTGTTCCAGCACGAAGGGCAATTCGAAGCGCGGGATCATCACCACGGTGTTCCCGGCGATCAAGGTGGACACCAGCACCGACAACCCGAAGATGTGGCACGTCGGCAGCACGATGCCCGACACGTCGTTGTGCTGCACGTCGGCCACAGCGATGCCGGTCACCGCAAGCTGCGTGAGTGTGCGGTGGGTGTGCGTCACCCCTTTGGGGCGGGCGGTCGTCCCCGAGGTGTACATGATGACGGCCGGTGCATCCTCGTCGGTGACGGGCCACGTCACGTCTGCGGTGGCGACGGGGCCGCCGGGTTCCGTGAGCTGCTCGAGCGGGCGCACGGACGGGAACGGCGACAGGTCACCGGTGAGGAACACGTCGGCCAGTTGCGCCAGGCTGCCGCGGGCTTCGTGCAGTTCGGCGTAGAGGTTCGCTTGTCCCAGATAGAGTCGCGCGCCGCTGTGGTTCAGCACGTAGGCCAGCTCCGCGTACTTCATGCGGGTGTTCAGCGGCACCGCAATTGCGCCCGCCTTGAAGCAGGCGTAGTACGCCGCGGCAATGGGGAACCCGTTGGTGAAGTGGAGCGCGACCCGATCGCCTGGCGCGATGCCGGACGCCATCAGCCGCGCGGCGACGCGGTCGGTAACGGCGTCGAACTCGGAAAAGCTCCAGCGGGCCTGTTCGACGATGAGGGCCGTTCTGGCGGGGTGGTGTGTGGCTGCCGTACGGACAGCATCGGCGAGTGGCATCGGCGCTCCCTTGGCGCCGGATATTACACCCGGCGTGTCACGTCGCCACGAAGACTTTCGCCAGCGGCATGGCCTGCGCCGCCTGGCGCCTGGCTGCACCCGGAGTGGGTCGTCGCACGTCATATAATCGCGAACGAGTCTCGAGCCGCCCCATGCCCATCGTCGAACACACCTCACTGCCGTCCTTCGGCGACCTGCGTCGCCACGGGCACACCGTGCTCACGACGCAGGAGGCGCAGCGCCAGGACATTCGAGCCCTGCACGTCGGCCTCCTGAACATGATGCCGGACGCCGCCTTCCAGGTGACCGAGCAGCAGTTCATGCGGCTGGTCGGCAGTTCGAACCACATCGCGCAGTTCTACGTGCACTGCTTCACCGTGCCCGGGTTGCCGCGCAGCGAGGCGACGCAGGCCTACATCGATGCGCATTACGAAGATCTGGCGTCGATCTATGTCGACGGTCTCGACGCGCTCATCATCACCGGCGCCAACGTCGCGAACCCGCGCCTCGACCTCGAGCCGTTCTACCAGCCGCTGGCGGAGGTGATCGGCTGGGCCGCCGAGAACGTCACCTCGACGCTCTGCTCGTGCCTCTCCACGCACGCGCTGATGAAGGTGCTGCACGGCATCGACCGCGTCCCGCTGCCGCGCAAGCAGTGGGGGGTCTACAGCCACCGTGTCGTGGCGCCCACGCATCCGCTGCTGCGCGACATCAACACCCGCTTCGACGTGCCGCACTCCCGCTACAACGCCGTCCTGCGCAAGCACTTCGTCACGGCTGGCCTGCAGATCCTCATCGAGAGCGATGAAGCCGGCGTGCATGCCGCGGTGAGCGACGATGGGTTCAGGCGGGTGTACTTCCAGGGGCATCCGGAGTACGACACGAACAGCCTGCTGAAGGAATACAAGCGCGAGGTGCTGCGCTACTTCCACGGCGAGCGCGACCTGCCGCCGTGTCCCGAGCACTACATCTCGGCCGAAGCCGAGGCGATCATCACGTCGTACCTCGATGCCGCGCATGCGGCCCACGCAAACGGCCGGCCGCTGCCCGATTTTCCCGAAGCGGAGGTGACACCGCTGCTCGACAACACCTGGCGCGACACGGCCCGCGCCATCTTTGACAACTGGCTGGGCCTGGTCTATCAACTCACCAACCTGGATCGCCGCCTGCCGTTCATGGACGGCATCGATCCGACGAATCCGCTGCAGGCATTACGACGATGAAGATGGTCCGGCTGAAGCCGGACACAACGGGCGTCACGCGTGACAACGCGTAGTGTCCGGCTTCAGCCGGACCTCGCACAGAGTTCAGATTCGAGAGGCACACACGATGAAAGACGAGACGATTGCGATCCACGCTGGTTACAAGACCGACCCGACCACCAAGTCGGTGGCCGTGCCGATCTACCAGACGGTGGCCTACGAGTTCGACAACGCCCAACACGGCGCCGACCTGTTCAACCTGGCGGTGCCCGGGAACATCTACACGCGCATCATGAACCCGACGCAGGACGTGCTGGAACAGCGCGTCGCGGCGCTCGAGGGCGGGCTGGCCAGCCTGGCGCTCAGCTCCGGCCAGTCGGCTATTACCTACGCGATCCTCACGATTGCGAAGATCGGCAACAACGTCGTCTCCGTGCCGCAGTTGTATGGCGGCACCTACACGCTGTTTGCGCACCAACTGCCGAGCATGGGCATCGAGTGCCGCTTCGCGAAGAACGACAGCGCGGCCGAACTCGAGAAGCTGATCGACGACAAGACGGTCGCGGTCTACTGCGAGACCATCGGCAACCCGGCCGGCAACATCCCCGACCTCGAAGCCATCGCCGCCATGGCGCACAAGCACGGTGTGGCGGTGATCGTCGACAACACGGTGGCGACGCCGGTGCTGATGAAGCCGATCGCGTTTGGCGCCGACATCGTCGTCCACTCGCTGACGAAGTACATGGGCGGCCACGGCACCTCCATCGGCGGCATCATCGTCGACTCGGGCAAATTCCCGTGGGCCGAGAACACGGCGCGCTACCCGATGCTGAGCACGCCGGAACCGGCGTACCACGGCGTCGTCTATACCGAGGCGCTCGGGCCGGCAGCGTTCATCGGTCGCGCCCGCACGGTGCCGCTGCGCAACATGGGGGCGGCCATCAGCCCGTTCAATTCGTTCCTGTTCCTGCAGGGGATTGAGACGCTGTCGCTGCGCATGGAGCGGCACGTGTCGAATGCCATGGTCGTGGCGAACTACCTCGAGCAGCACCCACTGGTGAACTCGGTCAGCTATGCCGGCCTGGCGTCGTCGCCCTATCACGCGCTGGCGCAGAAGTACACCGGCGGCAAGCCGTCGGCGCTGCTGACGTTCACGATCAAGGGCGGCTTCGACGCGGGCGTGAAGTTCTACGACGCGCTCCAGATCTTCAAGCGCCTCGTGAACATCGGCGACGCAAAGTCGCTGGCGGCGCATCCGGCGTCGACGACGCATCGCCAGATGGTGGAAGCGGAGCAGAAGCAGGCGGGTGTGACGCCGGACATGATCCGGCTGTGCGTCGGCATCGAGGCGATCGACGACATCCTCGCCGACCTCGCGCAAGCGCTCGACGCGGCGAAATAGTCGCAGGTCGCAGGTCGCAGGTCGCAGGTCGCAGGTCGCTAGTCGTTGGTCACTTGTGACTGCCGACTTGTGACGTGCGACTTGCGACTATCTTTCGATTGCTCCCGGCTGGATCGTCGTGCAGGGCAGCCGCCGGCGGACGTTGCGCCAGCTGTAGGTCTCGACCTGGGCCGCTGCCGCCCTGCAGTCGGCACGCGCCACGTTCATCGTCGCGCGGTGCCCGATGGTCATCGTCCAGCGCGTGGTGCCGCCGTCCTCGAGCGTCGTCACCTCCACGAGCCCGCAGTCGCCGACGGGGTCGGCCGCGCTCGACCAGCGCGCGGGTGCGTCGCGGCGCAGTGACAGATCGTAGCCATTCGAACTGATTGCGCAGGCCGACGGCTCGATGCTGGTCGTGGTGATGAACACCTGACGGAGGCGGCAGTCGAGCCGCTCGCCACCGTTGACGGTGTCGCATTCGGCCGCGGCGAAATCGAGCGCGTCCGGCGTGGTGTCGTTAGCGAGATAGGGAATGGCGAAGTGCGGCGGCAGCGACGGGGCTGCCGGCTGGGGCGCCGGCGCCTGTGCGGTGACGTGCACCGCCAGGGCCAGCACGGCGGCGGCGCAGGGGAAAGACAGACGCATGTGTGGCGTCAGGCTACGCGACGATGGCGGCGTCCGCAACCGGCCCCTCGCCGACTGCGCGCTGACGACGAGCAAGCGGCGAGGACGTAGCGTCCGGCTTCCGAGCGTCGCGTTCAGTTCTGTCGCAGCGGCGGCATCGGTATCGGGATCGTGTAGGTGGTCGCGCCAACGCCCACACCACCTTCACACGAGTTCGGCGGTGTCGTGCAGATGGACCGCGTGCCCTGGCACTCAGCCGCCCAGAACATGTAGCCGAGCATGCCGTGGGTGTCGCCGGACGAGCCAGGCGCAGGCGCCACACTCTGGACAAAGGTCCCGGTGCTGTTCTGCAGCGACTTGCTGAAGTTCACGCACTCCGCAGCCGGCCTGTTGCCGGTGACGATGTAGAGGCTGCCGGTGAAGCGGGCCGGCGCGAGCGGCAGGATCGGCGGGCTGTAGCGCGGCTTGCCGTCCACGTGCTCCTGCCAGTTGGCGATTGCATCGGCAGCGCTCTTCGGCTGCTGGTTGGGCACCATCGCGTTGGCGTAGTCAAGCCGTCCAGAGCCCGGGAAGAGCCAGTCCGTTGTCGCTTTGCGGGTGAGCCCGATGAGCCAGCGATCGCCGGCTGCCAGGTCGATCGTCAATCGCGCGGCCGGGTTGGCCCCGGTCGAGTCGTACGGTATGAGCGTGCGATACGCGTCGATGAATGTCTGCAACTGCTCGAGTCGTGGGTTGGTGTTCTCCTCGTAGTCGATGTCGATGCCGACGCCCAGCGCTTGCGCCACCGTCGAGGCGTTCAAGGCGAGTTGTGTCGCTGTGGCATTCGTGGCAAGCGCCTGATTCCACGCGTTGACGTAGGTGATGCCGCCAATGGAGAGCATCACGCGGATGCCACGGCTCTTGAAGTAGTTCACCACTTCCGGCGTCATCCCCTTCGGCACGCCTCCCACGGTCTGGGCGTCGTCTGTCTTGTTGAGCAACCGCAGCGGGTGCACGAAGCTGAGCACCACGAGGTTGACGGACGGAGTGCCGCCGCCGCGGTCGATCAGCCAGTGATTCTTCGCGTCGAAGTCCGTCATGTTCCGGACGCTTCCCCAGGTGCAGTAGTCGTTGCCGCAGTGCCACGCGCCGTAGACGGAGATCGGCGTCGCCGTGCCAGCTGCCCTGGCAGGAACGGGTGGAGCGATGAAGGCTGCGGCCACGAGGGCCACGCCCGCGAGCGTCGACGTGAAGGTGTTCCGCACGGCTTCTTCTCCGGTCGCGGCAACGGCGTCGCGAATCAGGGCACGGTCAGCCAGTTGTTGAAGAGGACCTTCATCACCTCCCACGGATTGTCCGGGTTGGTGACGGGTTGTCCCGTGGTGTAGTCGTAGTTGTCCCAGTAGAGCCAGTCGACGTTCGAGCCGGCGCGCGCTTCGAGATGCGTGGTGGTCAGGGCGACTCTGCCCTGGCCGTAGGCATAGCGGACCAGGTCGGCCCGGCCGACCGCCGAACTCGTCGCAAACGTTCCCGCCGTGTAGACGAACGCACCCTGCTGGGCATAGCTCGGGATCGTGTGATATCCGCCGCCGTAATACATCACCGTGACCCGGCCCAGGTTACCGACCACGGCATCACCGCCGAAGTTGACGGGCGTCAGTGCGTAGCCGGGCCACGGCACGATGTCGTCGATGGGACCGACGTCCTGTCCGGCGTAGATCTGCAAGGGATACGCGTACGTCTTGCGGTCCCAGACGATCGTGAACGGTGCGTAGAACGAGCCGGCACAGATGCCGTAGTAGCTCCCGCCCGAACTGATGAAGCTCCGGACCGCCGCTTCGTAGCCTGCCAGGCCTGTCTTGTAACCGTAGGCGTATCCGCCCGGGAACGTCACCACCTTGAAGTTCGCCGCTGTCAGCCTGCCGCTCTTGATCTCCTGGAATCGAATCGCCAGCGGCACATGCCCGCTGTACTCGATGCCGCGCGCGACCGCTGGGAGAAGGCCCGACCACGCGCCGCCATCGGTCGTGTGCTGGGCGACCACCGCGATCCGCGCCCCTCCCGGGTTCGGCGTCGGCGTGATGGTGGGAGCGCTCGGGTCGAGGGCCGAGACCCAGCCGATCATCCGGCCCAGCATGGCCCACGCCCCCTCGGAATTGCGGTGCACGCCGCCCATGGCCCAGTTATCCCAGATCGTCCAATCCAGCTCGGAGTCGCCGCGCAGTTCCAGGACGAAGGAGGTCAGGCACAGCCGCCCGCCGCCCGAGAACTGGCAGACGATGACCGGCCGGTTGGAGGTGTCGACCGCCGCCACGGTCACCCCGACGGGCGGGGCGGGGAAGTAGCCGCCGCCGTAGGAGTGCCACGCGTCCTGCGACCCGCCGCCGAACAGGCTGTTGGTGACCGTGAAGCTGCGCTTGCCAACCTGATTGGTGACGTTCGTGTAGGAACCGGCGTAGATGTCCAGCGTTCCGCCGTTCTGCGAGGCGAAGAACGCACCCGCTTCTTCCGCCACCACGCCGCCGCCGTCGGTTAGGTAGGCGCGGATGGCGGCCTTCGTCCCGATCTGGTCGAGGCCGTCCACGGCCGCGTAGTGGCCGGCGCAGCACTTCTTCCCATCTTCCCCTGGCGGGATGATGAAGATGTCGAAGTGCGCCCGGGTCAGCCGTCCGCCGTCGATGTCGGCCTTCGTGACCCCCAGGGGCGAGTGGCCGAGCGCGTTGACGGCTCGAAACATCGCCAGGATCGTGCTGGATTCGGCACCGGTGCCGCTGTAGATCCCGACCTTGAGGCCGGTGACTCCAGCGTGCAGCGGGCTTGCTCCAGAGAGGAGGACGAGGACGAGTCCGACCCAGGTAAGCGCACGCAGCCTAGAAGACATGATCGCTCCAGCGCTGTCGGGATGCCGGCAGGACACGCGGCAGCGCGACTGGAATATCCGGGGTTCCGGCGATTCAGGTGGGCGACGCACCCCGCACGGCAGGCGGGTGCATATTGCTGACCATCGGCGGCGACGACGGCCGACCGTCCGGTCTCACGCAGCCGGGTCTTCGCCGACCGAGTTGAAGTAGGCGAGCACCATCTGGCGTGCACCGGCGCGCGTGTAGACGTCCGGCTTGCGGCTCGCGATCACCGCCGCGATCACTGCCGCCACCGCCTCCGGCGTCTGCCCCTGCGGAATGGCGCGCGAGTCGACGCCGCCGTGCTTGGCGCGCAGCCCGAACTCGGTGAAGACCACGCCTGGCGACACCAGCGAGAACTGGATGTCGGGGTGCGTGGCCGTTACCTCGTCGCGGAAGTTCGCGGTGAGCGCATTGAGGAAGTGCTTCGCGCCGTTGTACGCCGATCGGAACACCGCCATCGGCACGCGGCCGAGCATCGACGAGACGTTGATGACGTGGCCGCGTCCGCGTGCCTTGAAGTGCGGCAGCACTTCCTGCATGCCGTAGAGCGCCGACTTCACGTTCACCCGCATCATGTCGTCGAGGTCGTCGTCGGTCAGCGCCGTCGGCATGCGCGTGATCCCCTGGCCGACGTTATTCACCCAGACGTCGATGTGCCCGAAGCGGGCGAGGGCCTCGGCCACTGTCCGCTGGACGTCGGCGCGCACGGTCATGTCGGCCACGACGGCGAGTGCCTGCGGACCGCACGTCTCGGCCATGTCGCGCAGCGCCTCGGCGCGGCGCGCCACCAGAACGACAGACATCCCCTCTCTGGCGAGTTGCTGGGCAAGCACCGCTCCGATGCCGGTGCTGGCTCCAGTGATGACGACCACCTGTTCGGACATGGGGGGAGTGTACAGGACGGGGCGGGAAGGGCGGGCCGGACCTGCTGGGTATCGCTGTCTCGTGATTCGCGGTACAACTGAAGCGCAATGACCGCTGCCGCCTCTCTCGTCGACCTTCTGCACGACGCCCAGTGGGATCCCACCAGCGATCGGTTGCTCGACTATTTCCTGAAGTACACCACCGCGAAGCACCTCACGCTCTACGCGGCGCAGGAAGAGGCGATCCTCGAGCTGCTCGACGGGAAGAACGTCATCCTCAACACGCCGACCGGCTCCGGCAAGTCGCTCGTTGCCTCGGCGCTCCTGTTCTCGGCGCTGGCGCGCGGCAAGCGTGCGGTCTACACGTGCCCGATCAAGGCGCTGGTCAACGAGAAGTGGATGGCGCTGTGCCGCGAGTTCGGTCCAGACCTGGTCGGGTTGTCGACCGGCGACGGCAGCGTGAACCACGATGCGCCGATTCTCTGCTGCACGGCCGAAGTGCTGGCGAACATGGCGCTGCGCGAGGGAGCGGATGCCGCAGTGGACGATGTGGTGATGGACGAGTTCCATTACTACGCGGACCGCGACCGCGGCGGCGCCTGGCAGGTGCCGCTCCTCACCATGCCGCAGACCCGCTTCCTGCTGATGTCGGCCACGCTCGGCGACACGCGGTTCTTTGAAGAGGCGGTGACGAAGCTGAATGGCCGCCCGACCCTCACTATCAAGTCCGGCGAGCGCCCGGTGCCGCTCGACTATGCCTACTCCGAGATTCCGCTCTCGCACACCATCGAGAAGCTGGTGGACGAAGGCAAGACGCCCGCCTACGTCGTCCACTTCACGCAGGCCGACGCCGCGAGCAGCGCGCAGGACTTCACCAGCCTGAAGATCTGCTCGAAGGAAGAGAAGGCCGAGATCGCGTCGCGGATCGCCGGCTTCCAGTTCACCAGCCCCTACGGCGCCGACGTGCGCAAGTGGCTGCGGCACGGGATTGGCCTGCACCATGCCGGTCTGCTGCCGAAGTACCGCGTGCTGGTCGAGCAACTGGCGCAGGTGGGGCTGCTGAAGGTGATCTGCGGCACCGACACGCTCGGCGCCGGCATCAATGTGCCGATCCGCACGGTGCTGTTCACGCGCCTCTGCAAGTTCGACGGTCAGAAGACCGCCATCCTGGCCGCGCGCGACTTCCACCAGATTGCCGGCCGCGCCGGCCGCAAGGGGTTCGACGACCGCGGCTACGTCTGGGCGCAGGCGCCGGAGCATGTGATCGAGAACATCCGGCTGAAGGAGAAGTCGGCTCGCGACGGCAAGAAGGTCACGCTGCGCAAGCAACCCGATCATAACTTCGTCAACTGGGACCTTCAGACCTTCAAGCGGCTGATGGGCGCGCAGCCCGAGCAGTTGGTGTCGCGCTTCCAGGTGACGCACGGCACGCTGCTGAACGTGCTGAGCCGGCGCGGCGACGGCTGCCGTGCGATGCAGCGTCTGATTCGCGACAGCCACGAAACCGAGGGGGCGAAGAAGGCCCACCGGAAGCGCTCGTGGCAGCTGTTCCGCGCGCTGGTGTCGCGCACGGTGGTGGAGTTCATCCCGAAGACGGTCGACGGCGCGAAGCTGCGGGTGAACCTCGAACTGCAGGACGACTTCTCGATGGACCAGGTGCTGTCGCTCTACCTGCTCGAGACGCTGCCGCTGCTCGACGCCGAGTCGCCCGAGTACGCGCTCGACGTGCTGACGCTGGTCGAGTCGATCCTCGAGAACCCCGAGCTGATCCTCCGCAAGCAGTTGGACCGGGTGAAGGACCAGGCGATCGCGACGTGGAAGGCCGATGGCATGGAGTACGACCAGCGGATGGAGGAAATGGAGAAGCTGGAGTATCCGAAGCCGCTGCGCGAGTTCGTCTACGACACCTTCAATGCCTTCGCCGACCGGCATCCGTGGGTAGGTGAGGAGGCCATCCGGCCGAAGTCGATCGCGCGGGAGATGTTCGAGAACTTCCGCTCGTTCGCGGAGTACGTGCTCGACTACGAACTGCAGCGGTCAGAGGGCTTGCTGCTCCGGCACCTGAACAGCGTCTACAAGGTGCTGAGCCAGACCGTGCCGGACGGCGTCAAGAACGATGACGTGCGCGAGATGGAGCTGTATCTCCAGACGCTGCTGCGCGCCGTCGACTCGAGCCTCGAGGACGAGTGGGAACGGATGCGCGATCCGAACTACCAGCCGCTCGCCGCTCGTGGTACGACCGAACTGCGCCCGCCGGGAGCCGAGGCGGCGCTGGCCGACATCACGCGCGACACGAAGGCGTTCACCGCGCTCGTGCGCACCCGCGTCTTCACCTTCCTGCGTGCCTGGAGCATCGGCGACCAGGTGCGCGCGCTCGAGGCGCTCGACCCGGCGCCGCAGACAGACGACGTCGTCCAGTGGGATGCCGATCGGTTGAAGGCGGCGCTGGACGCCTGGGGCAGCGAGCACTCGCAGTTGCGGTTCGACCCCGAGGCGCGCAACCTCCGGCACACGCACATCACGGTGTCCGACGATGGGCTGTCGTGGCGCGTGCAGCA
>CALQBJ020000083.1 GCA_943328785.2 Bifidobacterium breve
CAATCGAGCTGCTCGAGGTCGAAGAAGACCGAGTCCGGGTCTCCGTCCGCTGCTCCGCCGGCTTCTACATCCGCTCGCTCGCCGTCGACCTCGGCGCCGCCGTCGGCACCGGCGCCCACCTGATGGCGCTTCGGCGGACCGAAGCCGCTGGCGTCGGGCTCGACCGGGCCGTTCCGCTCGCCAGGGTCGAGGCCGGCGACGGTGTGACGGCCCTCGTGCCGCTCGAGCAGATGCTGACCGGCCTGCCAGCCGTCTCGCTGACCGAAGAGGGCGTGGCGCACCTGCGGTTCGGGAGAACGCTCGGTCCGGCTGATGCCAGCGCCGGCTTCGCCGCAGCGGTCGTGGCCGTCTCGGCGGACCGGTCCCTGGCCGTCAGGCTACTCGGTCCGACCGGCCTGCTGGTGGCCATGGCCGGCGCCGCCGACACGCCCGGCCTTTTGCATCCTGGCGTCGTGCTGTTGTAGTAACATTTTGAGCTTGTTCGACTAACGGAATTTCAGACAGACGGCGCATCCGGTACCACGAACTGGCACTGGGGCGCACGTGGAGGAACCAAGTGGCACTTTCGAAAGATCGCAAGAACGAGTTGATCAGCTCCTACAAGACGAACGACGTTGACACCGGCTCGCCGGAAGTTCAGGTCGCCATCCTCACCGAGCGCATCACCTACCTCACTGAGCACTTCAAGACCCACGCGAAGGACCATCACTCGCGCCGCGGCCTGCTGATGCTCGTCGGCCGCCGTCGCCGCCTTCTCGATTACGTCAAGTCGAAGGACATCAAGCGCTACGCGGACCTCATCAAGCGTCTGAACATCCGCAAGTGACGCGGATCGCCCTTCCCTTCTCACCACCGTTTTCACGAGAGATGTGCGATCTATGACAACGCGCGAAGTTCTAGTCGGTCACGGCTCCATCAGTATCGAAACCGGGAAGCTGGCCAAGCAGGCCGGCGGGTCCGTCATCGTCCGGTCGGGCGATTCCGTGGTGCTGGTCACCGCGTGCCGAGCCGCCAGCCCGCGGGACGTCGACTTCCTGCCGCTGACGGTGGACTACCGGGAATACACCTACGCGTCGGGGCGCATCCCCGGCGGCTTCTTCAAGCGTGAAGGCAAGCCTTCGGAGAAGGAAGTCCTCACCAGCCGCATGATCGACCGCCCGATCCGTCCGCTCTTCCCGGCCGGCTGGCGCTACGAGTCGCAGATCATCGCGCTCGTGCTGTCGGCCGACGGCGCGAACGACACGGACGTGCTCGCCATCACCGGCGCCTCTGCGGCGCTGGCGCTCTCCGACCTGCCGCTCCAGAAGACGATTGCCGGCGTCCGCGTCGGTCTCGTCGACGGCCAGTACCTGATCAACCCGACCTTCGAACAGCGCAAGGCGAGCAAGCTCGACATCATCGTCGCCGGCACGAAGGAAGGCCTGGTGATGGTCGAGGCCGGGGCGAAGGAAGTGACGGAAGAGCAGGTCGTCGAGGCGCTCGAAGCCGCGCACGCCGCGATCAAGCTGATCGTCGCCGCGATCGACGAGATGGCTGCCGAAGTCGGCAAGAAGAAGGCGACCGTCGCCTCGAAGGAAGTCGACGCCGCGTTCGCGAAAGCGGTCGAGGACAAGGTTCTCGGCAAGCTCACCGCGGCGATGCGCATCAAGGACAAGCTCGAGAACTACGCGACGACGGACAAGGTCATCGCCGAACTCGTCGAGTCGTACCCGGCGGATCAGCCCGCCCAGCGTGCCGACGCGAAGATCGTCGCGAAGCACCTGAAGGAAACGATCCTCTACGACGAGATCCTGAACAACAACGTCCGCCTCGACGGCCGCAAGCTCGATGAAGTGCGCCCGATCTGGATCGAGACCAGCGTGCTGCCGCGCACCCACGGTTCAGCCGTGTTCACGCGTGGCGAAACGCAGGCGCTCGTCACCTGCACGCTCGGCACGGCCGACGACGCGCAGAAGATCGAGACGTTCGAAGGGGAAACCTGGAAGAACTTCATGCTGCACTACAACTTCCCGCCCTTCTCGGTTGGTGAAGTGGGCCGCATGACCGGCCCGGGCCGCCGCGAAGTGGGCCACGGCGCCCTCGCGGAGCGCGCAATTGCCGGCATGATCCCCGGTGAAGAGCACTTCCCCTACACGGTGCGTGTCGTCTCCGACATCCTCGAGTCGAACGGCTCGTCGTCGATGGCGTCGGTGTGCGGTGCGTCGCTCGCGATGATGGACGCCGGTGTGCCGCTCAAGGCGCCGGTGGCCGGTATCGCGATGGGCCTGGTGATGGACGAGACCAGCGGCAAGTTCGCGGTGCTCTCCGACATCGCCGGTGCTGAAGACCACTACGGCGACATGGACTTCAAGGTTACCGGCACGGCCGCGGGCATCACCGCCCTGCAGATGGACATCAAGCTCGCCGGTGTCCCGACGCTGGTGATGCGCAAGGCGCTCGAACAGGCTCGTCAGGGCCGCCTGCACATCCTCGGCATCATGGCCGAGGCACTCGCCGCGCACCGCGAGAACATCTCGCAGCACGCGCCGCGCATCGTCACCATCAAGATCCCGGTGGACAAGATCCGCGACGTCATCGGGCCGGGCGGCAAGATGATCCGCAGCATCATCGAGCGCACGGGCGTGAAGATCGACGTGGAAGACGATGGCCGCGTGAACGTGGCGTCGGCCGACGGCGCCTCGGCGCAGAAGGCTATCTCGATCATCCAGGAACTCACGGCCACGCCGGAGCTCAACAAGACCTACCTCGGCAAGGTCCAGCGCATCACCGACTTCGGTGCATTCGTCGAGATCATGGCCGGCACGGACGGTCTGCTGCACGTCTCCGAGATCGCGAACCACCGCGTCAAGGACGTGCGCGATGAGCTGAAGGAAGGCGAACAGATTCTGGTCAAGGTCATCAACATCGACCCGACCGGCAAGATTCGCCTCAGCCGCAAGGCGCTGCTGACCGACGAAGACACCGCGCCGAAAGCGTAAGGCGTAAGGCGTTCCGACGTTCGAACTCGGAAGTCAGAACTGGGGCCGGCGAGCAATCGCCGGCCCTTTTCTTTTGGACGGTTCGCACAGTCCTGCCCGCCAGGCCCGCCTGCCTTTCCCGCCCTACCCGCTCTGCCTGCCCTCTGCGAACGCCCGTGCCGCTTCGATGCGCTCGCGAATGGGCGGATGGCTGTAGAACAGCCACTGCACCAGGGTGGAGGGTGCGTCCTCGGCAAGGTTCTGCGCCGCCAGGCGGCGCATCGCCGACACGAAGGCTGGCGTGTTCTTCGTCAGGTTGAGGGCGAAGCGGTCGGCTCGACGTTCGTGCGCCCGCGACATCGCGTGCGCAGCCGGCACCATAACCAGCGACACTGCACCGGCAGCGAGCAGCAGGAGGGGTAGGCCGGCGATGTCGCTCACGTCGCGCAGGCCGGCGAGCGGAGCGGTGAGCCGCAGCATCCACGACGCGGCCAGGAAGCCGGCGAAGATGAGGCCCGTCTCCAATGCCAGCCCCTTCCAGATGTCACCGTGGACGTGGTGGCCCAGTTCGTGGGCGAGCACCACCTCGATCTCCTCGTCGGAGTACTGCTCGAGCATCGTGTCCGAGACCAGGATACGGCGCGAATGGCCGATGCCGGTCAGCGCGGCATTGGCCTTGCTCGTTCTCTCGCCCAGGCCCCACTCATAGGCGTCGAGTACGCGCGACCCGGCGCGTTCGCCCAGCGCGAGCAGGCGCGTCCGCAGCGACTCCCTGGTGAGCGGCTTGATCGAGTAGAAGAGCGGCAGCAGGAGCAGCGGGGCGAGGTTCGCCAGGCCAACGATCAGCGCCGCGAAGACCACCGCCGACGGCAGCCACCACGTGTCAGGAAACCGGTCGATGAAGAAATACAGGGTGCTGGCCGCGACGACGCCGAGGACGACGCCCAGCGCCAGCGACTTCACCTGATCGATGGCCCAGATGCGAATCGGCTGCTTCGAGAGCCCGTAGCGGCGCTCGAGGACGAAGCCGCCGTAGAACGCCAGCGGCAGACTGCCGACTTCATTCAGGAGGGTAAGGAGGACGACATAGACGACCACCGACAGGCCGCGCAGCCACACCCCCTGGGCCAACACCGAGGCGAGGCTCTCAGCCGCGTCGCGCAGCCACACGCTGCCGCCACTAACAACGAGCGCCAGCAACAGCCACGTGCCCCACGCCACCGAGGCGACACCGACCTGCCGCTTCAGCCTGTTGTATCTGGTGGCCTTGTCTTCGTTCACGGCCGGGGACGGACCTTGATGTTCCCGTTGATCGTCGTCAGGTCGATCGGGGCCCCACCGACGTTCAGGCGACCGCGGGTCTTGTGCGCCGACTGTTCACCCGTCACCTGCAGCGGCACGTCAGCGATGTCGATCGAGCCGTTCGTGCAGCTGGCGTCGAGGTTCGCGTTGGCGGACGGCGGCAGGGTGAGGGTGACGGCGCCGTTGGTGGCGCGCAGTTCAACCGGGTCCTGTCCCACTGCCGCCAGGTCGATGGTCACGGTGCCGTTCGTGGAGCGGGCTTCGACGCCGCCGCCGAGCGCCGTCCCGGTGATCGACCCATTGGTCGTCGACGCCACGACGGCGCCGTTGACGTTCGCCACGGTGATGTCACCGCCCGCCGTCCGCAGGCGCAGCCGGGTCGCGCGCGGAACGGTGACGTGGAAGTTCACGGCGACGTCGACACCGACAACGATGCCGCCGAGTCCGTCGTTACGAAGCACGATCTGGTTGGGCGCCACATCCTCAGTGAGCCGAATCCGCGAGACCGCCTCCTGGGCAATGGCGTCGCTCGACGAGCGGACGACCCGTTCAGCCTGCACGTCGACGGTGGAGGCGTCACCCCCCTGGATTTCGATGGCGCCGACCGCGCCGACGATCTGGAATTCGCCGCCGTCCTGCAGGGGGTAGGTGCGGGTCCACTGGTCGGCGCCGCGACCGGCCAACTCGCCGCGACCGAGCTGGCATCCGGCGAGGCCAGGCACAGATAGGAGCAGGGCGACAGCGACCGCGCGAGCCGAGGTGGTAGGCGTGCAGGCCGGCTGACCTGAGCAGCTCATCATCAGCCGATCATAGGCCAGCCATGCCCGATCGCGATCCCCGGTGGGATCAGTTCATCTGCACCGAGATGAGCTTGGAGACGCCCGGCTCCTCCATGGTGACGCCGTAGAGACGGTCGGCGATTTCCATGGTCCGGCGGTGGTGGGTGATCAGGATGAACTGCGTTTGGCCCTGCATGCTGCGAAGCATGTCGACGAAGCGGCCGACGTTGGCGTCGTCGAGCGGCGCGTCGATTTCGTCCAGCAGGCAGAACGGGCTCGGCTTGAACTTGAACAGACCGAACATGAGCGAGATGGCCGTGAGCGCCTTCTCACCGCCCGAGAGCAGCTGCACGCTCTGGAGGCGCTTACCTGGCGGCTGCGCCACGATCTCGATGCCGCTCTCGAGCGGATCGTTCTCGTCAAGCAGGGTCAGCCCGGCGCGGCCACCGCCGAAGAGGGTGGTGAACACCTCCTGGAAGTTGCGGTTGATGGCGGCGAACGCCTCGACGAACCGCACGCGGGTCGTCTCGTCGATGCGCCGGATCGCCTCGGTGGTCTGGGCAATCGACTCGACCAGGTCGTTGCGCTGCGTCGAGAGGAACTCGTAGCGCGCCTCAAGCTCGTCGTACTGCTCGATCGCCATCATGTTCACCGGCCCGAGGCGGTCGATCTTCGAGCGCAGGGTGGAGATGGCGTCTTCAGCGCTCAGCGTCCGCTGGCTGGCGGCCGCGACCGCAGCGTCGGCGGCGTCGACCGCCGCGTGCGAGTCGCCGTCGGCCACTGCCGGCTGCCGCGCCTGTAGGCTGACGGCGACGGGCATCCCGTCCTCGTCGGTCGACTCGTCGGGTTCGTCCGCGAGAATGGCGCGGGCATCCGGCACGGCACCACCAGCGCGCTCGAGCTCCTCGACCTCGACCATCACCTCATCGAGCGTGGCCTGCACGGTATCGACACAGGTGGCAGCCAGGTGCGACAGGTCGCTCTCGGCCGTCGCGCGGGCCACGTCGAACTCCGACACCGTGGCGCGAATGCCTTCGTATTCGCTGCGCGCCACGCGGATGGCGGCCTCGAACTCGTCGGCACTGATGCGCAGCGTCGACACGGCATCGTCCGCACTAGCGACCGCGGCGCGATGCGCCTCGAGCGCGCGGATGTCGTCGCCCAGCCGCTCTTCGTTCATGAGCACGGCGGCGCGGAGGTCCTCGATCCGGCGTTTGGTGTCGTCGAGTTCCGACGCGAGCGCCTCGCAGCGCGACTCGAGTTCGCGGCTGGCCTCTTCGAGGCGGCGCACTTCACTCGCCAGCCCCGACGCCCGCTCGACCAGCGCGGCGTGCGTGGCTCGAGCTTCCGCGGCGCGGCGACTCAGTTCCTGCACCGTCTCGCGCGCCATGGCCAGCGTGCGCTGCGTCTCGCCCAGACGCTCGTCCGCCATCCGCTGCTCCTGTTCGAGCGTGAGGATCGAGGCGCGGGCTTCTTCCTGCCGCAGTTCGAGCGCCTTACGTTCCTCTTCGGCCTGGTGCCGCTCACGCGCGAGCTGATCGCCCTTCAGCGTCACCTTCGTCGAGTCTTCCGACGCGCGCTGCAACTGCGCTTCGAGTGCGACGATCTGCTTCTCCTGGCGATGATGTTCGGCGTTGAGCGCGGCAATGGCCTGCGTCGCTTCGCTGATCACCCGTTCCAGTTCCTGCGTCTCGGCGGTGAGGCGGGCGAGCGAATCGCGCTCGCCTTCGATGCGCGCCCGCAGGTCCTTGATCTCGCGCTTGGTCTCGAGGATGCCGCGCGTCTCCTTGCCGTGACCGCCCGCCACCAGGTGGGGACCGCGGAATACCTCGCCGTCGGCCGTGACAATGGGGCACGGCGCGAACGTCGCGGCCGCCTCGGCACGCTCGTAGGAGTCGGTCAGCCACGCCTCACCGATGGCCCGCCGCACGACGTCGCCGTACGGACCGTTCAGCCGCACGACTGACGACAGCGTGACGAACCCGGGCGGCGGCGCCACCAGCGAGGGCGCGGTCATCGCCCCATCCGGCCCTTCGATCACCACGAAGCCGCAACGGCCGGCCGACGCATCGCGAATCAGCTCGAAGCCGGCAAACGCATGGTCCTGGCGCTCGACGACGATGTGCTGGAGCAGGTCGCCGAGGTAGGCCTCGACGGCACGCTCGCGGCCGGCGTCCACCTCGAGGTAGTCGGCGACGGCGCCCTTCTGGCTGACCTTGCCGTCGGCCTGCGCAAGGACCGTTCGGGCGGCGTCGCCGAACTCGGCACGGCCCGCTTCCAGTTCCTCGAGCGACTTCAGGCGGGCGCCGAGGCCGGCGAGATCGTGCTCACGCGTCCGCACCGACCGGGCGCGCCACTCGTGCTCGATGCGGGCACTGGCCAGTTCCGACTCGCGGGCGGCACGCGCCGTCCTGGTGGCGTCGAGCGCATCGTGTGCGCGGCGCAGGCCGTCGTCCGCCGACGCGCGATCGCCTTCGAGCCGATCGAACTCGATACGCACGTCCTCGGTTTCGACCTGCAGCTTCGACAACGTCTCGAGGACGCGGTCGTGCTGGGCCGCGGCGCTCTCGAGCGCATGGCGCAGGGCGGTGGCGCTGTTGATGGCCGAGTAGACCTCGCGACGGGCAGACTCGACCGCCGCTTCCATGCCTTCGATCTCGCGGTGGCCGATTTCGTAGGCCTGCGATTCCGACGTCAGTGCCGCAGCGGCACGATCGCGTTCATCGATCGCCATCGCCGATGCCGTCCGGCGGTCGTCCAGTTCGAGCGCCGCCGGTTCACGGCGCGCCTGCAGCACGTCGATCTCCTGCGCCACGGCGCGGGCACGGGCGCTCAGCGAATCGGCCTGGCCGGCATCGAAGGTGATCTGCTGCTGGAGACGGTTGATGGCCAGTTCCGCGGCGTGGGCAATCTCGCGCGCGGCCGTCGCCTTCGACTCCGCTTCCGCGAGTTCGATGCGCGAACGGCCGAAGTCCGACTCGATCTCCGACACCCTGGCGCCTGCGGCCGCCTCGCGCTCACGCGCATCGGCCAAGCGTGTGCGCGCCGACTCGATCGTTTCCGCCAGCTGACGATACTTGCGCGCGAAGAGCACCTTCTCCCAGCGCCGCAGTTCGTCGCGCAGCTTCTTGTAGCGCTGGGCCTTGCCGGCCTGGCGCTTCAGCGTGCCGCGCTGCTTCTCCACTTCGAAGACGATGTCGTCGATGCGGGTGAGGTTCTGCTGCGCGGCATCGAGCTTCAGTTCAGCGGAGCGGCGGCGGGCTTTGTACTTCGTGACACCGGCCGCTTCCTCGATGAGCTGACGGCGGTCGGTCGGACGCGTGCTGAGGATGAGGCCGATCTTCCCCTGCTCGATGATGGCGTAGGCCTTCGCACCGAGGCCGGTGTCCATCAGCAGGTCGTGGATGTCGCGCAGGCGGCACGCATGACCGTCGATGAGGTACTCGCTCTCGCCGGACCGATACAGTCGGCGGGTCACTTCCACTTCGCGGGCGACCGTCTGGATCAGCTCCTCGGCCTCTTCGGGCGCGAACGCGATGCGATTGGCCGCAGCCTGCGCCTCGTCCACCGGCGGCTCAAGGACGGCGACGCCGCCGTCGGCATCCGCGCTTGCGTCCACCTCGGCGAGGGCGCCCGGTGCGGCATGGGCGGCCGCAGTGCCGCTGCCCACGCGGGAGGACGAGTTGAACACCGGGCCGGAGACCGACTTCACGACGCCACTGAAACGGAGACGCACCTCGGCAGTCGCGCT
Organism: Bifidobacterium breve; assembly: GCA_943328785.2. Taxonomy (GTDB): domain Bacteria; phylum Acidobacteriota; class Vicinamibacteria; order Vicinamibacterales; family CAVVIG01; genus CAVVIG01. The sequence goes on from CALQBJ020000083.1 coordinate 8,790, forward strand.
CGGCTTGCGCGCGTCACTGCCGTTGAAGATGACGTCCTCCATCTTCTCGCCGCGCAGGCTCTTGGCGCTCTGCTCGCCCATGACCCACGTGATCGCATCGGAGACGTTGCTCTTACCGCATCCGTTGGGACCGACAATGGCCGTCACGCCCTTGTCGAAGGCAAGCTCCGACCGGTCCGAGAAGGACTTGAACCCGTTGATCTCGAGTTTTTCCAGACGCATGAACAGACACCACCGCGCCGCAGAACGGCGCACGTGCAGGGTAATGGCGGAGATGGCTACAGAACGGGTCGGACCGGATTGGTGGCCCTTTCCCCATCCCTGTTCAGGGGCGTGGGGCTATGGGCCGCAAAACGGTGGTCAGTGTAACAAGTGCTAGATAGAGGGGCAAGGGCAAACTACGACCGCTACTCATTGTGGTCGTACACCCTACCGGCCAGCTAGCGCCGGCCGGCAGTTCGAGGTCTACTGTGCTCGCTTCTGCACGCCGGCGAGCTTCTCGGCTTCGCCGAACGACTGCATGGCCACCTGGGCCTGGGGGTCGACGGCGATCAGGTTCCGTCGGGCCTCGGCGATGCCGAACGCGGCCTCGTCGATCCGGAAGCGGAGCATGGCCTTGATGAACGTCAGGTCCTTCTGCCAAGCGGCCTCGTCCATCTTCACCTTGTTCACGACGAGTTGCGCGCGGAAGTCCTGCAGCATCTGGTCGTCCACGGTGAACCCGCGCTTGATGACCACCCACCCCTTGCCGAGCGCCTGCGGGATGCGGCTGTCGCCCTCGGCAATGAACTTCTGCGAGAAGGTCTCGAACTCCTGCCGGCCGTAGAGGGCGCGGGCAAACGTCGACGGGTTGAACCCTTCGATCTGGCCGGCCACGTACTTGTCCGGCTCTACGCCGCCGCCGCTGTAGACCGGACGTCCGGCACCGGTCCGCTTCAGGTCGCTCGGGTTGTGCGGCTTGGTCGCCTCCTGATCCTTCTGCGTGTAGCTCAGGTACTCGTCGAACGTCTCGTCCCACGGCCGCTGAATGAGCCGGCCACTCGGCGTGAAGTAATGCGCCGTCGTCAGCGCGAGGCCCGCGCCGTTGGCGATCGGATACACCGACTGCACCAGTGCCTTGCCGAAGGTGGTTTCGCCGACGACGTAGGCGCGGTCGTGGTCCTGCATCGCGCCCGTGAAGATCTCCGACGCGCTGGCGCTGTTGCGATTGGCGATGACCACCATCGGAATGTCGAGGAACGTGCTGTCCTCGGTCGCGTGGTAGTCCTGGTCGGAGTTCCGAACACGGCCACGCGTGTAGACGATCATCTTCCCCTTCGGGAGGAACTCGTTCGACACCTTGATGGCCTGGTCGAGCGGGCCGCCAGGATTGCCGCGGATGTCATAGAGGAGACGCGTCATCCCGTTCGAGCGCAGGTCGTTCAACGCGCGCTGCATCTCGCGGTCGGTGTTCTCGCCCCAGTCCTGATGACGAATGTAGCCGGTGGTCGCGTCGATCATGAAGTGCGCAGGGACCGTGAGAATCTGTACCTCGTCGCGCGTCACGTCCAGCGGCAGCAGTTGCTCGTAGCCGCGACGGCGAATGTCCACCTTCACCATCGTGCCCTTGCCGCCGCGCAGTTTCTTCATCGCCTGCTCGGTGGTCCACCCCTTGGCATCTTCACCATCGATGCGCGCCATCACGTCGCCGCGGCGGATGCCCACCTTGAAGGCCGGCGAGCCTTCGAACACGCTGGCCGCCGTGATGTCGCCGTCGATCGACTGGATGGTGATGCCGAGCCCGTAGTAGCGCCCCTCCTGTCGCTCGCGCATCTGCGCGTACTCACGCGGGTCGAAGAAGCTCGAGTGCGGATCGAGCGTCGAGAGCATGCCGCGGATGGCGGCGTAGACCACGCGGTCCGATTCAACCTTGTCGACGTACTGCCCTTCGATGGCACTGAGCGCCGCCGAGAACGTCGCGTAGCGTGCGGTCAGCCGGTCGTCCACCGCGAGCGCGCTGCGCCCGAACAGTCCGCCAACCAGTGCCGAGACGGCGATGACAAACATGACGATGGAGACGGGACGCATACGTCGCATGGGGCTCAGGGTAACAGACAAATTCCTTATCGGGCAACGACTTCCGGGTACACAACCGCAGGGAATTCCTTGACCCCTACCGCCCCGGGTTCCATAATCGTGGGGCACGTTACCTCGCGGATTCGGAAAGCAGGAGAACTATGTTTGGTTCGATTGGCATGCCGGAACTGATCATCATTTTCGTGATCGCTCTGATTATCTTTGGCCCCCGCAAGCTGCCGGAACTCGGCCGTTCGCTCGGCAAGAGCCTGTCGGAATTCAAGCGTGCCTCCAACGAGCTCAAGAGCACGCTCGAGGAAGAAATCCGGATGGAAGAAGTGCAGCAGCGGCCCAAGCCGACTGTGGCACCGCCCACCGTGACGGCGACCGACGAGACGGCAACGCCTCCGGTGCCTGAACCGATGGCCGCCCGCCAGGACCACACCGCGTAGCACGACGTTTCCAACATGGCCCTCGTCCCGTTTCCAGGACCGCAGAGTACTGCGGCACAACTCCCGCCAGACGACGAGGATGAATCCTCCACGGCGAGGATGTCGTTCCTCGATCATCTGGACGAACTGCGCCGCCGCATCGTCAACTCGTGCATTGCTATCGCCGTAGGCGTCGGCGCGACGTTCTACTGGATCGACCAGATCTTCAACTTCATCCTGGCGCCGACCAGGTCGGCCCTGCCAGCCGGCGTCAAGCTCGTCTACACCCAGCCGGGTGAAGCCTTCTCGCTCTACATCACCATTGCGCTCATCGCCGGCGCGGTCATCGCGTCGCCGTTCATCATGTTGCAGGTGTGGCTGTTCATCGCCCCTGGCCTGTACTTGAACGAGAAGCGGATGGCGATTCCGTTCGTGCTGCTCACGACGGTCGGATTCCTCGGCGGCGCGGCGTTCAATCACTACATCGCGTTCCGGTACCTGATGGTCTTCTTTGGCAGCTTCAACACGCCAGACCTGGCGTTCATGCCGAAGCTCGATGACGTGTTCGGGCTCTACTCCAAGATGCTGCTCGGCTTGGGACTCGTGTTCCAGATGCCGGCCGTGGTCTATTTCCTGGCGCGCATGCGCCTGGTGACCGCGCGCTTCCTGTTCAGCCACATTAAGTACGCCGTCCTGATCATCTTCGTCGTGGCGGCGGTCATCACCCCGAGCGGCGACATGATGACGCAGGGGATTTTCGCGGCGCCGATGCTCGGCCTGTACCTGCTCAGCATCATCATCGCGTGGGCGGTTGCGCCGCGCCGCTCGAAGACGGACGACGCCTAGCCGTCGCCAGCCCGACTTTTCGGTGTAGCTGTTCGATTGACGGCCCCGTTCGGGCCGTACTATAAGTAGTTGAACTGCTGACCTTTGGGAGGTTCAGCCTGATGACCCATTCACGACGCATCCTCGGGCTCGCCGTGCTCTCCGCACTGTGGGCCACGGCAGCTGGCGCCCAGGCGCCGACCGCATCGGCCCAACCGGCCGGCGGAACCGCCGACTCGACGCTCCGCCTCACCACCAATACCGCCGACGGCGACACCGGCCTCTGGTACGTGCCGACGGCCGAGATCCTGGCGCGCGGCACGTGGTCGGCTGGTGTCTACCGCACGGGCTTCAACTATCGCGAAGGCTTTACCGCCGTCACCGACGTCCCCATCACCTTCGGCATCGGCGTGTCGAAGCGCGTGGAACTGTTCGGCTCGTTCAAGGCCGTGTCGCGCATCGACCGCGATGTCCGCGAAGTGTTCACCTCAGACCCGAAGGTGGGCGGCGTCGTCGGCCAGTACCCCTTCGTGAAGCAGGGATGGAGCGGCAGCCAACTGGGCGACGTCCTGGTGGGCGCCAAGCTCAATCTCGTCTCCGAAGCCGACAATAAGCCGGCGGCCTTCGCCGTGCGCGGCATGATGAAGCTGCCGACGGGCGACACAGCGACCGGCGTGAGCACCGGCAAGCTCGACGGCCTCTTCGACGTCATCGTCAGCAAGAATGCCGGCACGATGGTCGAGTTGTCTGGCTACGGCGGCGCGATCCTGCGCGGCCAACCGGAAGGCGCCTCGGCCTCGAATGCGCTGCGCTACGGCGTTGGCGCGGCCTTCCCGTCTCGGAGCCTGCTGCGGGTCACCGCCGAGTTCACCGGCGAGAAGCCGTTCGATGACACCGTGACGCTCACCACACCGCTGGTGGCCTACGACGGGAGCCGTTCGCCGCTGTCGACGCCGCTCGATGCCTTCTCCGCCGCCACGGTCGGATTGACGTGGCAGGACCGCAAAGGCTTCTTCGTCGGCGCTGCCGCCACCTGGACGCAGCCGACCGCGAAGCGCTCGGGCTACCGCACCGACGACAACCGTTCTGGCGACTTCCTCGACTACCAGCTGCGTCTCGGGTACCACCCTGGCGCACGCAAGTTCGTGCCGCCGCCTCCGCCGGCCCCGCCGCCGCCACCACCACCGCCGCCGCCCGTGCCGCAGAACCGTCCGCCGACGGTGCAGGCGCGCTGTGAACCGTGCACGGTCGAAGTCGGCAAGACGTCGTCGATTACGGCGGTCGCGCAGGACCCCGATGGTGACTCGCTCAACTACCGGTGGAGCGCGCCGTCCGGCACCCTGCAGAACCCGACCGATCGCCAGACGACCTGGACCGCGCCGAACCAGGAAGGTCCGGTGCAGGCCACCATCACCGTCGATGACGGCAAGGGCGGCACAGCCTCGGCCAACACCACGATCCAGGTCGTGCGGCCGGCTCCGGTCGTCGAGCTGAACTTCGAGGACGTCTACTTCGACTTCGATCGCTCGACGCTGCGTCCCGATGCGCTGCGCCTACTCGACGATGCGGTGGCGACACTGCAGGCCAGCCCCGGCAAGAACATGGTCATCGAGGGGCACACCTGCAACATCGGCACAGCCGAATACAATCTGGCGCTCGGTGAGCGCCGCGCCCGCAGTGTCGTCGACTACCTCACGTCGCGCGGGGTCTCCGCCGGCCGGCTCGAAATCAGGAGCTACGGCGAGGAGCGGCCCAAGTTCGACAACGCTCGTGAGGAAACGCGCCGCCTGAATCGGCGTGCCGCCCTCGTGGTCAAGGTCCAGTAGGACACGGCGAGCGCACAGCCGTCGGCATTGAGCACGCAGCACTGAGAAATGGGGCGGGTCTTCGGACCCGCCCCTTTTTGTTTAGGATTACCCGGTGGTTATCAAGGCTTCGACAGGCAGACAGGTCGACACGCTCATCGCCGACCTTGCGTCGCCGAGCGCCCTCACGCGCGACGGCGCCGTTGCGCGACTGACGGTGATCGGCGAGCGCGCCGTGTCACGCCTGATGGCCCTCGTCGCCGACCGTGAGGCGACAACCGAGTCCCGTGTGGCCGCCATCCACGCACTCGAAGGGATCGGCGACACGCGCGCGTTCGACCCGGCGCTCGCCGCACTCGACGATCCGGATGCGGCGGTGGCCGCGGCGGCCATCGGCGTACTCCAGGTATTCCTGCGGTCGGCACGCGGCATGGAGGCACTCGACCGCCTCAGTGCCACCGCCCTCGAGCGGGCGCGTGAACGCGGCGTCCGCCTGGCCGCCATCCGCGCCCTCCGCGATCTCGGTCCCACCACCATCGGTCCCCTGCTCGACGCGCTCGGCGGCGATCCCGATCAGGCCATTGCCATGGCCGCCGGGCTTGGACCTGCCGCTGCCGCCGACCCGTTCACGGTGCTGAAGGACGCAGCCGAAGGGACACTCCCCGATTCCCCTGGCGTCCTGAAGCTGGCCCTCACCGAGTCGGCCACGCAGGTGCCGCCGGCCGTGCTGCAGCAGGTGATCGAGCGGGTCCGCTTCAGGGAAGGGGCGGAGACGGGCCCGGTCCGTGCCGAGTGGACCGCCCTGCGCGGCGCCGCCCACGGCGCGCTGGCGCAACGCGGTAGCCGGCTCGCGCTCTACGACCTGAAGGAGTCGTTCGAATCGGCGCGCGAGCCGCTGCCGGTCGAGTTTCTCGGCGCGGCGGCCATCATCGGCGATGCGTCGTGCCTTGAGTGCGTCGCGGCGGCCTTCACCCGTGCCCTCGAGCACGGCGGACGCGTGGACGACTGGTGGCGACAGCGGCTGACTGACGTCTTCAGGACCATCGCGGCACGCGAGCAGGTGACGCGGCGGACGGCGGCCGGCAAGAAGCTGTCGGCAAGGCACCGTGACGCGGCCGCGCTATTGTGGCCTTGACGCCGCAACCTGGCGCGCCTAGGTTAGCCCCGTAGAATCGATGACCATCCAGACCCGCCGCGCACGCCAGAAAGCCCTGCTCCGGCAGGAGATCGTCGATGCGGCTCGCGACATTCTCGCCCACGAGGGGGTACGCGCAGCTCTCGATGCGCAAGGTCGCCGAACGGATTGAGTACTCCCCCACCGCCATCTACCTGCACTTCGAGGACAAGCGCGATCTGGTGTTCCAGGTCTGCGAGGAAACCTTCGGCACACTGGTCGGCGAGCTGGCGTCGCTCGAGCCGGAGTTCAAGGATCCGGTGCTGCGCCTGCGCGAGGGTATGCGCCGCTACGTCGCCTTCGGACTGCGCCATCCCGAGCACTACATCGCCCCGTTCATCGCCGTCCCGCGCGAGCAGCCGCCGTGGTGACGGCGCGCGCGCGCTGGGCCGCGCTGCACGGGGGATCGACCTTCTCACGAAGGCACAGAGACCACGCAGACATCCGGGGGTTGCCCAGATGATCTTCGTGTCCTTCGTGCCTTCGTGAAGTCTGGCCAGTGCGGCGCGTGCGGGCCGACTAGTGGCCTGTATTGACTGACGTACTACCAATCCGATGGGCCGGGTCGCGATAGCTCCAGCGGATCGGCTTGGGGGCTTTGTTGTAGTGGCGAATGTATTTCCGAATTCGGCGCGCGAGGTCCTG
>CALQBJ020000084.1 GCA_943328785.2 Bifidobacterium breve
TCAAGGAGAACTACCTCTCCAACGAGTATTACCCGTGCGATTTCACCTGGCGCGGCCAGACCGTGCGCAACGTCGGCATCCGCTCGCGCGGCACCGGCAGCCGCAGCGGCGTCAAGCCCGGCCTGCGCGTCGACTTCGATCGCTACACCAGCGGCCAGCACTTCCTCGGGTTGAAATCGTTCGTCCTGCGTAACAACACGCAGGACATGACCAACCTGCACGAGCGCCTGAGCATGCAGATGTTCCGGCGGATGGGGGCCGAGACGTCGCGCGAGACGCACGCGAAGATGTACGTCAACGACCAGTACGTCGGGCTCTTCACCGTCGTCGAGGCGGTCGACAAGGACTTCCTGAAGCGCTATCTCGGTGAGGACACCGGCTATCTCTACAAGTACGACTACCCGGCGGACGGCACCCCGTACTACTTCGAGGATCGCGGCGCGGACGGCGGCGCCTACGTGCCGCTGCCGTTCAAGCCGGAGACGAACGAGACGAACCCGCGCCCCGAGTTCATCGCGCAGTGGGCGCAGGCGGTGAACCTGTCGAGCACGGCCGCCTTCCAGAGCGCGGTCGGCGAATACATCGACTTCCAGAAGTTCATCCGCCATGTCGCCGTCGAGGTCTTCATCGGCGACTACGACGGCTTCATCGGCAACTACGGCATCAACAACTTCTACGTCTATCGCTTCAACAATCAGAAGCGGTTCCAGATGATTCCGTGGGACAAGAGCGAGGCGTTCAAGGGCGGCCCCGAGTCGTCGATCTTCCACAACCTGAACGACATCGGCGAGGCGCAGCGCAACCGCCTGTTCACGCGCACCCTCTCGTACCCGGAGCTCTACACGCTCTACCTCGACACGCTGACGCAGATCGCCAATGCGGCGTCCGAGGGCAACTGGCTCGAGAGCGAGGTTCAGCGCGAGTACCAGCAGGTGCGCGACGCGGCCCGTGCCGACACCGCGAAGCCGGACAGCAACGATGACTTCGAGAACTCCGTGCAGGGGCTCCTGGACTTCGTCCGCAATCGCAGCGCCCAGGTGCTGGCGCAGGTTGCCGCCGCCCGCCGCTGAGCGCCGCCGTCCCCGTCCGCTGGCAGTGCGAGTCTGAACGGCGATATGCCCGGCACCCTCAGCGGACAGGTCATGGCATCGACACTCCGGCTCGACGCCGAGGGGCGCATCGTGCGCTGGCCGGATACCGCACGCGACATGTTCGGGCGTGCCGCGGCCGACGCGGTCGGGCAACCGCTGGCCTGCGTCATCGAGTCGCGGCAGCGCGGTGCCTGTGAGAACGTCGTGGCGCACCTGTGTCGCGAGCCCAAGGGCGGCGCGGTGCACACCCTCGACCTCGTCGCCGAGCGTGCCGACGGTTCCACCTTCCCCATCGAGTGTTCACTCTGGCGTGTCGGCGCCCCCGCGATGCCGGGCGGCGTCGGCTTCGACGTGCTGCTGCGCGACGTCGGCGACCGCGTCCGGATCGAGCAGGACCTGCGGCAGGAACTGCGCGACCTGCGGCAGGTCGCGGCGGCGCGCTGGCAGGAACTGCAGGCTGTTCGCGCCCGCCTCACCGACGTCACCGAGACCATCAACGAAGTGTTCTGGATCGCGGATGCCGACGTCACCAGGATGATTTACATCAGCCCAGGCTACGAGCGGGTCTGGGGACGTTCCTGCACCAGCCTCTACGAGGACCCACGATCGTTCATCGAGGCGATCCATCCCGACGACCGCCAGCGCGCGGCCGGCGACCTGCTCGCCCAGCGCAGCGGCCTTGCGTTCGATCACGAGTACCGGATCGTCCGGCCGGACGGCGCGGTGCGGTGGGTGTGGGACCGCGGCTTCCCCGTGAAGAATGTCGACGGCACGGTCAACCGCTACATCGGCGTGGCGCAGGACGTGACCCGGCGCCGGGCCAGCGAACTCGCGCTGCGACGTCAGGAGATGCTCGACGCCATCGGCCACATGGCGGGCGGCTTGGCGCACGACTTCAACAACATCCTCGGCGTCGTGGTCGGTCACCTGGATCTCATTGCGCTGGCGACGCCGTTCGGCTCCCCGGCCCGCGAGAGCGCCGACCTGGCCCTCGACGCCGCACTGCGTGGGGCGACGCTGGCGCGGCGCCTGCTTGGACTGGCGCCACGTGAACCGGTGACGCGCGAACTCGTCGACCTCGTGACGGCGGTGCACGGACTCCTGCCGCTGCTGCAGCATGCGGCCGGGAGCGACACCAAGGTCAGGGTGCACGCGGCCGCCGCGCTGCTCGTCAGCGTCGATCCGGGAGAGCTCGACGCCGCCCTCATCAACCTCGCCGTGAACGCGCGAGCCGCAATGCCAGGCGGCGGGCAGTTGACGTTCGCGGTCGAGCCGCTCGACCTGGATGGACCCGCCGCTGCGGAGCGCTCGCTGCCGCCTGGCGCCTACGCCGCCTTGCGTGTGCGCGACACCGGCTGCGGCATGAGCGAGGCGGTGCTGAGCCGGATCGGCGAGCCGTTCTTCTCGACCCGCGCCGGCAGCGAAGGCACGGGACTCGGCGTATCGATGGTGCATGCCTTCGTTCGGCAGTCGGGCGGCACCCTGCAGGTGGAGAGCCACGAGGGGGCGGGGTCGACCTTCAGTCTGATCCTCCCGGCGGTTCAGCCGGTGCTGGAGGAGCACGGGACGCTGCCGATCGACGTGCCCGCGCCGCTCGCCAGCCCCGCCACGCCCGCATAACCGCCGGGTTCCCGGCGTACCGCCCCGCGAACCCAGGTTTTCGCGGCAGTTTCGGCCTGCCCGGAACTTGCAGCCGTCTCCAGCGTGAGCCTGTTCCAGCGATCGTCGCGACCTGAGGCGCGGACACCTGTGTGCCCGCCGTTCTGGTCGATGACCCCCGTGGCGCTGGCGACCGCGCTGGACGCGCGTCTCGAAGGGCTGACGAGCGAGCAGGCCCGTGCCCGCCTGGCGCTGGCCGGCCGGAATCGGCTCCACGGCGGCCGCATGCTGTCGGGGGCGGCCATGTTATGGCGGCAGATTGCGAACCCGCTGCTGCTCCTGCTCGTGGTCGCGGCGCTGGCGTCCGCCCTGTCCGGCGAATGGACCGACGCGCTCATCGTTGTCGTCATCGTCGTCACCACCGTCGGCATCGGCTTCTCGCGCGAACGCGACGCCCAGTCGGCCGTGGCCGCCCTGCAGGCGGAGATTCGCAGCGTCACGCTCGCCGTGCGCGACGGCGTGTCCGTCGAGGTGCCGATCGAGGAGATCGTGCCGGGCGACGTCGTGATTCTGGCGGCTGGCATGCTGGTGCCCGGCGACGCCCTGGTGCTCGAGGCCGCGGAGTGTTACGTGAACGAAGCGACGCTGACGGGCGAGAGCTTCCCGGTGCGCAAGCAGCCGGACCAGGTGCCGCTGGCGACGGAACTGCGCCGGCGGACCAACAGCGTGTTCCTCGGCACGAGCGTCCGTAGCGGCACCATGCGCGGCCTCGTCGCGGCCACCGGCGCCGCGACGCAGTTCGGGTCGGTGGCGGAGCGGCTCGGGGCGCAGGCGCCGGAGACCGAGTTCGAACGGGGCATCCGGAGGTTCGGCTACCTGCTCACGAGCGCGATGCTCGTGCTGGTGCTGCTGGTATTCGCCGTGCACGTCATGCGCGGCCGGCCGCCGGTGGAGACGCTGCTGTTCGCCGTGGCGCTCGCCGTGGGACTCAGCCCGGAACTGCTGCCGGCGATCCTCAGCGTGAGCCTGGCGCGCGGCGCCAGGATGATGGCGCAGCACGGCGTCGTGGTGCGCCGGCTCAATGCCATCGAGAACCTGGGCAGCATGGACGTCCTGTGCACGGACAAGACCGGCACCCTCACCGAAGGGGTCGTGCAGTTGAGCGGTGCCTACGACGTGGACGGCAACGAAGCACCAGCGGTACTGGCGGAAGCCGCGCGCAATGCGATGTGCGAAACGGGTGTCGCGAATCCGCTCGACGCGGCCATCCTCGCCGCCAGCGGACCGTGCCCGGCGCCGGTGCGCGCCGGTGAGGTGCCGTTCGATCCGCTGCGGAAGCGGTCGAGCGTGGTTATCGACGTCGATGGGCAGCGGCGCCTCATCGTGAAGGGGGCCGGTCCTCGCGTCCTCGACGTCTGCGCGCGCCTGGCGGACGCCACCCCGATCGACGAGACGCGGCGCGCGGCGTTGCTGGCACGCCACGACGCGTGGACCAGCCAGGGCATTCGCGTGCTGGCGATTGCGTCGCGTCCGGTCGGGCCGCAGGCGTCCTACAGCCGTGAGGACGAGCGCGACCTCACGCTGCTCGGCTGGCTGACCTTCCTCGACCAGCCCAAGGCCGGTGCACGCGCCGCGGTCGACAGCCTGAAGGCACAGGGGGTCACCGTGAAGATGTTGTCCGGCGACAACCGCCTCGTCGCACGGCACGTCGCCGGGCTCGTCGGCCTGCGCGCGGAACGCGTGCTCACCGGTCCGGAGGTCGACACCATGGCCGGTCCGGCACTGCGCCATGCGGTGGATACCGTCGACGTCTTCGCCGAGGTCGAGCCGGTGCAGAAGGAGCGCATCATCCTCGCGCTGAAGCAGGCGGGGCACGTGGTCGGCTTCCTTGGCGACGGCGTCAACGACGCGCCTGCCATGCACGCCGCCGACACCAGCCTGTCGGTGGAACACGCCGTCGACGTGGCACGCGAGACCGCCGACTTCGTGCTGCTGCGCCACGACCTCGACGTCATCAGGGCCGGGATCGTCGAGGGGCGCCGCACCTACGCGAACACCCTCAAGTACGTGCTGACGACGACGAGCGCGAACCTGGGCAACATGGTCAGCATGGCGGCGGCGTCGCTGTTCCTGCCGTTCCTGCCGCTGACCGCGGGACAGATCCTGTTGAACAACTTCCTGTCGGACGTGCCGGCCATCGGCATTGCCGGCGATGCCGTCGACCCCGAACTGGTGGCGAGGCCCGAGCGCTGGGACATGCGCGTGATCGGCCGCTTCATGGTGAGCTTCGGTGCGCTCAGCTCGGTGTTCGACCTCATCACGTTCGTCGTCCTGCTGCGGGTGTTCGATGCTGGTCCCGCGCTGTTCCGAACAGCCTGGTTCACCGAGTCACTGTTGAGCGAACTGGCGATTGCCCTCGTCGTGCGCACCCGGCGCTCGTGTCTGCGCAGTCGTCCTGGCCGGTCGCTCGCGGTGCTGACGGCGGTGACCGCCGTGGTGGCCGTGGCGCTGCCGTACGTGCCGAGAGTGGCACTGCTCGGCTTCGTGCCCCTGCCGCCGGCGGTGCTGGGCACGGTGCTGGCGGTCGTCGTGGCCTACCTCGTGGTGACGGAGCTGGCCAAGCACGCATTTTTCCGCGAGGTCGCCGCGCCGGCCTCCTGACGCCGGGTGGTCCCGTGTCACAATGCGCACCATGAAGATCGGAATCATCGGCGCCGGCATGGTCGGCGGCACACTGGCGCACCTGCTTGTGCCGCTCGGTCACGAGGTGGCGGTCAGCAACAGCCGTGGCCCAGCCAGCCTCGAGGGGATGGTGGCCGAAATCGGCCATGGGGCGCAGGCGATGACCGTGAACGACGCCGCCGAGTGGGCCGATCTCGTCGTGCTCGCCGTCCCGTGGCGCACGCCAGAGGCGCTGCCGCCGGCGTCGTCCGTGGCCGGCAAGATCGTCGTCGACGCCATGAACCCGTACCGCGCCTGGGGCGGCACCTACGACCTCGGCGACTCGAGCTCGAGCGAGGAGACACGCACGCGCCTGCCAGGCGCGCGCCTCGTCAAGGCGTTCAACACCATCTACTTCCGGCATCTCGCGACCGAGGGGAACACCAGCCTTCCCGAGGCCGAACGCCGCGCCATCTTCGTGGCGGGTGACGACGCCGAGGCGAAGGCGGAGGTGGCAGGGCTCATCCGCGACCTTGGTTTCGCGGCCGTCGATGCGGGGACGCTGCGCGACGGCGTGAAGCTGCAGCCGGGAGCACCGGTCTACAACCAGCAACTCACCGGCGCCGAGGCCAGGAAGCAGCTCGCCGGCGGCTAGCCGTCAGCATAGGCAAAGAGAGCCTCCAGCCGTTTGGTATAGTCGGTGGCTATGGAGTGGCTCAACTACCATCACCTGCTGTACTTCTGGGCCGTCGTCCGCGAGGGCGGCGTGTCGCGTGCGGCTGAGAAGCTGCGGCTGGCGCAGCCGACCGTGAGCGCGCAGGTGAAGCTCCTCGAAGACACGCTCGGGCAACCGCTGTTCGACCGTCAGGGGCGTCGGCTCGTCCTCACCGACACGGGCCGCGTGGTCTACCGCTACGCCGACGAGATTTTCGGGATCGGCCGCGAGCTGATGGAGACGCTCAAGGGGCGTGCGCCAGGGCGGCCGCTGCGCCTCACGGTTGGCGTGGCCAACGCCGTGCCGAAGCTGATCGTGCACCGGCTCCTGCAGCCGGCGTTCCAGGGGGAGCAGGCGGTGCACCTCGAGTGCCTCGAGGACAGCACCGAGGCGCTGCTCGCCCAACTGGCGACGCACGCCCTCGATGTCGTGATTTCCGATGTCCCGCCACCGCCGCACGTCCGTGTGAAGGTGTTCGGACACCTGCTCGGCGAATCCGATGTCACCTTCTTCGCCGCGGCGCCGCTCGCGGGCAAGCTGAAGCGACGGTTCCCACACTCGCTGAACGACGTGCCGATGTTCCTGCCGACCGCCTCGACGGCGCTGCGCCGCTCGATCGACCAGTGGCTGGAGACGGAGGACCTGCACCCGCGCGTCATCGGCGAGTTCGACGACTCGGCGCTGATGAAGGCGTTCGGGCAGGCCGGCACCGCTGTGTTCCCGTCGCCGGCGGTCATCGAGCCCGAGGTGATTCGCCAGTACAAGGTGCAGGTCGTCGGTCGCGTCAGCAGCATCCGCGAGCGCTACTACGCGATCTCCGCGGAGCGCCGCCTCAAGCACCCCGGTGTGCTCGCCATCACCAACGCCGCCCGCACCGATCTGTTTGGGTAGGCTCAGAGGTTTTCTCGATGTCAGCTATTCAAACTATCTAGTCGCTCGATACGGCGCCGGTTCGTAGAGTCATGGGGTCGCCCGGGAGAGCGACGGCATGGACCTCTTCTTTCCGTTCGTCGAATACTGGTGGTTCTACGCGGGCTTCACAGCCTTCGTCCTCGTGCTGCTCGCCATCGATCTCGGCGTCTTCCATCGGCAGGCCCACGTCGTCTCGTTCCGCGAGTCGCTGGGCTGGTCGGTGGTGTGGGTGGCGCTGGCGCTCGCGTTCAACTACGGCTTCCACCTCTACGCCGCGTCCAAGTTCGGCCCTGACGCCGGCCGCCAGCTCGGGCTCGAGTTCCTCGCCGGCTACATCGTCGAGAAGTCGCTCGCCGTCGACAACATCTTCGTGTTCGTCCTGGTGTTCGCCTACTTCGGCATCCCGCCGCTCTACCAGCACCGGGTGCTGTTCTACGGCATCATCGGCGCCCTCGTCTTCCGCGCGGCGTTCATCGCCGTCGGTTCGGCGCTCATGCAATACCACGTGGTCGTGCTGGTGTTCGGCGCGTTCCTCATCCTCACGGGCGTGAAGATGCTGTGGGCGCCGGAGCGGAAGCTGGAGCCCGAGAAGAACCCGGTGGTCAGGTTGCTGCGGCGGTTCATGCCGATTACGCCGCGGCTGCATGGCCAGCAGTTCGTCGTGACGCTCGACGGCCGGCGTCATGCCACGCCGCTGCTGGTGGCGCTGCTGATGCTCGAGATGAGCGACATTATCTTCGCGGTCGACTCGGTGCCGGCCATCTTCGCGGTGTCGCGGGAACCGTTGATCGTGTTCACCTCGAACGTGTTCGCCATTCTCGGGTTGCGCGCGATGTACTTCATGCTCGCCGGTGCGGTGGAACGCTTCCACCTGCTGAAGTACGGCCTCGCCTTCATCCTGATGTTCGTCGGTCTGAAGATGGTGTGGCTGAACGGGCTGTTCGACGGCAAGTTCCCCATCACCTGGTCGCTGGGGCTCATCGGCGCGCTGCTGGCCGCGAGCATTGCCGCGTCGCTCTGGTGGCCGAAGCCGCCTGTGCCCACGGCGGTGGCCGCCGGACCGCCGGTGACGACGTGAGGCGTTCGTGTCCTTCGTGATCTCAGCTGGA
Source organism: Bifidobacterium breve (assembly GCA_943328785.2). Taxonomy (GTDB): domain Bacteria; phylum Acidobacteriota; class Vicinamibacteria; order Vicinamibacterales; family CAVVIG01; genus CAVVIG01. The sequence goes on from CALQBJ020000084.1 coordinate 8,088, forward strand.
CGACGGAGGAACGGGGAGTGTGGCCTGCCGGGCGATCGCCCGCAGCATGCCGCCGAAGATGAAGCCGTGCACCGGCACGAGCGAGTACCAGTAGAGCAGGCCCCAGAGGCCGATCGGATCGAACACGGCCGTCTGGTGAATGATGGTGCCGCTGCCGTCCGCGACGACCTCGAACTCGAGCCACGCCCGTCCCGGCACCTTCATCTCGGCGGCCAGGCGCAGGCGGCGGTCCGGCTCCCAGGCCTCGACGCGCCAAAAGTCGAGGGCGTCGCCCACCACCAGACGATCGGGATGCCGGCGGCCGCGCCGCATGCCGACGCCGCCAAGCAGCAAATCGGCGTAGCCACGCAGGCGCCACATCCACGTGCCGTAGTACCAGCCCTGGCGTCCACCGATGCGCGCGATCGGACCGAAGGCGCGCGACGGCGGGACGTCCACCCGCAGCGTGCGCGCATCGACGAGGCGCGAACCGAAGCGGGCGCTGACGAGCGGCCGCGGACCACCGCCCGACTGCAGGGCATCGGACCACCGCGTCAGGGCGAAGTCGCGGTCCTCGTTACGGATGGCTCGCGACACCGCCTCGGCGAGGCCGATGGGGCGGACGTCGAAGACCGCGTCGGCCCGGTGGTCCTGGACGACCGAGCGATTGCGCAGCCCCTCGATCAGTTGGCGGCCGATGCGGGCGTAGATGGGGGTGACGAGTCCGAGCCACAGGCTCGACAGGTGCGGCGTGAGCAGCGGCACCGAGATCATCAGGCGGCGCAGCCCGCGCTGCCGCGCATACTCGCGCATCAGGTCGCCGTAGCTCGCGCGGTCGGCACCGCCGATTTCGAATACCTGGTTGGTGTCGCCCGTCAGCTCGAGCGCCGCGACGAGATAGGCCAGCAGATCGTCGATGCCGATCGGCTGCGCTTCGGTGCTCACCCAGCGAGGGCAGATCATCACGGGGAGCCGCTCGACCAGCGCACGGATCATCTCGAACGAGAGGCTGCCAGAGCCGATGACGACCGAGGCGCGAAGTTCGACGACCGGCACGCCGCTCTCGCGCAGCGCCTCGCCGGTCTCCAGGCGGCTCTTCAGGTGTTTGCTCAGCGAGCCATCGTCGTGGGCGAGTCCACCGAGATAGATGATGCGGCGCACCCCGGCCCGTCGTGCGGCGCTGCCGAAGGCGCGGGCGGCGAGGAGGTCGACTTCGCGGTAGTCGCCATGTGCCCCCATCGAGTGCACGAGGTAGTACGCCGTGTCGACCCCTGCCATAGCGCGATCGAGCGAGGCGTCATCAACGAGGTCGCCTCCCACCACCTCGGTCTGCGGCGCGACACGGTCGCGCAACGCGTCAGGACGCCGGGCCAGGCATCGCAGGGGACGGCCGAGCGCCTCGAGCGCCGGAAGGAGGCGGCCGCCGATGTAGCCGGTGGCGCCGGTCAGAAGGATGCGGGTCTTGGGTGTCATGGGCTGCCTCTATAAGGACGCCGCCTGAGCAGGTCGAGACTCAGGTTGGGCTGAAATAGGGCGGGAAGGCCAGGAGGGGCGGGACGGGCAGGAGGGTCCGGCCCTATAATTTCCCGTCGTCGACCACCGTTTCACGGGAGAGCCTTGATATGAAGCACGGAACATTCTGGTGGCCCATGGCCGCCGTCGCGGTTGCCGGACTCGCGCTGGCCACCGCACAGCCGCAGGCCCAGGGGCAGCCGACGCCCAACGCGAAGAACGACCTGCCGAATCCGTATCGCACGGTCGAGGGCTGGGCGAAGTTGCCGACGGGGCGCACCTGGGGCTCGACGAGTTCGGTCGACATCGACAAGGACGGCACGTCCGTATGGGTCGGTGAGCGCTGCGGTACGAACTCGTGCGTCAGCTCGACGCTCGATCCCGTGCTGAAGTTCGACAAGACCGGCGCGCTGGTGAAGAGCTTCGGCGCGGGTCTCGTCGTCTTCCCGCACGGCATCAGCGTCGACCGCGACGGCAACGTCTGGATCGTCGATGGCAACGACAACGCGCCTCGCCCGGAACGCGGCGCCGCCCCGGCACCCGGTGCACCCCCCGCGCTGCTGCCGATGGGGCCGCCCGCTGGCGGCACCAAGGGCCATCAGGTGATCAAGTTCAGCCCTGAGGGCAAGGTGCTGCTCACCATCGGCAAGCCCGGTGGCGCGGCTGCGCCCGACTTCTTCTTCCAGCCGAACGACGTGATCGTGGCGCCCAACGGCGACATCTTCGTGGGTGAAGGGCACGGCGGCGGCAACTCGCGCATGTTCAAGTTCGACAAGACCGGCAAGCTGCTGAAGACCTGGGGCAAGCTCGGGGCCGGCCCCGGTGAATTCAGCCAGCCGCACGCGCTCGCGTTCGACTCGCAGGGTCGCCTGTTCGTCGCCGACCGCACGAACAACCGCGTGCAGGTGTTCGATCAGGATGGCAAGTTTCTGACCGAGACCAAGGCCTTCGGTCGTCCGAGCGGTGTCTATATCGGCAAGGACGACACGCTGTATGTGGCCGACTCCGAGTCGCAGTCTGCCAACGCCGCCGGGTACGGGTACAATCCCGGCGTCAAGCGCGGCATTCGCGTCGGCAGCGCCAGAACCCTGACGCCGGCTGGCTTCATCCCCGACCCGAAGGAAGGTGGTGCGACGAGCGCCGCCGAGGGTGTGGCGGTCGATAGCCAGGGCATCGTGTATGGCGCCGAGGTCGGTCCCCGCGCACTGAAGCGCTACGAGAAGCAGTAAGTAGGAGGCATTGGTGATGAAGAAGAGCAATCTGGTCCTGGCCGTCGCCGCGCTGGCGGCACTGGCGGGCGCGGCAACCGGGATCAAGGCAGACGAACCGGCACCGATTCCGCCGGTCAACGTTGCGGCGAACCCGTACAACTCGAACTACGACTTTTTCAAGCTGCCCGAGGGACGCAAGTGGGGCTCGACGAGCACCATCGACGTCGACAAGGACGGCAAGTCGATCTGGATCGCCGAACGGTGCGGCGGCAACAGCTGCCTTGATTCGGCGACCGGCCAGATCAAGGACGTCGGCACCGTCATGAAGTTTGACGAGACCGGCAAGCTGGTGAAGGCGATGGGCAACGGCCTGCTGGTGTTCCCGCACGGCATGCACGTCGACAAGCAGGGCAACGTGTGGGTGACCGACGGCCAGGACAACGCGCCGCGTCCCGCGCGCGGGGCGGCACCCGCCGCCGGAGCGGCGGCCGCGCCGCGTCCGGTTCCGACGCCGGGCCCCGGCGCTGGCGCCACCAAGGGCCATCAGGTATTCAAGTTCAGTCCCGACGGCAAGGTGCTCCTCACCATCGGCAAGCCCGGTGGTTCGGTCGCGCCCGGTGAATGCTGCTTCCAGCCGAACGACGTCATCACCTCGCCCGACGGCAAGTTCATCTTCATCGTCGAAGGTCACTCCAGCAGCGCAGGCTGGACCGCCAAGATGATGAAGTTCGATGCCTCTGGCAAGATGGTCAAGGAGTGGGGCAAGTGGGGCGCTGGCGACGGCGAGTTCGATCAGCCGCACGCCCTCGCGTTCGATTCCAAGGGGCTGCTCTACGTCGGCGACCGCAACAACAACCGCATCCAGGTGTTCGATCAGGACGGCAACTTCAAGGAGAAGTTCTACCAGTTCTCCCGTCCGAGCGGCATCTACATCGACAAGAACGACAACCTGTATGTGGCCGACTCCGAGTCGAAGTCGGTGTCGCGTAACCATCAGGATTGGCTCCGCGGCATCCGCATCGGCAGCCTGAAGGACAAGAAGGTGACGGCCTTCATCCCCGACCCGTCGCCCGATGCCACCGGCACCAATGCCGCCGAAGGCGTCGTCGTTGACGCGAAGGGCAACGTGTTCGGCGCCGAAGTCGGCCCGCAGCGCGTCAGCCGCTACACCAAGAAGTAACGAACCGGATCGCTGATTGTTGATTGCTGATTGGAAAGGCCGGCGCCTTCGCCACTCGGCAGTCAGCAATCGGTGATTGAACCGGTTGCGGGTTTTTTCGCGCGACCTGCGAAGAATTCCTGCCGGTCCCGCCTCGAACGTTTCAGTTCGCCTCTGCTTTAAAGACTTACAAGCGATTTCTCTCCGGCACGACGCTTGCTAAATGTCGAGCCAGAACGTGGAGAGTAGCCTGCCGGCGAAGCGCTCCTCCTAGGCGCACCAGGCACCCGGCAATCTGGTCTCCACGTTTTTTCTTCCCCCCGCCTGCTCCTTCGCACATCCCTCATTCACGATCGCCGGCATCAAATCAGCGAGGGGGCACTCCGCAATCAGCGGTGTCTTACCGGTAGTTGCCGAATGAGAGCGCGACGCCGAAGTCGTGCTCGCGCAGTACCTGCATCGCTTCCTGCAGGTCGTCCTTCGACGGCGACGTCACACGCACCTGGTCGCCCTGGATCGAGCCCTGGACCTTCTTGACCTTCTTGTCCTTCAGGAACTTCACGATCTCCTTGGCGGCCTCGATCGGAATGCCTTCCTGAATCTTGATCACGCGCTTCACCGTGCTGCCGGCGGCCGCCTCGGACTTCCCGACCTCGAAGTTCTTCACCGGCACGTTGCGGCGGACGAGGCGCGTCTGGACCACTTCCCAGAGCGCGTTCATCTTCATCTCGTCGTCGGCCGTGAGGGTGAGGGTCTTCTCGGTGGCGTTCAGGTCGATCTCGGCCTTGGCACCCTTGAAGTCGTAGCGCTGGCCCACTTCCTTGCGCGCCTGGTTCAGCGCGTTGTCTACTTCCTGGAAGTCGATAGGAGAGGTGATGTCGAACGAAGCTTGTGCGGCCATAAGGGCACCATTCTACGAAATTGACGGCCCCGCCTTCGCGGCGACCTTCACCTTTCTGGTGTGGCGGGGACGGGCGCCCTCCACTTCGATGAGCCGGTTGCCAGCCCCCCCGTGGTCTGCGTTGATCTTTGGAGTGACCGTGTGGCCCGCATAGAATTGACCGCGTGACTGACGATCGTCCCCGCATCGGCATCTCAGCCTGCCTGCTCGGCCAGCCCGTCCGCTTCGATACCGGTCACAAGCGGGATCCGTTCCTGGTGGAAACGTTCGGGGAACACGTCGAGTGGGTGCCGGTCTGCCCAGAGATGGAAGCGGGTTTCGGCACCCCGCGCGAGTCGATGCGGCTGGTGCTCACCGAACCGCAGGTGCGCGAGCGCGGCGAGCGCTACGACCCATCGAAGATCGCCCTTCGGCTGAACAAGCAGGGGACCGATGTCACCGAGCGGCTCGTGTCGTACTCGAAGCCGCGCGCCGAGGAACTCGCTGCTGCCGGGTTGAGCGGCTTCGTCCTGAAGAAGGACTCACCCAGTTGCGGCATGGAACGGGTGAAGGTCTACTCGCCGGAAGGACCGGGCGAGCGCGCCGGGCGCGGCCTGTTCGCGGAGGCGCTGATGGCGCGGCTGCCGAACCTGCCGGTCGAGGAAGAAGGGCGACTCGGCGACCCGCGGCTGCGCGAGAACTTCGTCGAACGCGTGTTTGCCTACCAGCGACTGGTCGCACTGTTCGCCGGCCGTTGGACCGTCGGTTCCGTCGTCGCCTTCCACACCGCACACAAGCTCACGCTGATGGCCCACTCGCCGGTGGCCTACCGCGAACTCGGGCAGATGGTGGCCGACGCCAAGCAGCGGGAACGCGGCGAGTTTGCCGGGGAGTACCAGGCGCGCTTCATGAAGGCGCTGGCTGCCATCGCCACGCCGAAGCGGCAAGCCAACGTGCTGCAGCACATGCTCGGTTACTTCTCGAACGACATCGACCAGGACGCCCGCAACGAACTGCTGCAGCTCATCGAGGAGCACCGCCTCGGGAGCGTGCCGCTGGTGGTGCCGATGACGCTGATGAAGCACCACGTGCGACGGCAGCAGGTGACCTACCTGCTGGGGCAGACCTATCTCGACCCGCACCCGCGGGAGCTGAGTCTCCGCAACCACGTCTGACGCACCACGGCCGACGGTACGTAGCTGCCGACCTTTAGGTCGGCTCGGATGGCGGCCCGGTTTATACTGCTGCGCCATGAAGATGCGTATTGCCGCCGTCCTGTCCGTTGCGTGCCTCGCCCTTGCTGGCGCTGGCCTGCGTGCGGCGTCCCCCGAGAGCGAGGCTGCGCTTGCGCGGTTCCTGGCCGCGTCCACGCCCGCCGATGCCGCGCGGCAGGCCGGCGCGGTCGTGACGGCTGGCACGAGCGTGGACGAGGCGATTGCCGTCTTGAAGGAGGGGCGCAGTTACACGGCCACCGTGCCGAAGGGCATTTCGCGCGCCACGCATCACGTCGGCGACCTCGATTTTCAGTATCAGCTCGAGGTGCCGCAGACCTACGACCCGTCGCGTCCGTGGCAACTGCGCGTGCAGTTGCACGGCGGCGTTGGCCGTCCCGATCCGGCGCCGCGCACCAGCGGCATCGGTGCGCTCGCAGGCGTCGATCAGATCTACCTGCTGCCGACCGCCTGGAACCAGGCCGAGTGGTGGACGGACATGCAGCTGAACAACCTGCGCGCCCTCGTCGACCGCGTGAAGCGCACCTACAACATCGACGAGAACCGCATCGTCCTCTCGGGCGTGTCCGACGGCGGCACGGCGTCCTATTACTTCTCGATGCGCGACTCGACGGCGTTCGCCGCGTTCCTGCCGCTGAACGGGGCAATTCCGGTGCTGCGCAATACGCTGATGCGCATCGACGGCGAACTGTTCATGAACAACATGGTGAACAAGCCGTTCTTCATCGTGAACGGCGGCAAGGATCCGCTCTATCCGACGAGCCTGGTCGAGCCGTTCATCACGCAGATGCAGACCGGCGGCGTCGAGCTGCAGTACCTGCCGCAGCCCGAGGGTGTGCACAACACCGCCTGGTGGCCGGAGCTGAAGGATACCTACGAGACGTTCGTCTCCGCGCACCCGCGCACGCCGTACCCCGACACGCTGTCGTGGGAGACCGACCTGCGCGAAGGCACGGGGCGAGAGCACTGGCTGGTGATCGATGCGCTGGCGCCAGCGCAGAAGGAAAGCGCGCCGCTGCCCGACGTGAACGAAGTGCTCGGTCCGCGTGAACCCGACTTCGGTGTCCGCGTCGCCGGCTCGCGCATCACCGGCATCGTGGCCGGCA
>CALQBJ020000085.1 GCA_943328785.2 Bifidobacterium breve
AGTTGTTCGATGGCGGAGCGGACGCGCGCACCCTCGTACCCGACCACGATCACCGCCTCGTCGCAGCCGCTGCGGCGCGCGTGTTCAAGCGCGTGCGCGACCAGCGGCACGTCGGCAACGGTCATCAGCGGCTTCGGCACATCCCCGCGCGTCGGCGCGAGTCTGGACCCGCTGCCGGCTGCGAGAATCACCGTCTGTGTGACGCGCATCGCCTGCTGCATCGCGCCATCTTAATACGCTCGGCGCTTCTGTCGTTCGTGTTACATTCGCGTTGCCATGGAGCGTTTCGACACACCGTCGGCGAGTGCGGCTGGCCCGACCGCTGACATGGCGAATGCAACCGCCGACCGATTCGAACGCGACACCATCGACATCCTCAAGCGCCTGAGTCGCCGTCCCATCGAGCCCACGCTCGACAAGGAACTGATGGCCGATCTCGGCTTCGACTCGCTCCAGATTCTGGAGTTTATCGGCGAGCTCGAGGACCACTTCAACATCGCGGTGCCGCTCAACTCGCTCACGCACATCCGCACGGTTGGCCAGATTGTGGCCGAGGTCCGCGGGCTTGCCGCGTCTCGCCCCTGGGCGCCGGCGTGAGCAGCCGCAAGACCATCGGCGAGGCCCTGGTCGCCGCCGCAGATACGCACTTCGGGCTCCGCTTCATCGAACACGACGCCACCACCAAGGTCACCTCCTACCGCGACCTGCTTGCCGACGCCTTGTGTATCGCCGGCGCCCTCCGCGCCCACGGCTACACGTCTGGCGACCGCGTCGCGCTGGTCATTCCGGAAGTCAGCCGCTTCGTCCACGCCTTCTTCGGCATCGTCGCCGCGGGATTGGTGCCGGTGCCACTCTGCCCGCCTGCGCAGGCGGGCGACGTCGCCACCTTCGCGAAGCAGTCGCTGCACATCATCCGCGCCTCGCGCGCCGTGGCGGTGCTGACGACCGACGATGTGGCGCCGTTGCTGCACGCCAGCGCCGGCCATCCCGACGCCGGCGGCCCGCTGTCTCAGACGTTTCACACACTCGACCAGCTGCGCACTGGCGACGCCCCGCTCGCCAGCCCGGCGGCGCTGACGCTCGACGACATCGCACTGCTGCAGTTCACGTCGGGGTCGACGGCGCTGCCGAAGGGGGTCGTGCTGTCGCACGGCAACATCGCGGCGAACGTCGAGGCGATCCTCGGCCCGTCCGGGCTCGACGCGCGCGCCGGCGATGTCGCCGTGAGCTGGCTGCCGCTGTATCACGACATGGGTCTCATCGGCATGCTGCTGTCGTCGCTCTACGCGCCGGCCGACGCAGTGCTGATGTCGCAGGTGCTGTTCCTGAAGCGCCCGAGCGCATGGCTCAATGCCATCTCCACCTGGGGCGGCACCGTGTCGTACGCGCCGAACTTCGCCTACGAATTGTGCCGTCGCCGCGTGAAGAGTTCGCAACTGGCGGCGCTCGACCTGTCGCGCTGGCGCGTCGCCGGCTGCGGCGCCGAACCGATCCGGCCCGATACGCTGATGCAGTTCGCCGACTACTTCGCCCCGGCGGGGTTCGCGGCCACGAGCTTCCTGCCCAGCTACGGCCTCGCGGAGCATTCGCTCGCCGTGTCGTTCGCGCACGGCGGACTCGATGTCGACGTCGTCGATGCCGAACTGCTGGTGCAGGAGTCGCGGGCAGTGCCGGTGGTCAACGGCGCCGCATCGCTGCGTATCGTCCGCTGCGGCGAGCCCTTCCCCGGCCACGCCATCCGCATCGTCGACGAGGCGTTCAACGAACTGCCCGAGCGCCACGTCGGCTCGATCGTGGCCGCCGGCCCCTCGGTGATGCAGGGCTACTTCGAGCAGCCCGCCGCGACCGCCGGCGCCCTGCGCGACGGCTGGCTGCAGACCGGCGACCTCGGCTACATGGCCAATGGCTCGCTCTACCTCTGCGGACGCACCAAGGACCTCATCATCCGGCAGGGGCGCAAGTACCACCCGCCCGACATCGAGTCGTCGCTGGCCGACCTGCAGGGTGTGGCGCTGTCCGGCGTGGTCGTGTTCGCCATCACCACCGTCGGCGACACCGACGAAGTGGTGGCGGTCATCGAGACGCGCGCCGGCGGACGCGGGCCCGAAATCGAGGAGGCGGTGCGGCGTCGCGTGCGCGAGACCGCAGGACTGGATATCGACCGGGTCATCCTCACGCCGCCCGGCACCATCCCGCGCACCACCAGCGGCAAGGTCCGCCGCTCGGAGACACGGGAGCGGCTCGAAGCGGGTACACTGGTGCGGTGAGCCTGTTCGACAAGCTGCAGCCGATTGCCGAGCGCCTCGACGCCTTTTCCGGCGGTCAGGTCCCCTTCAACACCGTCATCGAGAGCATCCTCAGCCCCACCGAGGTGCTGATCGGCGGTCGCCGTACGCTGATGTTCGGCTCGAACAACTACTTCGGCCTCTCGTTCCATCCCGACGTCCTGGCTGCGGCGCAAACCGCCCTGGTGCGTGAAGGGGCCGGCACCACCGGCTCACGCGCCGCGAACGGCAGCTACGCCGCGCACCGCCAGCTCGAAGAGGCGTTTGCCTCAGCCTACGGCAAGACGCACGCGATGGTGTTCACCACCGGTTACCAGGCGAACCTCGGCGTCATCTACGGTCTGTGCGCGACGGGCGACACCATCCTGCTCGACCTCGAGAGCCACGCCAGCATCTATGACGGCGCCCGCCTGAGCGGCGCACAGATCTTCGCCTTCCATCATAACTCGCCGTCCGACCTGGCGCGCAAACTGGCGCGCATCGAGAACCGGTCGAACTGCCTGGTCATTGCCGAAGGGCTGTATTCGATCAGCGGCGACGTCGGTCCACTGGGCGAACTGTCGGCCGTCTGCCGCGAGGCCGGCGCCTACTTCATGGTGGACGAAGCGCACTCGTTCGGCGTCTACGGCGAGCGCGGACTCGGCTACGCCGAGGAACAGGGCGTGGTCGACACGGTCGACTTCGTCGTCGGCACCTTTTCGAAGGCGCTGGCTGGCGTCGGCGGCTACGCGGTGTCGAACCACGACGCGCTGCGCCTGCTGCACTTCGCGTCGCGCCCCTACGTGTTCACCGCATCGGGTTCGCCCGCCAACATCGCCGGCGTCCACAAGGCGCTCGACATCCTGCTGGCCGACCGCTCGCTGAAGACCCGGCTGTGGGAGAACGTGCGCCACGTGCGGCGCGGCCTGACGTCGCTCGGCTTCACGATCGGCGCCACCGAATCGCCGATCGTCCCGATCGAGATCGGCACAGCCGAACAGGCCATCACGATATGGGCGGCGCTGCTCGAGGCGGGGATCTACACGAATATCGTCCTGCCGCCGGCCTGCCGGCCCGATGCGTGCCTGCTGCGCACCAGTTACTCCGCCGCGCACACACCGGCGCAGATCGACGAGGCGCTCGGGATCTTCGAGCGGGTCGGCCGCGCCCTCCAGGTCATCGAGACCGCCGCATGAAACTGGTCCTGATCAACCCGCGCAACCCGGTGTCGCTGTATGGCGACTATCTGTGGCAGCCGCTCGCCTTCGGCTACGTCGCCGCCGCCACCCCGGAACACTGGACGGTCGAACTAATCGACGAGCAGGTGGAAGGCGCACGCGACTACGGCGATGTCGAGGCCGATCTCGTCGGCCTGACGGCGTTCACGCCGCAGGCGCCGCGCGCCTACCATATCGCCGCGCAGTTCCGCTCGCGCGGGATTCCGGTGGTGATGGGCGGCATCCATGCGTCGCTGGTGCAGGAGGAAGCGGCGCAGCACGCCGACGCCCTGTTCATCGGTGAGTGCGAAACGCTGTGGCCGACCGTCGTCGCCGACGTCGAGGCCGGCCGCCTGCAGCCGATCTACAACGGTGGCACCAAGGCCGCGTCGCTGCTGCAGCCGAATCGCACCATCTTCGAGAAGTACGACTACGAGTACGTCTCGGCGCAGACGTCGCGCGGTTGCCCGATGGACTGCTCGTTCTGCTCCGTCACCGTGTTCAACGGCCGTCTGTTCCGCATGCGCACGGTGGAGGAAGTGGTGGCCGAGATTGCGGCCATTCCGCAGACCGACATCATCTTCGTCGACGACGACCTGAACGGCTTCTCGCGCGCGGCGAGGCAGCGCTGCCTCGACCTGTTCCGCGCCATGGTCGATGCCGGGCTGAAGAAGCAGTGGATCACGCAGGTCACGATCAACTTCGGCGACGATGACGAGTTGCCGGCGGCGGCGCGCGCGGCTGGCTGCTCGGGCGTGTTCATCGGTCTCGAGAGCACCGACACCAAGTCGCTGGCCCTCATCCGCAAGGACGGCATGTCGCAGCGGCGCGGCATCGAGTACTACCGAGAGAACGTCGCGCGCATCCGCCGCCACGGCATCGGCGTCGTCGGCTCGTTCATCCTCGGGATCGACTCGCAGGATATGAACACCATCGCCGGCGACATCCTGACGTTCGCGGAAGAGACCGGCCTGGATGCGTTGAATCCGACCATTTTGACGCCGCTGCCGGGCACGCGCGACTACAAGTCGCTCGACGCCGACGGCCGCATCCTCTTCAAGAACTACCCGCAGGACTGGGAGAAGTACACGCTCGCCTTCCCCGTCACCTCGATGCCGAATATCAGCGGCGCGGGCCTGATGCGCAAGTACGTCGAGGTGCTGCAGTACTTCCGGCCCGAGCGGGTCGCCGCGCGTTACTGGAAGACCTGCGAGGCCGTGTCGCCCGACGCGGCGTGGCACGCATTCCTGTGGAACCGGGTGTGGACGAACTACTGCCTGAAGAACGGCGCATTCCGGAAGTCGCCGCTGTTCGAGAGCTATCCCGAGTCGATCGCGCGCAGCGTGCCAGAGCGCCCCGCCGTCTTCGCGTAGAACCTCTCCGCGTCAACGCCGGACACTACTCCAGACCCGACCTCCTTCAGGTCCACCCCTGCTCGCGGTACCAGGCGGCGGTCGTCGCCACGCCGGCGTCGAGCGGCGTCTCCGCCGTGAATCCCAGCACGTCGCGCGCGCGGTCTACCGCGCACACGAACCCCTCGGCGCGCAGTTCCACCAGTCGCCCCGAATCGACCAGCGGTTTCACGCCGAGCGTCCACGACAGATCGCCCACCTTCGCCAGCAGCGTGAAGAGCGGCGCCGGCACCGGGAAGGGACGGAACGGGCGCCGCTCGAACGCGGCGATGGCGCGCATCAGGTCGCCGCCGGTGCGCGGTTCGGGATGTCCGATGAACAGCGTCTCGCCAGACGCCGCACCGTGTTCTGCGGCCAGCAGCACCGCGCGCACCAGGTCGGCGATGAAGATGAGCGTGAAGAACGTGTCCGCACCAGACGGCACGAAGAACAGCCCCTTGCGCGCCATGCGGTACAGCGGCAGGAAGCCGTGGTCGCGTGGTCCGTATACCGCGCATGGCCGGAGAATGGTCCACTCGAGCCCTGGCGTGTCGCGGACGACCGCCTCGGAGGCCAGCTTGCTGCGTCCGTAGGCATTCACCGGCGCCGGTGGGTCGAGCTCACGTCGCGGCGCAGTCGGCGTCCCCTGCCCTCCGGCGGCCTGGCTGGAGATGAGCACAAGCCTCGCACCAGTGGCCGCTGCGGCCTGCGCGGCGGCTCGCGCGCCTTCGACGTTCACTGCATTGAACGCGCCCTCATTCTTCGCGCGGATGAGCGCGGCGCTGTGCACGAGGACGTCGCTGCCCATGCAGGACGCGCGCAGCGACTCGGCGGAGAGGTCGGATTCGACAACCGTCACGCCAGGCGGCACCGGCTTGCGGTTGCCTCGCCGTACGACGGCGCGCACGTCCCAGCCCGCGCGCACACACGCCTCGGCGACGTGCCAGCCGACGAAGCCGGTGGCGCCGGTGATGCTAACCGACCGGCTTTTCATACAGGCGATAGACCTTCGAGCGGCGGCCGCCTGCCGCTTCAATGCCGGCGTTGACGAGCGTGTTGTCCTCGAGCGTCCAGCCCATCTCGGCGCGCACGTAGCCGCGGCGCTCGGCACGCGCCTTCGTCTCGGCGATGAGCAGCGGATAGAGCCCCAGCTTCCGTGCCTGCGGCAGCACACCCACCAGCAGCATCCGCAGGCGCGTGACGATGGCCTTGCGACGGAGAAAGTGGACGACGCCGAACGGCAGCAGGTTGCCGCGCATGCGCTTCAAGACCTGGTTCACGTCGGGAATGGCCACCGCACAGGCGACCGGCTCGCCGTTCATCTCGGCGAACAGCACCAGTTCCGGATCGGCCACCGGCTTGAGGTCGACCGCGAGCTGACGGATCTCGGCGTCGGTCGGCGGCACGAAGCCCCAGTTGTCCGACCACGCCGCGCGGTAGATCACCTTGAGGACTTCAAGCTCTTCGTCGAAGCGCTTCAGGTTCACGGGGCGGATGGTGATGCCGAAGCGGTTGCGGACGCGGTCAGCGATATGCGTCAGCCGCTCGGGCAGTGGCGCGCGCACGTCCATATCCCACGCGAACAGATCCTTCACCGCTCCGTAGCCTGCACCCTCGATGAACGCGGGATACGTTCGCGGGTTGTACGACATCAGCACATACGGGTCGTCGTCGAAGCCGTCGACGAGCAGGCCGGCCGCTTCGTGGAGCGACGGATTCACCGGTCCGCGCACGGCGGTGCTGCCGCGCTGAGCCGCGTGCGCCTCGACGGCTTCCAACAGGCGGCGCGCCACCGCGGCGTTCGTCGCCTCGAAGAACCCGAACCAGGTGACCCGCTCGCCATGCACCTCGTTGTGCAGCCGATCGTCGATGGCCGCGATGCGGCCGAGCACGCGTTCGCCATCGAGCACCAGCCACAGTCGCATGTCCGCATGGTGAAGAAACGGGTTGTGCGCCGGGTCGAAGCGGCGATGCTCGTCGCGCCGCAGCGGCGGGACGAAGTGCGGGTCGTCGGCGTAGAGACGGTACGGCAGCTCGATGAACGCGCGGCGCTGCGAGGCCGATTCGACCGCCACTACGCGGCAGGCGCCCGTGCCGCTCGTCATGCCGTCCCCAGGAAGCGCCGGTCTGCGTCGCGCTGACGGAACCAGAGCGCCATCATCAGCAGGTTCAATGGCACGATCTCCGCGAAGATGAACCACTCCGGACACGCGAACCAGACGGCGATGAGGATGGTGAGGCGCCGCAGGTTGTCGCCCATCAGGTTCCAGCCGTAGACGATCGGTCCGTGAAAGCAGGCGCGATAGCGCTGGCGGTCCGCGTCGCCGACGCGGCCATTCACCAACCGCGACACCAGCACGCGCTCGACCGACGGGTGCAGCCCGACGATCACGCGCTGCATCGCCTCGTAGGCGCCGACGATGCCGGCGTTCGGGGCGCCGACGACCGCCGGCGGCGGTTCGCCTTTGGTGACGTAGGCCACGTAGGCCGAGCGGTGGTAGTCGTACATCTGCGCGTGGACGATCGTGGAGAGACCGGCCAACAGCATCCACCCGGCCAGTTCCCACCCCCACCCGCGCGACAGCCCTGAGGCGAGAATGCCGAAGTACATCGCGATGTGGGTGACGTAACCGGCGACGCCGTCCATCATGCGGCCGAACTCGGTGGAGTTGCCGGTGAGACGCGCCAACTGGCCGTCAGAGGAATCGAGCACGCCGTGCAGCACCAGCAGCGCCACGCCGAGCATGGCGGAGTGCGGCCACGCCAGCAGCGCCCCGCCGGCGGCCCCGGCCGCCATGGCGACGAAGGTGACCCCTGTCGGCGACATGCCCACCGCGCGCGCCGCCAGCGCGAAGACGATGCCGAGCCGCCTGAAGAAGTAGACATCGACCGTTTCTTCGATGTCGCGCGACTTGAAGGCCAGCCCGTCCATGCCCGTCAGTATAATTCCTGCAGTCTTTCCCCCGGGAGTTACTCATGTCCAGGCTCGCTCGACGCGCCGCTGCCGCTCTGCTGCTTCTCCTCGCCGCGAGTCCGGTCTTCGCGAGCGACTTCAGCGACGACCTTGCCGCGCGCCGCCAGCGCCTGATGCAGCGCTTCGGCGCCGACACCATGGTGGTGCTGCTCAGCGCACCCGCCCGCGTCTACTCCAACGACGTCGACTACGAATACCACCAGGACAGCAACCTCTACTACCTGACCGGCATGACGCAGGAAGACACCATCCTGGTGCTGATGCCCGGCAACGCGACCCGCCGCGAGCTGCTGTTCATCAAGGATCGCAACCCGGAGCGCGAGCACTGGACCGGACGCCTGCTCAGTCGCGACGACGCGCGCGAGCGGACCGGCATCGCCACGGTGCTGTCGTCGGGCAGCTTCGAGGCGTTTCTCGACGGCATCCTCGGCCAGCGGGGATACAGCGCCACAATCGACGAGAAAGAAGCGGCCACGTTCTTCGCGGCACTCGGCGAAGGGCGCGCGCGTATCGCCGTCCCGATGGACACCGGAGCACCGGGCGCCCCGCCGACCCGCACCCAGGCCTTCGTGCAGCAACTGCGCGATCGCTACGTTGGCTATACCGCCATCGATGCCACGCCGGCGCTGAAGGCGCTGCGCATGGTGAAGACGCCGTACGAACTGACGCAACTGACGAAGGCCACCGATATCTCGGCCGAGGCGCAGATGGCCGGGATGCGCGCCGCCGCCCCAGGCGTGTTCGAGTATCAGGTGAAGGCGGCCATCGAAGCGGTGCACCGCAGCCGCGGCGCCGTCTCCTGGGCTTACCCCTCCATCGTCGGCTCCGGCCCGAACGCCACTGTCCTGCATTACCCCGAGGACGACCGGCAGATGCAGGCCGGCGACCTGCTGCTGGTGGATGCCGCGGCTAACTACGGCTACCAGGCGTCGGACATCACGCGCACCTATCCGGTGAGCGGCACGTTCAGTGCGGTGCAGCGCGACATCTACAAGATCGTCCTGGACGCGCAGGAACAAGCGATCAAGGTGGCGAAGCCTGGCGCGACGCTCACCACCATTCACAACCGGACGGTGGCGGTGCTGAAGGACGGACTGCTGAAGCTCGGGCTCATCACCGACGCGACGGGACCGCAGTATTCCATGTGGTACACGCACGGCACGTCGCACTTCATCGGGCTCGACGTGCACGACGTCGGCAGCCGCAACGACGAGCTGAAGCCGGGCATGACCTTCACCATCGAACCCGGGCTCTACATCCGGCAGTCGGTGCTCGACAACCTGCCGAAGACCCCGGCGAACCTCGAGCTGATCGCGAAGCTCCAGGCGGCGGTGACGAAGTACGACAACATCGGCGTCCGTGTCGAGGACTCGTTCGTGATGGACACCACCGGCGTCCGCAACCTGTCGTCGGCCGTGCCGAAGCGCATCGCCGACATCGAAGCCTACATGCGCGGCCGCAGCGCCGCGTCAGGAGCTCGTTAGATGCGATTCATGATGGGCGCGCGCGCCCTCGCCGCCCGTCTCGTGTCGCTGCGTGCCGGCACCGTCGCGCGGCACGCGTCCCTCGTCGCCGTGGCGCTGTGCACCATCGCCGCCCTGCAGGTGGCCGCGGCGCCCGCGAACTTCCTGTGGAAGGTGACCGGGCCGCGCGGCGGGACGATGTTCCTCGCCGGATCCCTGCACCTGCTCACCAGCGAGTACTACCCGCTGGCGCCGGCGTTCGACGAGGCGTTCGCGCAGGCCGACCTGCTGGTCGAAGAGCTCGACATGGGCGAGATGATGGCCTCCTCGTCGCAGATGCTGATGCTGCAGCGCGGCATGATGCCGGCCGGGCAGACGCTAGAGTCGGTGCTGACCGCGCCGACCATGACGGCGGTCAAGGCGAAGGTGGCCGAGATGGGGCTGCCGATGGCGCCGCTGCAGTTGTTCAAGCCGTGGGCGCTGGCGCTGACGCTGCAGGGGCTCGAGTGGCAGAAGGCCGGCTTCGATCCGGAGTTGGGGCTCGACCGCCACTTCTACGATCGGGCGACGGCGAAGAACGTCGGCGTGCAGGGACTCGAGTCGCTCGACTTCCAGATCGCGCAGTTCGACGGCCTGTCGATGCCGCTGCAGGACAAGATGCTGGCGGACACACTGAAGGAAATGGGGGCGACGCAGGAGGCCGTGGGCGAGATGGCGCGGGCGTGGAAGACCGGCGACGCCCCGGCCATCGAACGCATCGTACTGCGCGACCTGAAGTCGGATCCGCAGATGTACCAGCGGCTGCTGGTCGACCGAAACCGCGCCTGGCTGCCAAAACTGGAAGCGGTCTTCGCCCGCCCGAAGCCGGCGTTCGTCGTCGTCGGTGCCGCACACCTCGTCGGCATCGACGGCCTGATCGCCATGCTGCGCGCGAAGGGCTATACGGTGGTGCAGGAGTAGGCCTGGAGGGTCCGCCCTTTACAGCTGCGAACTATTCTGACGAGGTCGCCATGCGAGCCGCGCAGTCCTCGCAGATGCCATGTGTCACCTGACGGGACCTCGCCACGTAGTCGTCCAGCGTGGACCACGAGCCATCTGGCTCGTGCACGCGCCGACACCACGCGCACATTGGAAACAGTTGTTCCAAGAGGCGGAAATCTTCTACGGCGCGGCGCAATTGGAGCTGAGTGACCACCGCCTGACGCAGAACTTTCAGCGAATTCAACTGAGCTGGCGTGAGCTGCCGTGGCTTGCGATCGATCACGCAGAGCGTTCCAAGCGATACGCCCTCCGCCACGGTCAGCGGCGCCCCGGCATAGAAACGGATCGATGGGTCGGCCGTCACGAGGGGATTGCTGGCGAAGCGCTCGTCCTGGTGGGCGTCTTCCACAACAAAGACATCATCCTGAAGGATCGCATGGGCGCAAAACGCTATCTCGCGGGGCGTTTCCGGCCTGTCGAGGCCCATCCGCGACTTGAACCACTGGCGATTCTCATCAACGAGGGTAATCAGGCCGATCGGGGTGTCACAAATACTCGCCGCCAAGCGAGTGAGCTCGTCGAACGCATTGTCAGCTCCACTGTCAAGAATCCGGAACAGTCGGAGTGTGCGCAGGCGCTCCGCTTCATTCCTGGGAAGTGGTGGCGTCATTGTCGGCTTGTCCATGGTCCGATCGACTGTGGCAATTGCCTATCCAGTGCGGCGGCGTCGGGTGCAGCGCCAGGTGATGCGTCGATCGTGACGGCTAAGTACTCCATCAGACCGCGCCCCTACCGCTTCACGCCCGCTTGATTCAGCACGCGATTGAGTGTTTCTGGCGGCACCTCCAGATTTGTTGGCCCGCCACGGTCACCATACCCGACTTGGTCGGATGATGAAACTGAACCGTACCTGGAATCTTGGAGCGCCTGCTTATTGAACCAGTCCATCCACGCGAGCGTCGCGAATCTGGCGAATCGTTACGTGGTCGTCCCATCGGACCCATCCTCTCAAGGAAGTGGCCCTCCGAGACACTGAGTACGATTCAGCCCGCCCTACCGGGACAGCAAGTACGTCGTCTTGACCGCGAACTGCCGGTTGCGCCCGATTGGGCGGCCGAGGGTGTCGGTCTGCAGTTCGTCGTAGGTGACGTAGATATCGCTGCCCGGCTTGTAGATGAAGTTGTAGCGGAAGCTGAGCGACAGCTGATTCGTGAGCGAGTTGTACTGCGACAGTGAGCGGACCGTCTGGCGCGGCGAGATCGCCATGTCGACACGCAGGATGCTCAGGTTCACGATGAACGCGCCCCACGGTCCGTCGACGTCGTTGCGCTGGATCGAGTACTCGCCAGACGCGCGGTTGTTGAGTCGCAGGCCGAGCGTCGCCGAGACGTCGGTGCGGTTGCCCCCGTAGTAGGTCTGCGGCGAGAAGGTGAACTGCTCGTAGACGCGGCGCGCCGGGTTCGAGTTGAAGGTGAGGTTCACCTCGTTGTACCGGTAGGTGCCGCGCGGGATGGTGACGGTCTGCACCTTGAACGGCGCGTCGATCTGATCGAACCAGTGGTTCCACCAGATATTCAGGTAGGCGCCGTTCTGGAAACGAGTGCCCAGCATCTGGTGATTGCGCCTGGTGAGCAGGCGGTTGTGCATGTCGGTGATGTAGAT
Source organism: Bifidobacterium breve (assembly GCA_943328785.2). Classification (GTDB taxonomy): domain Bacteria; phylum Acidobacteriota; class Vicinamibacteria; order Vicinamibacterales; family CAVVIG01; genus CAVVIG01. The sequence continues at coordinate 11,953 of CALQBJ020000085.1, forward strand.
GACGTTGATCATCGGTTCCATCACGCGGATGCGACCGCCTGGACGCGGGTTGCGCTCGAGGTGAATCTTCGACTGGCGGATGCCGGTGCGCGGCACGTAGCCGACCTCGTCGTTGAAGTTCGGCTCGATTTGCGAGAACTCGGCGTAGGTCTGCCACCGCGTATCGAGGTAGAGCGCGCGGGCGTGGTACGCGTTGTTATCGGTGTCGACGCCTGGCGTCATCGACTTTGCCGCGATGGTGTGGAGCGAGAAGGCGCGATTCGGTGCGAACAGCGCGTCGGCGGCGACCACGCGGTTGAAGCGCGCGGAGTTCATCGACTCCTTGTTGATGAACAGGCCGCCGAGTTTCGAGCGGCGGTTGATGTCCTTGCTGTAACGCGCCACGAGGAAGTTGTCGGCCGGTCGGCCGCCGAACTCCTCGGTCTGCAGGTCCATCACCGCGAGGTTATTCCCCTCCACCTTGCCGGTGAGGCGGGCGCCGCCGCGAATGCCGATCGGCTGCCCCGTGTCGGACAGGCCGATACGCCGGCTGAAGAACAGATCCATCTGCCGCTCGAGCCCCTGCGTGCCGACGGTGAACTGCCCCGAGTTCTCGAGAAAGAAGTCGCGTTTCTCAGGGAAGAACAGCGCGAAGCGCGTCAGGTTCACCTGCTGCTCGTCCACTTCGGCCTGCGCGAAGTCGGTGTTTACCGTGAGGTCGAGCGCCAGGCCGTGGCCCAGGCCGTACTTCACGTCGAGGCCGACGTCCTTCAGTCCGTCGGTGTTCGACGTCGAGCCGACCCGGTCGTACTTCGCACCGGCCGTCACGTACGGCTTCAGCCGCAGGTCGAGGCCGCGATTGAGGTCGGTCATGCCGGTGAGAGAGCCGGCCAGACTGACCTGCATCAGGTTGTACGGCTTCGGGATCGGCGACCAGTAGACAATTTCGTTCTTGCGGCGGATGTTGCGCGAGAAGTTCAGGCCCCACGTCTGCACCGGCACGTCCGGCGAGCGGAGCGTGACCATCGGGATCGCGATCTCGGTCACCCAGCCGTCGCTGGTGCGGCGCGACACGGCTTCCCACACGCCGTTCCAGTCCTTGTTGATGTTCGAGGCCGACCCGCGGACGTTGCCGCCGCCCTCCTCGAAGATCTGCTGCTCAAGCTTGGCCCCGAGCGGGTTCGTCACGAACATATAGCCCGACCGCGAGTCGCTGAAGGTGTCGAGGATGACCTGAAAGTTGTCCTCGTCCATGATGCGCGACGAGTCGCGCCGCATCTCGGTGGCGCGCAGGTGGTCGGGATCGGAGTCGAACGCGTGCACGCCGATGTAGAGGTTGCCGGCGTCGTAGAGCATCCTCACTTCGGTCCGCTCGGTCGCCGGCTGACCGTTCATCGGCTCCTGCTGCGTGAAGCTGTCGATGACCGTCGCGGTCCGCCAGGCGTCATCGGAGAGGATGCCGTCGATCTGCAGGGCGCCCGCCGCGCGCTGCACCCGAATGCGGTACTGCTCGCCGCGGTTCGAGGCCGCCGGCTTCGGCTGCTCGGAGGCAGGCTGCTCCGCCGAGTGATCGTGCTGCTGAGGCTGCGCACCGACTGGCGCGCCAACGAGAAGGAAGGCACAACACGCCACGCCGGACCAGATGGCCCGGAGGCCGAACTTCATCGAAATCATGCGACAAACTACCACAGGTCAGCGGGTTAAGGGCATTCGAGATTGCGTCTCCTGCCCCCGGACTTTGTGGCAAGTTGCCGCAGATCCTGGCGTCCGGACGGCCCGGGCCGAAACAGGACCGCACCGGGTTCGGATTTCCCATTACAGTTGAAGCTGTGACAACGCCCGATATGAGTCTGAGCGGCGCCTCCGTGCTGGTGGCGGGAGCCGGCCTCGCCGGGCTGGTGGCCGCTCGCGACCTCGCCGCCATGGGCGCCTCCGTTACCGTCGTGGAGGCACGCGACCGGGTCGGCGGACGGGTCTGGACCCTCCGGGACGGCTTCATCGACGGTCAGCACGCCGAAGCCGGCGGCGACATGATCGACGAGGAACAGCACGCCATCCGCAGCCTCGCCGACGAGCTCGGCCTCTCCCAGGTGCGCATTCTCAGCAACGGCTTTGGCTACGCCCGTCCCGACCAGGGCGGCGAGGTGAAACTGGTCCCCCGGAGTGCGGCCCGCGGCTGGGAACGCGTCGGCCACGAACTGGCCGGGCTCGCCCAGCGCTACCGCTGGAGTGAACGCCGGTGGGACTCGCCGGTCGCGGCCGACATGGGGCGCCGCTCGGTGGCGCGATGGCTCGACGACATCGGTGCCGACAGCGAGCTGCGGGCCACCTGCCTCGGCCTGCGCGGCTTCTTCCTGGCCGACCCCGAGGAACTGTCGCTGCTTCAACTGGTCGACCAGTTTTCGCAGGACGAAGCGCCGGCGCCCGGCAAGATGTTCCGGATTGAAGGCGGGAACGACCGCCTCACCGCCGTGCTGGCGGCGCTGCTTGGCGAACGGGTGCACCTGAACACCGAACTGCTGGCCGTGTCGCAGCGGGGCGGCACGGTTCGCGCCTCCCTGCGCAACGGCCGGTCGCGCACGCAGTTGCAGGCCGACTACCTCGTGCTGGCCCTGCCGGCCCCACTCCTCCGCCGCGTCCCCATCACGCCTGCCCTTCCGGCGCAGCAGCACGAAGCCGTCGCCTCGCTCCCCTACGGCCGCGGCACCAAGACCCTCCTGCAGTTCACGTCGCGCTTCTGGCGCAAGACCGGCCGGCCGCGCGCGTTCGGGTCGCCATTGCCGATTGGCGCGGGTTGGGAAGGCAACGAAGAGCAGCGTGGCAAGGCGGGCATTTTTGCGCTGCTGGCCGGCGGCTCCGCCTCCGACGCCACCAACACCATCATTGAGCACGAAGGGATTCAGGGCATTGTGCGCGGGCTTGGATGGCTTGGCGCGAAGCAGACCGACCTGGTCGCATGGCGGCAGGCCCGCTGGGAGTCGGACCCGTGGTCGCGCGGCGGCTACGCGCTGTTCGACCCGGCGTACAAGCCGAGCCTGCGCGGCTGGCTGGCGCAGCCCTGCGGGCGCCTCTTCTTCGCGGGTGAACACACCAGCCTTCGCTGGCAGGGCTACATGAACGGCGCCGTCGAGTCGGGACACCGCGCTGCCGCCGAAGTGCGCGCCACGCACATCATGGGCAGCGGACAGTAGAAGCCCAACCCCCTAC
>CALQBJ020000086.1 GCA_943328785.2 Bifidobacterium breve
GCTCCTCGGGTCGCACCTGACCGAGTTCCACAGCGGATACCGCGCGTACTCGGTTGCGGCGCTCCAGCGGATCCCCTACCGGCTGAACTCGAATGACTTCCACTTCGATACCGAGATCATCATCCAGCTCATGAACGCCGGCCAGCGCATTGTCGAGTTACCGATCCCGACCTACTACGGCGACGAAATTTGCCGTGTCAACGGAATGGCGTATGCGAAGAACGTAATGGTCGCGACGCTCAGGAACGTGGCGCACCGGTCCGGGATTCTCTATCGGCGTCGGTTCGAGCCGCGCAGCGAAGGGAACATTCACTACGACCTGAAGCTCGGCTATGCGAGTAGCCACCAGTTCGCGCTCGATGCCGTTCCCAGGGGCGCCAGCGTACTTGACATCGGCGCGGGACCAGGGGGAATTGCCCGTGAACTGGTGAAGAACGGCTGCCGGGTGGCGGTGGTTGACCAGTTCGAGCCAACCGGCGCGCTCGATCCCGACGTCCGCGTCTTCACGCAAGATCTCGACCAGGCGCCGACCTTCGACGTCCGTCCGTACGACTACCTGCTGCTGCTCGATGTCATCGAACACCTGAAGGACCCCGAACAGTTCCTCGACCGCGTGCGCGCGCAGTTCGACTACACCGCGAAGACGCTCGTGCTATCGACGCCGAACATCGCGTTCGCGGCCGAGCGGATGATGCTGCTATTCGGGCAGTTCAACTACGGCAAAGCCGGAATCCTCGATCGCACCCACACGCGCCTGTTCACGTTCCGTTCGCTGCGGCGGCTGCTCGTCGATGCCGGCTTCCGGATCAAGACCGTCCGCGGCGTGCCGGCTCCGTTTCCGAAGGTCTTCGGCGACGGCGTCCTCGGAAGGACAGGGCTGGCGATCAATAACGTCCTGATCGCGATCAGTAAATCACTCTTCGCGTATCAGATCTTCATCGTCGCCGAGACGACCCCCGACGTGGACTTCATCCTGGCGGACACCAAGCGCCGCGCCGGCCTGCCGGCGTCTCAGCGCTCAACCAGTTCGACCAACCCAGACTCAGGATTGTCCGACGCGTAACGCAGGAGCAGCGGCCGGACCGGCAGGACGCCGTGCCGGCTCGGAGTGAGCTCCCGGATTGTCGCGAGCGCGTGCGGAAAGCGGTTCCACATGATGACGTCGCACTGGACCTCACTCCTGGGCGCGTAGCCGGCCAACTGCTGCCCGATCGCCTGCTGATTCGCCAGCGTCGGCCCGTAGACCTCGCGCGTGCCGCTCCCGTGCAGTCGCACGAGGAGAAGGCCAACCGCGAGGAGATTCGCCGACGCCAACTGCGCGGTGGTGGCCATCGCCGCACGCCGCCACAGGGGGCGCTCAGCGAGCGCGTCGACAGCGAGCCACATCAGGACGACGAACGCGATCCAGGTGCCATTCTCGTAGTGCGGATGCTCGAACTTGCCGCTGATGCCGTCGATGACCATCTGGCAGGCCACCGCGGCGACGGCGATCCCCGCCACGTGAGCGCGCGGCGTCCACGTCCGAGTCCGCACAGCCCGTCCCACTGCGAGCAGTGCGACGATGATGCCGAGCCACACTAGCGGATAGGCAACGAGCGAGACGGTTTCGGCGGCTCCGAAGAGTTGTCCTGACACCGGGTGCGCGCCGTAGAAGTACTCGAGGCCGCTCGCGCTGAACAGGCGGCCGCCGGCGAGCGGGAACAGCACGCCCCGCACGACGATTCGCCGGGTCGACTCTGGGCCGTGCGCGGTCACGAGGTAGGTCCAGTACGGCCACGCGAGCACACACACGGCCGCAATGATCGCCGTCAGGCTCACCTTGTGCGTCCACAGGCTACGCCCCCGTATGACGATCATGTGCGCGGCGAGGGGTGCGACCAGCGCGAGGCTCATCAAGTGGACGAGCGGAAGAAGCACGAGCGCTGCCACCGACACACGTAGCCCGGTCGACGAGCCCGACTGGTTGTGCGCGGCGTATCCTGCCAGTGCAAGCGCGCCGAGCGGGATCACGAACGGGTTGTCCCAGAGGACGCGCGAGTAGAACCAGAAGTACGGCGACAGCAGTGGGAGCGGCGCGAACCACACCCACAGTCCCAGCGACCGTGACAGCCACCAGAGCGCAACCCCGGTTGTCACGCTCATGAGCAGCGCGTGGAGCACAGCCACGAGCACCAGGTCGTGGCTCACCGCCATCAGGAGCTGGTACACCCAGGTCGGCGCTGGCCCGTAGGCAAAGCCGTACGTGCCAAGGAGCCCAACTTTGGCGAGTTGGTGCGCGTGATTGGCGCTTACGGCGCTTGCAATGAGCTGCGGTTCGTCGTTGATGAACGGGATATCGCCTGGCCAGAGCGCGGGGATCACGCAGGCGATTGCCAGCGCCGACGCCGTGGTGGCGCGTGGCAGGCCGTGCAGCCAGTCGAAGATGTGCCGTAGTCGACCGGTGTCCGGCACCCTCTAGTCCGTGTCCGGCGTCGGCCCTGGGGTCACCACCGGTTCGCCATACGCAGCGAGTGACACGCACATCGCACCGATCACGAAGAAGTAGTAGTTACAGAACGCCTGTTTGTTGAACAAGAAGAACGCGAAGAAGGTCAGGGCCACCGCCGCGCTGAACCCGGCCGCGCTGCGCGGGAGCCGCCAGAGGGCCAGCCAAGACGCCAGGCCCGCCATGACGAAGGCAATCGCGGCCGACGGCTGCTCATGCCCCTTGGACGCCCACCACGCCAGCACGCTGAGCGCATCGGGCCGGAACGGCTGGTGGAACTGAAGCGCGACGACGCTGTTCCAGAACGCCGCCGGATTCCAGAGGACGAACGGCAACGTCACGGCAGCGCCCACAAGCGCGGCCTTGGTGAGCAACGTCAATAGCCGACGGCGGTTGAAAGGAGTTCCGACCAGCAGGACGGTCAGGGGCAACGCGAAGACCATGTACTGCTTCAGGGCGACGAGCGCCCCGAACAACCACGGCACGGCGCGGGGTCGGCGGCAGGCTGCGAACACGACAGCGGCCGTTCCAAGCACGACGAACGGCTCGGTCCACGACTGCGCGAGCACATAAAACAGTTGCGGCGTCGTGAGATACAGCGCGGCGGCGAGTAGGCCCCACGCGCCGCGGCGCGCGAACACCATGAGCACGGCCGCCAATTCTATGGCCACGAGTTGCGCCCAGCGCGTGTCGCCCGCCAGCAACCGGCCAGGCATGGCCAGGAGGAGGCTCAGGGGGAAGTACGGGTACCCGAACTGGACCCGGTCGTCGACCACGACACCAGGACCGTAGTAGTTCCCGTGGCTATAGATGTTCGGAAAGGTGATGGCGTAGGGGTTCGTACCGGATCTGAGGGCGGCGACTGCGTCACGCTGAAAGATGTGAACGTCGATGGGCGGCCCAGGATTGTGCTGGATGATCCACACGCCGAGCGCAAAGTGCACGGCCACGAGTGCCGCGGTTGCCGCCACCGTGAACGCGAACCGCCGGCTCAAGAGCGCCACGCCAGCCGCGAGGTTCAATACGGCCAGGCCCACGTGAAACGTCGACAGTCCTGTAGACAGGCCCGCACCTCTCACGCCGAGAACGTTGATCGGCTGACTTGTATACAGTGCCCAGAAGTGAGCGGTCACTCCCGCCGCAGCGAGCAGCGGCACTCCGTCCGTGTCGAACGCGGCGAGCCGCCGGGAGCGTGGCAGGACGGCGGCGGAAAGGAGCAGTGCGAATGCGGCGACCGTCAGCGCCAGTGCCTTCGGCGACAGTGTGCCGCCGGACGTCTGCAGCGCGGCACCGAGGGTGACCGAGGCCAGCACCAGCGCGGGAGCGAGCCAGCGTTCGGACTCAAGGCCGACGGCATGTGCGGCACGGGCGGAAACGGGTGAAGGCACGGCCCGATTCTCTCATTAGTCGATCAGAGGTACAACGTGACCGTCAGCAACGACGTCCGGCTGAAGCCGGACACTACGCGTGGCACCGAGAGACGCGACCCATCTGTAGTGTCAGGAGTCAGCCGGTCCGGGCCGAGCTGAAGGTCGACAGCTACGACACCCCCACCCTACTCAGTTCCTCGCGCGCGTGCCGTCGGCGTTCCACACCTCGATCGGCCCGAGGTTCAGCTTCTCCAACTCCGCACCGATCTTCGCGCGGTCGCCGACGACGATGAACAGGGTCTTGTCGGGGGCGATGTACTTGCGCGCGGCGGCATTCACCTGCTCCGCCGTCAACGCCGCATAGCGCGCCTGCGCGTTCGCGTAGTGGTCGAGCGGCAAGCCGAAGAGGAACAGGTTGGCCGACGTCGTGGTGACGTTGCTGCTGGTTTCGAACTCCGACGGCAGCGAGCGCATCTCCGCATCGCGCGCCAGCGTCAGTTCCTCGCCGGTCACCCCATCGCGAATCTTGCCCAGCTCCTTCACGATTTCCGAGAGCGCCGGCGCGGTGACATCCGTGCGCACACCGGTGGCGACGACGAAGAAGCCGGGCGAGCGCCGGAACACGAACTGCGAGTTCGCCCCGTAGGTGTAGCCGTGCGCCTCGCGCAGGTTCAGGTTGATGCGGCTGGTGAAGAGACCGCCGAGAATGTCGTTGGCCACCACCATGGCCTCGAAGTCTGGCGTGACGCGGGACGCCGCGATCGACACACCGCGCAATTGCGTCTGCGGTGACCCGGGTTTGTCGACGAGCACGATCGACGCGCGAGTCGTCGACGGCGCCACCGCTGCCGGCACGTCGGGTGTGCCGCGCTGCCAGTCGCCGAACGCCTTCTCCACGAGCGGCCGCAGTTCGGTCTCGGAGATGCGGCCAGACACCACCAGCGCCGCGTTGTTCGGCACGTAGTTCCTGGTCCAGAACGCGCGCAGGTCGTCGACAGTGACCGCGTTCACCGACGCCTCGGTGCCGAGCTCGGTCGACCCGTAGGGATGCGACGCGCCGTAGAGCGCCGCCGCCGTGACGGCACTCGCAATCGCGTTCACGTTCTCCTTCTGCTGCGCGAGTTGCGCGAGGCGGCTGGCGCGCTGGCGCGCCAGTTCGTCCGCCGGAAAACTCGGATGCCGCACGACGTCGGACAGCAGCGTCAGCATCTGCGGAAACGTGCGCGAGAGCGCTGTCACCGACGCCTGCGTCGAGTCGACACCAGAACCGGTCGTGAGCGTGCCGCCGAATTGGGCGGCCTCGTTGGCAATCTGCAGCGACGACCGCGTCGCCGTCCCTTCGTCGATCATCGCCGCGGTGAAGTTCGCCAGGCCAGGCTTCCCCGCCGGATTGGTGCCGCTCCCCGACTTCAGCACGAGCTCAGCCGACACGACCGGCAGGCCGGCACGGTCGTTCAGCAGCACCGTGAGTCCGTTGGCGAGCGTGAACGATGTCGGTACCGGCAGCGCGAGCGCGCGCGCTGCCGCCGGCGTCGGCGGCGTGTCGCGCCACGGAGCGTCGGCGTTGATCCCTGCGCCCGTCTTCGCGGCGCCAGTCGCCGCGTCACCCTTCGGCACCTCGGGCGCCAGCCTCTTCTCGCCGGGCACGCCCTGCACCACGACGCGGCTGGTCGTCGTCAGCGTCTGTGCGAAGGTCTTCGCGGACGCCGGCGTGACCGCCGCGTAGCGCGCCACGTCTTTCTGCAGGAACCCGGGATCGCCGACGTGGTGGTTGTAGTCGTTCAGCAGGTCGGCCACACCACCGAAGCCGCCCAATCGCTCGAGGCCGCGGATGCGCTGCGTTTCAGCGGCGTTTCGCGCCCGCTCCACCTCCGCCACCGTCGCTCCCTCTGCCTGGAACCGCGCCAACTCCTCGTCGATCGCCTTCTCGAGTTCCTCGAGCGTGTGCCCGGGACGCGCGGTAGCCTGGATGGTGAACGTCGACGTCAGCATCATCGACTGCTGATAGGCGAACACGTCCTGCGCGACCTGCCGGTCGTAGACCAGCGTCTTGTAGAGACGGCTCGACTTGCCGCCGCCCAGCGCGCTCGCCACCACGTCCGCATTCGCATCGGCCTGCGTGTAGATCGGCGCGGTCAGCCACGCCATGTACAGGCGCGGCAGCTCGATGCGATCAGTCACCACGGCACGACGTTCCGTCGTGATCGGCGGCGTCTGGACGGTGGGCCTCGGCACCTTCGGGCCGGCCTTCAGCGGGCCGAAGTACTTCTCGACCAGCCTCTTCGTCGCCACCTTGTCGATGTCGCCGACGAGGGCAATGGTGGCGTTGCCTGGCGCGTAGTACTTCGTGAAGAACGTCCGGACATCGTCGAGCTGCGCCGCCTGGATGTCGGCATGCGAGCCGATGATGCTCGCGTAGTACGGATGGCCCTGCGGGAACAGCAGGTGGTTCAGCGCCTCGTCGACGATGCCGTAGGGGCGGTTCTCGACGCTCTGGCGGCGTTCATTGCGGACCACGTCCTGCTGGTTCGACAGCTCCTCCTGGCCGAGCGAGTCGAGCAGGTAGCCCATGCGGTCCGACTCGAGCCACAGCCCCAGCTCGAGTTGGTTCGCCGGCAGCGTCTGGAAGTAGTTGGTGCGGTCGGTGCCGGTCGTGCCGTTCACGTCGCTTCCGCCTGCGCCTTCGACCAGCTTGAAGTGGGAATCGCCAGGCACGTGCTTCGAGCCGTTGAACATCATGTGTTCGAACAGGTGCGCGAAACCGGTGCGGCCGGGCTCTTCGTTCGCCGGACCGACGTGGTACCAGACGTTCACGGCCACCAGCGGTAGCCGATGGTCCTCGGACAGGATGACTTCGAGGCCGTTGGGCAGCGTGAACTTCTCGAACGCGATGTTCGGCACGTCGCTGCGCTGCGGCGCCTGAGCCTCCACGCGCCGAACCTCGAAGCCGACGATACCGGCACACAGCAGGACGGCAGCGGCGACGACACGAAACCGGAATGATGTCATGAATACAGGCCTCACACCCTCAACTTAGCGCGTCTCGGTTCAGACGTGGAAGAGCACGCCGCGGTTTGCTGGGACGGCGTAGAAACCACGGGTCATTGGTCATTGGTCATTGGTCGGCCTGCCAATCAGCAATCAGCAATCAGCAATGCTCTAGAATTCCCTATGGCTCGATATACCCTGGTTTACGGCGTCCGGCTCATCCCTGAGGGAACAATGCAGGGACTGGACGGCGCGACGATCACGCTGGCAGACGGCACCACCGCCGGCGTCACGCTCCACACCTTCGACGGCACCATTCCGCAGTTGCGGCGGTCGCTCGACCGCAGTCTCGATGCGTTCTTCGACCTGCTGCCTGGCGCAGACGACGAAGACCTCGATCGATTCGCGGACTAGGCGTGCCGCCTCTTCGCGCGGCCCTGAAGGCCATCACCGCCAATCGCCTCAACCTCCTCGTCGTCTGTGCGCCGCTCTCCTGGGCGCTCAGCCTGACGCTGCCCGGGTCGCCGTGGGTCTTCCTCGCTGCGTCGGTCTCGCTCGTTCCGCTGGCCGGCATCATCGGGCTCGGCACCGAGGAACTCGCCGATCGGTCGGGGCCGGCGCTGGGCGGCTTCCTCAACGCCACGTTCGGTAACGCCGCCGAGTTGATCATTGCGGTCGTGGCGCTCACCCAGGGGCACGTCGAACTGGTGAAGGCGTCGATCTCCGGCAGCATCATCGGCAACCTGCTCCTGGTGCTTGGCTTCTCGTTCTTCGTCGGCGGCCTCGGCCGGCGCTCCCAGAAATTCAACCGCACCGCGGCGACCAACACGTCGGCCATGCTCTTTCTGGCCGTCGTGGCGCTGGTGATGCCTGCCGTGTTCGACCTGACGCTATACGGCACGCTGGAGGCGCGACCCGCGGCCATCGACCAGCTGAGCCTCGGCACGGCGATCGTGCTGGTCGTGGCCTACGCCGGCAGCCTCGTGTACGCGTTCACGTCGGACCGCGATCTCTTCCGGCCGACGCAGTCGCCCCATCACTCACACCGCGGGCTGACGGTCGCCTCCGCCGTGATGCTGCTGGCGGTGGGCACCCTGCTCACGACGGTTCAGGCGGAGCTGCTCGTCGGCGCACTCGAACCGGCGCTGAAGCAGTTCGGCTTCACCGAGTTGTTCGTCGGTGTTGTGCTGGTGGCGATCGTCGGCAACGCCGCGGAGCACTACTCGGCCATCGCCGCAGCTCGACGCGATCAGATGACGCTGGCTGTCGAGATTGCTGTGGGCAGCAGTGCCCAGATCGCCCTGCTGGTAGCGCCGGCCGTCGTCCTCTACTCGTTCGCCATCGGGCACCCGATGTCGCTCATCTTCCACCCGTTCGAGATCACGGCAATTGCCCTCTCGGTCTTCGCGACGTCGATGGTCGTGAACGACGGCGAGAGCAACTGGGTGGAAGGACTGCAGCTCATCTCGGTCTACGCGATCATCGCGCTCGCCTTCTACTTCATCCCGTAGCTCGGCGGCGCAGCGGGTGCTCGACTACGGCGTGATCGATGCGGTGATGGCGGGAGAACTGGAACTGCCGCGAGAGGCGCCGGTGCCGGACGCCGCGAGCGCGTGACGAGCGCTTACGCGCGCGCGGCGCGCCACTCTTCCAGCAGGCGCGCGGCGTTGCCCGCGACGGAGTGCAGGCTGGGATTCCAGCCGATCGCACGCGACCGGGTGCTGCGCACGATCTGATCGAGCGCCATGGCGTCGGCCAGCGGCCCCATCTTCGAGCGCGCCTCTTCGATCGGCACGTAGCGCACGTCTGGCTTGTGCGGCAGATAGGGCGAGATGGCCGCGATGATGTCGTTGACGCTCTCATCGCCTTCGTCGTTGGCGTGGAACACGCCCGACGCGTCGTCGTTGCCGGCGATGCGGACGTAGAGGTCCGCGAGGTCGCGGTCGTAGACTGCCGGCCAGTGGTTGTTGCCGTCACCAACGACACGGACGAGGCCATTGGTGGCCATCTTGAAGAGATCGCCGATCAGCCCCTTGTCGCCGCCATAGACGACCGACGGGCGAATGACTGCGGTCCGCAACTGCGGCGCATTGGCGGCGAGCACCATCGCCTCGTGTTCCACTCGCCACTCGGCCAGCGCAATCGGATTGAGCACCGCGCTTTCATCGGCCGGCTCCGACGAACGTCCGACCACCCAGGTACCGGAGGTGTAGATGAAGAATCGCGGACCCGCGGTGAGCGCTCCGCTCGTACGGGGACGCCGCGCCGCGGCGAGCAGCGCGTCGATGGTCGTCCGATCGAGCGGCACGCCCGCGCCGGAGTCGTCGAAGGCCGTGTGAATGTAGCCGTCCTGCGCGTCGGCGGTGGGACGGTACGATTCGGGATCGGCCAGCGAGCCCACGACCGGGTACGCACCCTTCGCCAACACCCGCGCGGCTTTTTCGTTGTCGCGTACAAGTGCCGTGACCTGATGTCCGGCCTTGAGAAGAGCGTCGAGTACCGCGCTACCGATGTAGCCGGTGGCGCCGGTGAGGAATATCCGCATGCAGGGTGACCAGATTACGTTATCGGGGCGATACCGCGCCAGTCCGTGATGACGGCGCGCTCCAGAATGTCTTGAATCCGCGACCGGGCTCGCACAGTTCGACCGGCGTCATGTACATGCACGCACAGGCGGCGATGAGTGCCGCCTTGTCGTCGTGATGTTTTTCTCCGTGCTTCCATCATAATTCACCCGTGCGCCGAGACACGCTCATCGACTTCTTCGACGACCTCGCGTTGGCCGAGGGACCGTTCATCGTGCACGATGACTCGTTTCGCACACGCACGTTCAGCTATGCCGATGTCGGACGCGCCTCACGTGCGTTTGCCGCGCGGCTGAGCGCGGCCGGCCTCGCCAAGGGCGACAAGGTCGTGATCTTCAGCGAGAACCGGCCCGAGTGGCTGGTGGCCTTCTGGGGGTGCCTGCTCTGCGGCGTCGTGCTCGTCCCGATCGATTACCGTTCGTCTCCCGACTTTCTCGTGCGCGTCGCGCGCATCGTCGAGGCTCGCGTCGTCCTGCTCGGCCAGGACGTGCCGCCGATTCGCGGTCTTGGGCAGACGCCCACGTGGCCGCTGCACCACCTCGACTGGTCGGCCACCGGCCTGCCGCCTGCGGTGACCATTACTCGCGACGATGTCGCCGAGATCATCTTCACGTCGGGAGCCACGGCCGAGCCGAAGGGCGTGGTGATCACGCACAGGAATATCCTTGCGAACATCGTCCCGGTCGAAGGCGAGGTGCTGAAGTACCGCACGTACGCGAAACCGTTCAGCCCGCTCAGGTTCCTGAACCTGCTGCCGCTCAGCCACATGTTCGGGCAGGCCATGGCCACGTTCATTCCGCCGATGCTGTCAGGCACGGTGGTCTTCATGCGCGGCTACAACCCCGGCGACATCGCCGACCAGGTGAAGCGCCGCCGGATTTCGGTGCTCGTCTCCGTCCCCAAGATCCTCGATGTGCTCCGCGAACATGTAGTGCGAAGCGCGCCGTCTGCGAAAGAGGCCGGCCAGGTGAAGACGCCTGGGCTGCAGGGCAGCGGCGCGGCCCGTGCCGTGACGCGCATCGCTGGCCGCTGGTGGCATCACCGTGATGCACATCGCCTGTTCGGCGCGAAGTTCTGGGCATTCGTGGTCGGCGCCGCCCCGCTCGATGGCGACCTCGAGAAGTGGTGGGGCGATCTCGGGTTCGCGGTCATCCAGGGCTACGGGCTGACCGAGACCGCGCCGATCGTGACGCTCAACCATCCGTTCGGCACGAAGCGCGGCTCGGTCGGCAAGGCGATCGCCGGCGTCGAGATGAAGGTGTCCGACGATGGCGAGATCCTGGTGCGGGGAGAGAACGTCACGCAGGGCTACTTCAACGCCGCCGCCGAAACCGCGCAGGCGTTCGAGGACGGCTGGTTCCACACCGGCGACATCGGCGAGATCGGCGCCGACGGCCAGCTGTTCATCCGCGGCCGCAAGAAAGAAATGATCGTCACGCCAGAGGGGTTGAACGTCTTCCCCGAGGATGTGGAGAAGGTACTGAACCGGTTGCCTGGCGTGCGCGAGTCGGCGGTCGTCGGCTTGCGGGCAGGCGGCGGCAGCGACGAACGGGTGCACGCGGTGCTGGTCGTCGATCCCGGCACCGACATCGATGCGGTGGTTCGCACGGCGAATGCCCAACTCGACGACCACCAGCGGGTCAGGCGCGCGCTGGTCTGGCCCGAGCCGGAACTGCCGCGCACCGACGGCACTCGGAAGCTGAAACGTGCCGCCATTCGTGACTGGGCGAACACGGGGGGCACACCGCGGCTCGTGGCCGCCGGCGCCGACGCCATCAGCGCACTCGTCGCGAAGTATGCCGGGCGCGACGAGGTCGCGCCTGGAGCGACGCTCGAAGAACTGGGGCTCAGTTCGCTGGAACGGATCGAGCTGATGGTAGCGCTCGAGGACGCGTTCGGCGCACGCATCGACGAAGGTGCCTTCGTCGCCGCCCGCAGCGTGGCCGACCTGAAGGTGCTCGTCGAGCACGGGGCCGAGACCGGCGCCGCCGCGCCAACCGAGGTGGTGGAGTTCCCCGGCTGGAATCGCTCGAGGCTTGCCTGGTTCATCCGCCGGGTTAGCCTGCCGACCTGGATCCTGCCGCTCGCCCGGCTGTTCGTGCGGCTGCGCGTGGAGGGGCTCGAGCACCTGACTGGACTCGACCGTCCGGTGGTCTACGCGGTGAATCACCAGAGTCACTTCGACGTGCCGGTCGTCCTCATGGCGCTGCCGCCCGCCCTGCGCTACCGCGTGGCGCCGGCCATGGCCAAGGAGTTCTTCACGGCGCACTTCTTCCCGGAGCAGTTCGGCCGGACGGCCTGGTTCACCAACAGCCTGAACTACTACCTGGCGGCGTTGTTCTTCAACGCCTTCCCGCTGCCGCAGCGCGAGGCCGGCACCCGCCAGACCCTGCGCTACATCGGCGAGGTGCTGCAGGACGGCTACTCGGTGCTCATCTTCCCGGAGGGCAAGCGGACCGACACCGGGGAACTCAACCCCTTCAAGCCGGGCATCGGCATGATTGGCGCGAAGCTCGATGTGACGGTGGTCCCTGTCCGCATCGACGGCCTCGACACGGTGCTGCACCACAGCTGGAAATGGCCGCGGCGTGGCCAGGCTCGGGTAGCCTTCGGTGCGCCACTGCACCTGAGCGGGGACGACTACGACGAGAACGCCCGCGTGGTGGAGAGGGCGGTGCGCGGGCTGTAGTTGGGCGATCGGCGATGGGCGGAGGGCCGCCTACCGCCCACCGCCAAATTAGCCGATTCCGGCATCCCTGTGGCACAATGCGTGGCGTTACGAAAGATAAACCTACGGAAAGGAATGCTGGCGTTTGAGCAAGGACGATCTCATCGACATGCAGGGCACCGTGGTGGCGGTTCACAGCGGCGGTCTCTACCGCGTGCAGTGTGACGCCGGACACGAAGTGCTTGCTCAGCTCAGCGGCCGTATGCGGCGATTCCGCATCAAGGTGGTGCCGGGTGACCGCGTGACCGTCGGCGTGTCGCCGTACGATCCGGTCCGGGGCATCATTACCTTCCGCGCACGCTAGCCAGAACGATTTGCAACCCAAGACAACCGATAGAAACTCCTCCCGAAGTCGCAGCGGACCGCCGCGCACGGGTGGCTCAAGGCGCCCGCGCACCCGCACGTTCGCGCCGATGTCGAGCCCCACGCCAATCTCGCTCGCTCCAACGGTCTGCGATACCGCACCCGTCCCGTTCGCCTCACTGAACCTCGATCACCGACTGCTCGAAGGTACGCGTGATCTTGGCTACAAGGAGACGCGCCCCATCCAGAGCGCGGTCATCCCGCTGGCGCTGGCTGGCTCGGACCTGATTGCGTGCGCCGAGACCGGCACCGGCAAGACGTGCGCGTTCGTCGTGCCGACGCTGCAGACGCTGCTCACCACGACGACCCGCCATCCCCATCCGGCAGGCTCGACGTCCGGACCGCGCAGCCGCGTGCTCGTGCTCGCGCCGACCCGCGAACTGGCCGTCCAGATCGAGGACGAAATCCACGGCCTGGCCTACCACACCAGCGTGACCAGCGCGGCCGTCTACGGCGGCGTCGAGATGGGCATGCAGGAACGGGCCCTCAAGGCTGGTGTCGACATCATCGTTGCGACGCCAGGCCGCTTGATGGACCACATGCGTCAGCAGAATGCCGACCTCACCGGGGTCGAGCTGCTCATCCTCGATGAGGCCGACCGCATGATGGACATGGGCTTCTGGCCCGACGTCCGCCGCATCATCTCGGGCCTGCCGACCGACCGCCAGACGCTGCTCTTCTCGGCGACCGTGCCGGAAGAGATCGTGAAGCAGGCGCTCGAGATTGCGCGCGAGCCCAAGTACATCCAGGTCGGCCAGCGCAGCCGCGCCGCGAAGTCGATCACGCACCGCGTCGAGTTCCTCGAGGACTCGGCCAAGCTCGAGTGGCTCATCCAGCACCTGCGGCGTCCCGAAGGTCCGATACTGGTGTTCTCGCGTACGAAAGTCGGTGCCGATCGCCTCGCGCAGCGACTGCATGGCGCCGGTATCAAGTGCGTCGCGCTGCACGCCGATCGCACGCAGGATCAGCGGCGCATTGCGGTCGAGGGCTTCAAGGGCGGGCGCTACAAGGTGCTCGTCGCCACCGATATCGCCGCGCGCGGACTCGACATCTCCGGCATCCACACCGTGATCAACTACGAACTGCCAGACTCGCCCGAAACCTACGTGCACCGCGTCGGTCGCACCGGACGCGCGGACGAAGTTGGCAATGCGATCACGCTGGTCGATCCAGCCGATCGGCTGGTGTGGGAGAGCATGGAAAAGTCCGTCGGCGTTGTCCTAGAATAATCGGGATGCCGGATACGTTTTCCCCAGCTCCGCCCAACGAAACGCCAGCCGCGACCACGCCTGAACTCTCGGCTGCGGTCATCAAGTTCAAGTCGTGCCGCTGGCGGCGTCCTCCGGAAGACGGTCCGGAGTGCTGCGGCCATCGCGACGTACTCCCGATTGCCGGCACCAGCTTCAAGCCCGACTCCTGGTGCCCGGACTGCGAATTCTTCAAGCTGCGCCGCACCCCGAAGAAGCGCGAGCCCGGCAGCTACTCGTACTGAATGGCTGATTGCTGATTGGCCAGACGTAGTGTCCGGCTTCAGCCGGACGTCCACCTGAAGGTGGACACGACGCCGCTCCCGCAATCAGCAGTCGCCCATCTGTCATTCGCTCAGCTACCTTCCGAAAACTCCCGCGCCAACTCCACCCATTCGCCTTGCGGCGCCAATTGCTGGTACGAGCGCCAGTGCGGTCTCGCCTCGTGCGACAGCCCCATCTTCTCCAGCGTCACCGCCATGTAGAAGTGCGTGTCGGCATAGTAGGGATTGAGCAGCAGCGCGTCGTCGTAGCAGCGGCGCGCCTCGTCGAACTCGCCGAGGTCGTGATGGATGTTCCCGAGGTTGAAGTGCGCCTCGAAGAAGTCCGACTCGAGCGCAATCGCCCGTTCGTAGAGCGACTGCGCCTCGACCATCTCGTGGTGGGTGTAATGGATGTTGGCGAGGTTGATGAGCGCCGCCACCAGGTACGGATCGCACTCGAGCGCCTGGCGGTAGAGCGCCGCCGCCTGATCGAGCGTCGAGTCGTTCCCATCGTCAAGCACCGAGGCCTGACGGAAGTAGTCCTCGGCCTTCTCCGTGTCGCGCGGAGGCGCGGATTCGAGCCGCAGCGCCTTCGGCGCGCGCGGCTGCAGCGCAACGATCTTCGCCGGGGCGGCGTCGAGCCGGAAGTCGAAGGCAAGCTGTCCGAGGCGTGAGGCGAGCAGCGTGCGCAGGACACTGCGGAACGTCGCACCGGCGCTCATCTCCTCGTTCGCCTGCTTGATCGGCGACAGATCCTGGAAGGCGAAGAACGTGTCGGCGTTCGTCTTGAGGACCGGCTTGATGATCCCGTACTTCGCGAGATAGCGCAGGTGGTCCTCGCGCAGCGCGCGATAGCGGGCCAGCAGATCGCGCGTGGCGTAGTACTGCCGGGTGAGCGCGGACGGTGTCGGCTGCCCCACCAGCTCGCAGAACGCCTCTTCCGTCAGCACCTGAATCGACAGGTTGTGCTGCTGGTTCAGTTCCTCGACGCGCTTGAGCTTGTTGCTGGTCGACGCGCCCCCCGCAAACCCCTCGCCGCCAATCAC